>DATFDJ010000242.1:0-24206 GCA_035252115.1 Nitrospira sp. | reverse complement strand
TGTCCAGCCAACAGAGGCCACCCAACACGAATAGAATGACCAGTATGCCAAACGCTCGGTGGGTTCCAGATATTCCACGCATGATCGTCTTATGTGCCCCTTTGGGTCATTTGTCAAGGACTCAAGATACTTTTCCCACGTCCGCCAAACATCATGGCTGTGTCCAAAGTCGCTGGTGGGATTGGATAGGTTACAAGACCCAATTGGTTTCGCGAGTTCTCAGATCCGAGACACCCACACGGCGTCTCTTCGCCTGTCTCGTTTACCCATGAGGCCGTGCGTTACAACATTTGAGAATCAGAAGGAGACTCAGACCATTTAGATCAATAGCAACTGCCTAAGCCATTTGCTGGAAACGAGGAATCTCTTTCAGCACCTAGTTGTACACGTCTTGACTTTCGTCTCTCAACACGATGCCGCAGTATAAGTTCACGCGGATGTACGTAAGCCGTATCAGTAGTTTCCCACGTTACCGTCCAGCTCACTCAATTCGAACCTGTGTAACACCCGTTGGGCTTGCGGCTTGTGGCGCGATAGGAGACTGTTCGAGTCTTGGCGAAGTTCCCGCTTAGCCTACCATCCAACCGGACATTGAGGCGTTCCGCGTAGATGTGCGCGCCGCCTCCATATCAGTCCCATATTGAACGACGGTCTGTCGTCTTCGGGATGATGGCGTTCATCGCTTTGCGGATGGTCTTCTCCAGAACATCGCTGGAGGTGTGCCCTTTGATGAGATAGGCAAACGCGCCATTTTTGAGAGCAAGCGTTCTCAGCATGTCATGGTCGGTGTGTGTGAGAACAATGATCGCTATGGACGGTCGACTCACGACCGGCACTAATCGTACTAAGATTTCAAAACCGGATGTGTCCGGCAAGTCGAGATCGAGGACAACGCAATCGATTTTCTGAGACTCGCACAGGTCCAAACCGGACTTTCCTTCAACGGCTTCTAAGACAACGCAGTCCGCACAGGAGAGTCGGAGGCGAGTTGTAAAATACTGTCGATCGTGGTCGTTCCCATCAATGACGAGGATGGTGAGGTTATGGACATCGCTAGAGGACACAGCAGCCCCCTTTGAGCGGGGAGGTAGTGTATGCCTTGATATGAGGCGAAGCAATAGGAGGGAAAAGGGCAGCACGGGATCAGGATCTCCCACAATGGCGCAGCGAGCCGACGTTCTGGGGTTCTAACCAACTTTCGCACCCTCACCGAGGACCGATAGAATAGCCATATGAAGCCGGGAACACGCAGCAGCACGGCGCTCGTTGGGTTGCTCATCGGCCTCCTGACGACCAGCTGCCAGACTCGATTAGGGCCGGGCTCTATGGCGGGGGACAACACCAGCTTCATGCAGATGTGGAATATCTACGATCATTGTCGGAGGAGCCACGATACCCGGGAAATTCAAATCGATGTGGGTCTGCTCAAGCAGGCCTCTCGTGCCCTCGGCGTTCCAAAGACGGCTCCCACTCTGCTTCCTGCCGCTATTGAAAGGCGTCTTTCGCCGCTTCCTTCCAGACTCGCCGTCGACCCCTCTGAGATGACGATGTCGTGTGCAGTCCACGGGACCGAGGTGGCTCGCGCCGCGGGGCAGTCCGATATGGAACGGGAACTGCTCATGGCGGTAATGGAGACCGCGAAACCCGCCCCGGTGCACTCGACATCTTCCATAGAAATTCGCCAAGGCGCCTCCGCGCCGGCCTACACTCATTAAGTTGTTTGTACTCGTACCTTCTTAAGTTTTCCACCTCTGGCCACGATCCTAGGTGCCATTGCGATGACATGCATCTATGGTAGCTGTAAAGCTTCCAGATGCTGAGCAAGGTGTCACCATGCTGACAGCACTGCTCTCCGTGCTCTTTGTCATATTCTTGTTCCTGGCAGTGTCATATCTCGGGTTCGCTCTGGCGATCACAGGCGGCAGCAGTACTCAAGCGGAAGCCGATTTTGCCGTCGCGCCTGTGACCAAACGAGCGGCCTAGTCACTGCAGTTCATCATGACACCGCTTCCTTCCCGCGAGCATCGGCCGGGAGACGGCTCAGCGCGCCGAAAGCCAGGATCAAACCGGACATCAAGATCATGACGCAGGTCATCATGCCGATTCCACGAAGCTGGATCCTGGGACCAAACTGCAATTCGACATAGCAGGCAGACAGAATAGCGCCGGCGGAAGTCCGAAACGCAGGAGCGACTGAGGCGTCAAAGAGGACGCGGATCAACACCATCGCGGGGATGAACATCACGACGCCATGATGCGGTTGAACGACGGGGCTTAATGGCAGGACAAGCAGGCTTAAGACACCCGCATCGATCATCTGGCGCGTGCCAAGTGGCACGTTGGCGGAACAATGCCGAGCCCTGATGAAATACATCATGACCGCGGCGACCCAGACGGATTGAAACGTACGGGTCACCGCCCACACGGTCTCGTAAGATAGATCGGCGATATTGTATCGTCCGTTCCCGCCTGTGCTCGTAAGCAGGATCAGCAGCGTCTTGTGTAATCCGGTCAGGTACGCGGGGAATTCCAACGGGAAGGTGCTGTCCCCGCTGTCCAAAAGGCTTCGCACCCAGTGCTCCGTCACCGTCCATGCGTTCCCGACGCCAAAATAGCCGATGGGAAGCGCCAGAAAGAACAACACGAGCCAGAGCCCGGTCGCGAAGCAGAGACGATACTGTTTCTTCAGGAAAAAATATGGAAGAAACACCGCACTATAAAGCTTCAACACAAGACTGAATGCCAGTAACGAGGCCGCGCCTTGGACCTGTGTCTTCTGAATCAGAATGAGCGCCGTGAGGAGACACGCCAAGTACAGAACATTGCCATTGAGATACTTCAGATCCCATTCGAAAAAATACTCCACTGAACTCAATGCCAACAGCGCCATGAAATATCGGACAGGATGCTTCGACAGCCCGAGAAGATAGAGGGAGGATTCTACGCACAGGAGCGTGGCGCCGATGAGCAACACCATCCAGACGACCGCAGAGGATTGAAGCCCAAGCCGGCCAAGCGCAAGACGCAGCACCACATTCGCGGGGGGATAGAGAAAGCCCTGCGAGCGCGATGGGTATGATAATTCAGCGGCCACCAGCCGGCTTTGATTGTAATTGAGGGCATAATCGAGGAGACGGTCGGGTTCTAAGGAATGGTGGCGAATTTGGAAACTGGTGGTGAACCAAAGAATATAGATAACGATCGCAAGCCAACTGACCGCGTTGAGAGTTCTCAAAGAGACCGATGTCTCTGCCATGTCGATTAGGCGGCTCGCTCGTGACCCTTCACGCGGCGGGTGAGGGCGGTCCACTTCAGCAACGCCCACATGGCCGACATGCCGTCCCTCCACGTAATCTTCTTCCCCTCCCTATAATCCCGACCCGTATAGGTAATCGGAATCTCATAGACCCGATAGCCATATCGAAAGAGTTTGACGGTCACTTCAACCTCAAAATCGAACGAACGGGACTGAATGTTGAGCCGGTGAAGAACATCCGAGCGAATGACCTTGAATCCGGTCTCCATGTCGGTGAGGATGCCCGACGTGAGGATATTTCCCATCGTCGTCAACACCTTGTTGCCCAGGTAGTGCCAAAAGAGAAAGACACGGTGAGGGCCTAAGAACCGAGACCCGTACACGGCATCGGCAAATCCTTCGGCAATCAAGCGAATGGCGACAGGATAATCTTCAGGGTGATATTCGAGATCCCCGTCCTGAATGATTACCACGTCGCCGGTGATGCGGTGAAGCGCCGTCTTGATGGCCGCTCCTTTGCCCTGATTCCGGGGATGGCGAAATCCTTGGACGACCTTCGGATATTGTTCGCACAAGCGGGTGAGAACCTTGTCGGTGCCGTCGGTCGACCCGTCGTCAATGACGAGAACCTGTTTTTGACAATCGATCGCGATGACCCTCTCGATGATACTGGCCACCGTATCCCGTTCGTTGAACACAGGGATGATGATCGACAAGAGTGCCAAGATGGAATCCGGCGTGAAGGGTCAGAGTGACGGAAATGCTGGAGGAATGCCCCTACGGTATCCGAGGAATGCCGTGGTGTATCCTGGGACCAACCCTAGTGAAACCGTGCCAACGATGCCTGGACATCACTACTGGTCTATCGACGCTCGATATAAAAAACCTATAAAGAATTTTTATCGTCTCTAGGCGATCATCACGTCAATTCGGCTTTCGCCCTACTGCAACTAGGGATGTCGCTAGTAGGTGGGGTGCCATTACTAGGAGTAGGTTCACCTCGTAAGATAAAAATTGCGCTGTCTCAGGTAGTCCTACGTGCTGGTATGAAGAGACTTGAGGCCGTGACAAACAACCGTACGATCGAAGGACGCGTTCTACGTCCGGAACGGATCGATCGCATCATCAGCGATTTGAAAAGCAAGCATTATCCTTTCCCAGGCAGCTATCGGAGATCGAGACAGCATGCGTTGCATGTTGCGAAGCAACGACGCTGGATCAATAAAGCCAAAAAAGCCGCGTTCGTTTCTTCCGCAGTCCTACTAGGTGCTCGGCTTGCTGAGACGCAGCCGATGGATCAACAAGGAGGTGAGTTATGAAGCTACCGATACCGGCCCTAGGAATCCCACTGTTCGGCGCCTTGCTTGTGAGCTCGGTCGTATCCGCATCGGAATTGTCCTCGCTGAGTGAAACTGCTCCGGGGAATCAAGAAGAGATGAAGTCCGATGCCCAAGCATCCCAATCAGACAAGCAGGACATTTCGGTTGCTGAACCAGGCACTGGTTCGGCCGCCGGTGAGTCACAATCGGACAGATCGGCGGGGGCCGGGGGAGATCAGCCTCCTGCGGCTGATGACCAGCCGGCGACTAGAGATTAGTGGTGAATCCCTTGCGGTGGACTGCACGCTCCTCTTCGACCAGGAGCGTGTAGTCTTTCGCGTTGCCCGTAGACCTACCTGCTTGCCTAAGGACCGTCTGCCGAGAAGCTGCCGACTGTGCTCGTACGCCTCTCAAGCTCATCAGCATCTGAACGCTTCCGCCTGTCACGTAACCTAGTAAAACTCCGGTAGAGCGTATCGAATGTTCCTTTGCCGGCTCGATACCGCTCTCCTTCACCCACCCCGACGGCCGACATCCGACTGTATAACAAATCCCATCAATCGCCAGTATTGCCCGCCGTGGATTGAGCCAATCCACTGTCGCGAGGGACATACATCCAACGCGGCCCAGGGGAAAGGAAGAAAAGATGACGCGCCTCCGTTGCAGCCCTTCTCTTTTTCATAAGCCTCATACAGGGATGTTCGAGTCTCTCGGAAGGACGCGGCATTGTCGCGCCTGCCGGCACATTTTACGAACGTCGATGCGGTCCCCCGGTGGCACTGGAACCGCTCGAGAGCGAAGCGCACCAGGTATCGGCCGAGCGGGTCGCGTTGGTACGAAGCCAGTTTTCGCTCACCGCGTTTGAGACCGCCACCGCGCTGGGAGTCCTCCCCTTTCTCGATCGTCTGTTGACGCTCGAAGCTCAAGTCGAGCCAGGTGGAGAAGGCCCGGCCCTGGCGTATGTGCGCGAGCGCCGACACATTACGGACCGCATCACATTGGGCATGCTCGATGTGTCGAGCACGGCGGTCGAGGCGGATTGCGAGGAAGGCCGCGCCACGTTGCTGGCCGAACATTTACAGAAGACGGTCGATAGACGTCAGGGTATCTATACCGTTCTCGGCTTAGTCGGCAGCGGTGTGTTTACCATCATCAGTGGCGAGATTGGGGTGGGAGCCACGAACATCGGCGTCATCAACACGGCCAATATCGCCACGGTGATCGGCGGCGCGAGCGAGCTCATTTTTGGATCAGCCGCATTGATGGACACGAGCGCACGGAGGGAACTGCATCACGAACGCAATCTTCTGAGAGATGTCTGGACCCGTGAAAATACGACCTTTGCTCCCGCCGTCTGGGCCTTTCTCAACAGGCGACTGACTGACGAACCGGCTCAGCGAAGCTTGCGGGAAAATCTCATCATGCGCTGGCAGGACGAGGGCCGCCTGGGCGCCGCCGGATCGGACATGGAACAGCATCGCATCGAGCTGTTCTTTGGAAGCGGAGGGTACTATACGATCGATGAGCTTCGCGCCAGAGCCGCCATGTTGGATCTCTTGGAGACCGATATCAGCCTGATGAATCAAGGGCTCAATCGGTTGATCCGCGAACTCTTGAAACGGGACAAGATCTAATGGCGTCGGCATCATGCTGTCCCTCTCTTTTCTTCAAAGCCCGGGAGAATCGCATTGAAAAACGCGTTCTGAACGAGCTTTTCAAGAATTTGCAAGGTGCTGGCTTTCGGATTCTCAACCGGTCCCGATACATCGGTTTTGGTCGCGACTTCGTCGGTCTGCTTGCTCTGGAATAAGTCCAAGACGCCGCTGATGATCGCCTCATACAACTTGCGGGCGAGCGCCTTATCCTTATCTTGTTCCGGATCGTACATTTCGACGTCTTGCAGGAACGGTTTGGCGTACCCGTCGATATGGTTGTTCTTGACCGACATTTCACTGAAGAATGCGAATGTCCCTTCTTTGGCATCGACCCGTCCATACGCCCGCAGGAGATTATTGAGGGACTCCACCTTCGTCTTCAGGATACGAACTCGGACGTCAAAATCAGGATTGGGTTTTTCCGGCCGAAATGACGCCTGGACCACGGTCGGTCCATTTCCCATGAATTTTCCGGTGACCTTTATCGTGCCGAGACCTTCGTCCGGCTTGTTGCTGAAGTTTTCCATCTCCACATTCATGTCGGCCACAAAGACCCGATAGTCCGGTGAAGCGGCTTTGTTGGCGAATCCCACCTCGCTGTGAAGGATCTTTCCGTGTTGCATCTTCACCGCAATAGCCGGGTCCCGATGCACGTCTTTCGCCTTCTGCGCTCCTTTTTTAGCCTGCCTTTCCTCCTTCTCCTTGGTTTCGGCGGCGTGGACATAATCGACTTTGGCTCCTTCAATGAGCAGTTCATCGACGTTCACGGTTGTTGAAGCACCGATATGCCGTACTTTCCCGTCCAGATCGAGCGCGCCCCCGCGCAGGTAGACATTGTAGTGCTGAACGACGGGAGCGAGACTCTCCAAGGACAATCGTTCGATCTTCAATTGAGCATCGAGGCGCGGGGCTGGTTTCGCGAGAAAATCCGCATGGCCGTCTATTCCCAACCGAGCATCCTCAGGGAGATGAGCCGCCACATGCAATGACGAAGGGTAGACGGTATCTTCCGGGGCCCGGTTGGATATGTCGGTCGCAACGACTTCAAGGTCTTGTATGCTCAGCGCGTTGGCAGTTGCTGCAGGCGTGTAGCTCACCCCGCCGTGCGAAATGCCGAGCGACGCACGAACCGGCATCATCGCGCGCACCGTGTCCTGCCACGCGGGCGACTCCTCCTTGACCTGCGCCTTTTGCGAATTCATGGCGCTATCGATTTGCTCCTCTGTTGCCGCGAACAGCGGATTCTCACACTGCACGCTGATATCCAGCGTGCCCTTGAACAACGGCAGGAATGCGGCGTCGACCGTGAGCGCCGGAATGGCGGCAAGCACGGGCTCTCTATGCGCCCGCTGCCTGACGTTCACATCATGAAGATCGACGGACAACGTCAGCGGATGTAATGCGAGCTGTCCGATGGTGACCTGGTAGTCCGGGAGTTTCTCATTCGCCAGGCGCTCTATGTATCCTCTTAAGAACGCCTCGGTTCTATACACGGCGAGGACAATCCCGACCAGCAATACGACGATCACCACGCCGGCAATGGTCCACCATCGACGGTTTGCATGCATAGCTCTAGCTCCTTGTTGCCTCGCCTCCGGTGCCGGCGTCGGGGCTTTCCTTTCAACGTTGCGAGTGGGAACCCTTCGGGGTTGAGCATCCTCGGTTGGCTCAATGTGCCCGCCCATCCGATAGGCGTACGCTTGTGTAAATTCGGCGCCATACAAGAGGATGAGTGCCGAGTAGTACACCCAGACTAAGACGATGACGAGAGAACCGGCGGCTCCGAATGTCGATCCGATATTGCTTTTGCCGAGATACAGACCGATTCCGAATTTGCCGATCGTAAAGAGCACAGCCGTCAGGGCGGCCCCCACCCACACGTCCCGCCAGGCCACGCGAGCTTTCGGCAGCACTTTAAAGATCAACGCAAAGAGACCGGTCACGACGACAAGGGACAGGACGAGATTGAAGACGTGAAGAACAGATTCCGGAAGCGGCAGCAGACCTCCAAACCATTTACCGAAGGCGGCGAGCGCGGTGCTGACGATGAGGGACACGAGAAGAAGAAATCCGGTTCCAATCACCGTCACGACGGAAAGAAAATTGTCTTTGATGAATCCCCACATGCCGCGCCCTTCCTTTTGCTCCACGCCCCACACCGTATTGAGCGCATCTTGAAGCTGCCCAAATACGCCGGATGCTCCCACAAGGAGCGTCACGACGGCAATGAGCGTAGAAATGATCCCGGTCGAACGATGTTCCGCCCGTTGAATCATTTCTTTGAGGGCGGCGCTGCTTTGCTCGCCTACCAACGCGGTCAGTTGCGCCATGATGGCCGATTGAGCGGCTTCTTGACCGAAGACCAAACCGATAATCCCGATAATCACGACGAGGAGCGGCACGATCGAGAACGTGGTGTAGTACGCGAGCGCCGCTCCGAGACGCGACGCGCGATCCGCACTCCAATCCGCCGCCGCGGCTTTGATCAGTGCCCAGAATTCGCGAGGCCGAAATGCTGTCCACCACTTCATAATCACTTTACCTTTGTCTCAGCATACCGGGCGGACCGAGCCGCGTTTCCTGGGTGCTTCCCTTGGTTTCGCAGACGAACGTGCGGCGAAATCATGCGTCGAGCGTCTCACCATGTGGCTCTAGGGACCCTCACAGCTGTGCACGGTTACTCGTGGTGGAATAACTAGTTCAGAGTCCAGGCCGGTATGAATCAATCGAATGTCTCATAACGAAGGGGGTAAGGAGACCATGAACCAAGAGACCACAGAAAAGACGGAGAGCGCCGCCCAAAACGCCGTCAGAGAAAATCTCGACAGTTTAGAAGCGCAGGTGGATGAGACTGTGGAGACCGCCGTGGAGCGGACGAGGGATACGGTGCACGAGATACGGGACGAGGCAGAGCGAATTGCCGAGCGCACGATCAGATCCGTGGAGCGGAACCTTGCCAAGGCCGAAGCATTCTTCCGGGCGCGGCCGTACATCTTGTTCGGGCTTCTGGTGGTTCTTGCCTATGTGTTCGCGGGGAGACAGGGCCGGCGGTCCGCGTAAGGTTTCAGGAGTCAATGAAACGCGGTAGACCGCATGCTCACCGATTCAAGAATTTCATACCGGAGTTGTTCCACAGCCGCCTCTTTTGAGACGACGGTCGTGGCCCCCGCTGCCTTCATGAGCCGGCGGGTATCTTCAGTCGCGTAGACCGACAAGCCCACCACGACCACGTGAGGATGGTCCCGTTTGATCCTCGCGGTCGCTTTGATGCCGTTGAGCCGAGGCATGTTGATGTCCATCACGACGACAGAGGGCTTGAGCTGTGCCACCGCGAGCACCGCCTCTTCGCCATCGGACGCCTCGCCGACAACGTCGAAATGAGGTTGCGTGACGAGAAAGGACCGGAGCGACTTCCGAACCTCCTCCACGTCGTCCACGAGCAAGATCCGGATCGCGTCGGTTCCCCCTTTTTCCATAACATCGCTCCTCGGAGTGCACGGCACAGCCTAAGCCGGCCGCTCGATGGATGAACCTGGTAATTCGACGTGCGAATTCACGGGGCGGCCATGACTTGTGTCGGAAAGAATTTGTTCTCCTGCCTGTAAAACCTGCTCTACTACCAAGGTTTGCTCGTACAATTCCGAGGTGCTCCACCACCCATACAGCAGCGGGAATTGCTTTTTCTTGGGGTCCATATCGCCCTCCTTGGCCGAGAAAAATGTGGCGACAAAATCGCCCACTTCCCATCGCGGCGCCACTAGGGATCTCCCTAGCATGGCGTGCACTTGTCCTTTCTCTGTCTGCGCAGCGTAGGCATCCGTCGCTAGGATAATCTCTAGCTGATCATCAAGTGGCTTCCGAGATTGGGTCCCACCGTGCGTTAGCTGTTGTTTGGTAATGAGAAATCGCCCGTGTCCTAGGAGGCTCTTCGATGATTCTCTTCGGCATCCTTTTTGACTTGTCACCTAAGCGTACCGTGATCCGAAGACAAACATGCCGCACACACATCCACGGTACGGGAGGAGAGATGTATGATCAAAGAAATGGTCGAAAAAAACCCGCGCTGTCCACGGTGCGAAGGGACGATGCGAGCCGAAAGGGGCGTGGCGCTGCACACAGGGGCACGGATCGTCCAATACGTCTGCTTTAGCTGCAGTCGCCGATGGTGCCCCGAGCAGCATCTGCGTCCATTGACCGCAGCTTGAGCGATTCGTGCGCGGCGGAACACGCGGGCCGACGAGCTTCGGTGTCGCCAAATCCTCACCCCGAGGGCCGCATTCCGGACGGATGTAGGCCAATGCTGATAGACAAGTCTCGGGCCCCCTGTATAATGCTCTCTTACTCTGTCCTGTATGTCGTCCTCGGAATCTTACGGGTTTGTATGAGTGAACTCTCTGCCATTCGTCTGCTTCTCGTAGAGGATCAGATACTCGTCCGCCAAGGCCTCCGCAGTATCCTGGAAAGTAATTCCAATGTCCGATTGGTCGGAGAAGCCCGCGATGGAGAAGAAGCGATCGCCTGTGTGGAACAGCTCCAGCCCCGTGTGGTGTTAATGGATATCAATATGCCGAAAATGGACGGGGTGGCCGCCACGCGACAGATCAAGACGAAGTATCCCGGTGTGGCCGTCGTCGGGATCAGCGTGACGGCGGATGGCTATCACCAAGCGGCCATGAGAAGAGCCGGAGCATTCGAGGTGGTGTCCAAAGCCAGCACCAGCCTGGACCAACTCTACGAGACGATCGAACGAGCAGCCGCCTCCGCGGATTCCGTGTGACGTCTCACACACAAACCGTCCCCGGTCGCTTTCTTCTGTCTGAGGGGGTCAGGAACCATTTATCCTCAAGACCCGTGGGGCGCTGGGGCGCAAATGGTTCCTGACCCCTAGTATCGCGGACGTTCCCACTCATGTCGTGAAGCGCTGACACCTTCTTTGGTAGGCCTCGGATCGTCCGGGTGCTTCCCTGGCGGCTCGCGCCGGTACGATGACGCGGATGCTTGTTATTGCCCCACAGTTGATGCAGCGAAAGCCTTCGCAAGGCACCGTGCCGCAGAAATGGTCGACCACCATGAATCCACCGCATCGTTTACAAAGCATCACCTCTCCTCTCTCTCATCAAAACGATTCTCTGTACGAGTTCGTATGATCCGCCGAGGTTTCCTAGATCAATGGCGCGGTCCGATGCAATCCGATTGCCTGATCCGGTGCAAACATTGCCGTATCGTGGACGGAATCAGCGGCCTTCTGTATCGCAGCATACAGCTCCCTGACGGCTCTCTCTTTGGGAAAGAGTTCAACCGCACCGGCTTCCTGCATCGCCGCTTGATACGTTCTGCAGGCATTCATCGATAATCCAAGGACTGCGACGCCGGGATAGCGGCGCTTGATCTCGCGCGTGGCAGCGATGCCGCCCATTTTCGGCATGTTGACGTCCATGACGACGACATTGGGTTTGAGCGTATCCACTTTCGAAAGTGCTTCCTCGCCATTGCCGGCTTCTCCGACCACTTCCATGCTCGGGTAAGCATGCAGCGCAACGCGGAGACTTTCACGCAGCATCATGTGATCGTCCACCAGCAACACACGGACGGCGGTTGATTTAGCCATGCGTCTTCTCCTTCCCAAAAATCGTGTGTGAGGCCATGCGAAAGGTTGCTGGACTGTAAGCTGTCCGGCACGTCGCTTCTTCTAGTAAAAGCCCTAGTCTCGACCCTGAATGTAGCTTGATTGCCCGCGACGTTCTCTCTACTAGGATCGTTCCTAGTTTAGATTTTTATAGAAGCAGGGTAGCAGTCGAATGGAGGAAGGAACCGGAAGCCATGCCAGTCGGTCTGTTCTCGCACATGTCGACTGAACAGCTCAGAAGGGTCGCCGCGAATCCTGCATCATTCTTTCCGCAAAAGCCCGGCACCGCATGGCAAGGAATGCAACGACATTGGGCGCAAGTATCGCTGCTCATCTTGATGGTTGCGTTCGCATCGTTGACGACATACGCCGCCGTACTCGTGTTCCTCTAATCCTCCAAACTTCGCCGCCTAAGTCCTCCCTCTCTCGCCACGTCCAGGGCGATCGCGACCCAATCGAGATCCGAGTTGCCTTGGGCCACGACGGAGAGGAGGCGGTCGTGAAGGAGACTGGCTAACGGCATGGGCATCGAGCTGCCTGCTGCGGTTTGCAAGACCAGGTTCACGTCCTTCAGTCCCAGCGACACCGTAAAACCGGCCGGCAAATACCGTTCCTGCGCAATCGCCTCCCCATAGGTTTGATACGCAGGGCAGGCGAAGAGGGTCCGGCCCAACATGGCAGCCAGCGTTGTCCGGTCGACGCCGTTCTTCTCTGCAAGGGTCAGTGCTTCGGCGAGGGCTTCGATCGCGGAAGCCAGAAGAAAGTTCCCGGCCAGTTTGACCACGTTGGCGGCTTCCGGTTTTTCGCCGAAGTCGAAGATGCCTTGGCCCAGCACGTTCAGGATGGGCGTCACTCGATCTTTGGCCGCTTGCGGGCCGGAGAGACAGATCCAGAGCTTTCGTGCGGCGGCCGCTTCAGGCCGCCCAAAGACCGGCGCGGCGAGGTAGCTCACCCCATCCCGCTCATGGTCTTCCGCCAGGCGGCGGGCAATCATTGGAGAGACGGTGCTCATGGACATGTGGATGCCGCCGGGTCCCAAGCGCTTCAGGATGCCTCTCTCACCATAGACGATGTTCTCGACCGCCTGATCGTCGGCCAGCATGGTCACGACGATTCCGCCGGGCTCCCCCGTGTCGCTCGGATGCGACATCAGCCGTGCGCCTTGCGTGATCAACGGCTTCGCCTTTTCCGGCGTGCGGTTGTAGACGTGGAGCCGATAGCCGGCCGTCAAGACATTCGCGGCCATCGCTCGCCCCATATTCCCCAGCCCGATAAACCCGATGAGTTCGGCCATATGAGAGTTCCTCTCGATCGTGTTGAGTCGGCTTACCTGCCGCCCTGCCGCTCCGCAATCGCGTGGTGCTCGGCGAAGCAGCGCTTGAGCCGCGGGAGATCCACGCTCGAACGAGCGGGGGTGCTGAGCGGAGCGGCCCGAACATATTGCACCGGCCAGGGAACGGTACGACCGAGTTCACGGGCGGCTCGCAGCGGCCAATAGGGATCACGGAGCATCTCGCGCGCCAGCAATACAAGATCGGCCTGCCCGGTGCGGAGGATGTGATCGGCCTGAACCGGCGCGGTAATGAGACCGATGGCGCCGGTCGGCATCCCCGTGTCGCGGCGGATCTGCTCGGCGAAAGGCGTTTGATACCCGGGTCCGACCGGAATCTTCGCGTGCGGCAGGTTGCCGCCTGATGAACAGTCGAACACATCGACGCCGAGCGGCCGGAGGTGACGCGCCAACTCGACCGACTGATCGAGGTCCCACCCGCCGTCGGTCCAATCCGTCGCGGAAATTCTGATGAACAACGGACAGTCCTCCGGCCAAACCTTTCGCACAGCCTCGACGACTTCGCGCAGCAGGCGCGTCCGGTTCTCAAACGATCCGCCGTACCGATCACGGCGCTGATTACTCAAGGGCGAAAGAAATTGATGCAGCAGGTATCCATGCGCGGCGTGGATTTCCACGACCCGGAAACCGGCCTCGCAGGCGCGGCCTGCAGCCGCGGCAAAGGCGCTCACGACGGCCCGGATGCCTTCCTCCGTGAGAGCCTGCGGAACGGCATAGTCCTCCGCGAAGGCGACCGCGCTCGGCGCGACCACCGGCCAGCCGCCGTCCGCCTCGGAAATCGCGCCATGGCCGTCCCACGGACGATAGGTGCTGCCCTTGCGTCCGGCGTGAGCCAACTGCATGCCCGCGACACTGCCCTGTTCCTGAACGAAGCGCGCGATGCGGCCCAATGGCTCGATGTGGTCGTCGCTCCAGATTCCCAAATCTTGCGGACTGATCCGACCCTCCGGCAGAACCGCCGTGGCTTCCGTGAACACCAGCCCGGCTCCGCCCACCGCGCGGCTGCCAAGGTGCACGACATGCCAATCGGTGGCGAAGCCCTGCTTGCTGGAGTATTGGCACATGGGGGAGACCGCGATGCGATTGGGCAGCGTCACCCCGCGGAATGTGATCGGCTCAAAGAGATGCGGCATAGTGTTCTCCTTATTTATTTATAAGGTGACGGGTACCCGCGGGTAAATACAACATGGAAGCTGATCGTTGACAGTACGGACATTGGTGCTGCGCTCAATTCCTTGAATCAGTCGCTGAGGAATCTAAGCCGAGACAACCTACTGAAAGGGCAACGGACTAGTGGTTTACCCGCCGTCATTCTCTCGCAGTTCCTAGTGTACAGACCAGCGACTTATTGGTGGACTCGAGTACATGTAGGTCCGTGTAGCGGAGGTAAGGGAAGGAGGAACATCGATGACCACGCCGGCGAGCATTAAAAAGCACCCAGTACATCCCATGTTAGTTCCCTTCCCGATCGGACTGTGGATTTTCTCGTTGATCTGTGACGTCATCTACGCGTTCCAATGGGGAGGCGCGCTCTGGAAAGACATCGCGTTTGTCTCTATGGTCGGCGGCGTTCTTGGCGCGCTCCTGGCGGCGGTAGCAGGGTATCTCGATTATCGGTCGATCACGGCGCCCGAGGTGCGGCGTATCGGGTGGTGGCACATGATCCTGAATCTCTCCGTCACCGTTCTGTTTGCGATCAATCTCTGGTTACGGGCCGTCACTGGTATGGAGGCGGTATTGCCGGTTCTCCTTTCTCTCGTCGGCGTGTCGTTGCTTGGGATATCAGGCTGGCTTGGCGGTGAACTGGTCTATGTCCACGGTGTTGCCGTTGAGCCACAGACAAAACCTTCACGCGGGCGGGAACGAAACTATGCCGCGTGAAATTTTTGGAAATAGGCGGTGACCGTGGCCAAAGCAACCGCAGCGATATGGGGATAAGAGCCCTTTAAGGTTCGGTGTGCCCGGACGCCGCGCATGGGCCTGGGGAGATTTCCGGAACCATAAGGAGTACAATAGAAGTTGTCCTACTTGCCTTGCCGTAGTTGCTGATTATATCCGGGCATTATGGACGCTCATGAGTCTGCCCGTCACTCTTACGTAAACGGGTATCTCAGCCGGCGTATCTTGCTGGCCGAGAGTGACCCTCTCGCCCTCGATCTCTTTCCCCAGATTTTAATGGAAACCCTTCCCGGTCTCAGCGTCGACGTCTGTTCTTCGAGGGAGCAGGCTCACTCCAGAATTGAGGGGACATTTTACCAGGCGGTTATTGGAAACGCGCAGTTCGCATCGATGGAACAAGGCGGTCTCCTCAAATATCACCGGTCCGTGCAGCCGCACACACCGTTTTTAATTACGGCGAACGGTCCATCGGACTGGTCGGCCGCGCGGCAAGCGCTACACAACGGTGCCTTTGACGTCCTCGCACATCCCATTGATACGAGGCAGATCCGTGGAAGTCGTGCAGCCGGCTCTCTGGCTGTACCAATTGAGCGTCGGGATTTACCGCCGGCAGGAACGGGTCAAGCGCCTGCGTGAGCAGTTGGTCCATTCCGCCATGTCGCCGACAAAGAAAGAGCAGTTTGCGAATAGCTATCGAGAGATAGAGCAGACCTACAAAATCTGTCAGCGTGCGATCAAACAGATTGAGAGCAGCCTGAAGTATCTAGATTCGGTCAGGAACGAAATCGTGACGGAAGCCCACGCACACGCGACCCGCGCCCTTGGCGCACTGCCATAGCCTGTAGAAGATTGCCAGGTGTATTGGCCGTGACCATTTTTCAGCGCACATCGACCTCTTGACTTTTTTCCCGCCGGAATTAGCTACATCACGTTGCTGATGCTTAGACCGGGGAGGGTATAGGGCCTCAATTCGGGAGGAGCTGCGGCGGCGACGGTGCCATGGGGCTCCTGGAGAGCCCGATACCCCGATCCCCGGAACTCACTCTCAACATCAACTCAAAAGGTGCCTCTCCCTCGCCGGAGAGGAGGAGGATTGCTATGACCAACTATCTGCCAGCTCTCAGCGCATCGGAGTCGTTCGAGGGGCAAATTGATCGCATGTTGAATGACGCGGTTCGCGCCTTTGGGATCGGCGAATCCAGGTGGACACCGCCCTGCAATGTCTGGGAGGACCAACATGGATTTTACGTGCAGATGGCTCTGCCGGGCTGGGAGCCGAAGGACGTTTCCCTCGAAGTCGAAAAACAGGTGTTAACGGTGAAGGGAGAAAGGAATATCGGGCAACTGCCGGATCGGAAGGTGTACCTCTGGGAAATTGCCGCGGATCGGTTCGTTCGAATGTTCCGGTTGCCGAGTTTCGTGGATCAGGACCGTGCCTCCGCCTCACACAAGAACGGCATGCTCACTATCAGTTTCCCGAAGCGGGAAGAAGCGAAGCCACGGCGCATTGCAATCGAAGGATAAGGAGAGCAGTCTCCATCCGCAAGGAAATGAAACGCCAAGTCGTGATAGAGTCTCACCGGCGGTCGAAAGCCTGATCGGGTTCGACGGCCGGTGAGGCCTTTCACCCTCATCACAGGCAGTGTTTTCCCTCACGGATTATTGTAAGTCTAAGCCTACCATTCGGGAGGCCGCATCCACGCTGAACACCTATCATCACGAGGCTAGTGGGGCAGTCCATGGAGACTCTTGGATGGCAAAGCCTCGTCCGGCGATAGAGGGGGGAAGACGGAGGACATCTTTCGACATCGCCATTCGATTAAGGCCATTTGGAGAAGCGCGAGATGATTTTCAAGACGAAGCTCGTCCAATTGATCGAGCGCAATATCCGCGTTCAGCGATTCCCTGAATCGGTCGGAAGCGCGAAAAAACCTCGCTAAGGTCGGAGTGTCCATGGTGCCCTCCAATGCTCGGATGGAATGGCTGAGCTGCGACGGGTGCAAATGGCAGACCTCCGGCCGGGTTTCCGCGTTACTGTGCCCCATGCGGAACTTCGGCATGTTTCCCGGGGCAGAAGTCGTCTCGTTCCAGCGGACAACTTGTTCGCAACCCGGGCAACAAGTCCGTGAACCAGCCTCGCCGAGTCCTTCCTAAGATAAATCCTACAGGTTTGTACGCCAAAGCCGACAGGCGGCCGCTCTTGACCTCTTGCGGAGCGGGATTATCTCGCCGACGAAACCGGACAGCCATTCAGCGTCTGTGCCGGTGGCTCCGTTTGGATCTATCGCTCAAGGAATGTAATGAGGAAGAACGCGATGAATCGGTATACGACCAGCGCATGGGCTTGTATCCATGCTGTCTTCGCCATCCTGATGTGGAGCACCCTTGCGTCGGCGGAAATGGCTGTCGACAAAACCCTGCCGCGCGAATTTCAAGGCGCTCGTTTGGGGATGGCTCTGGAAAAGATCACTCGCATCGCGCCTCAAGCGGTGAAGCGTGGACAGAGCCACGGAGACCGTCTCGTGCACGTCGGTTCCAACGATCCGCATATTGATCACATCGAATACCGCTTCGCGCAAGGGCGGTTGTACGAAGAAGCCATTCACTACAACCGCCGTCGGCTCCCGCGCGGCTACTCGGGCCTGGTGGATCGATTGCGGGAAATCTATGGCAGGCCGGTGAGCGAAGATGTGATCGAATTAAATCCGTCGTCCGACGTGCTTTCGAGTCAAAAAACCGTGTGGGAGGACCACGACACGCGCATTGCAGTGGCCGAGCTGCAAAAATGGCGCAACGGCGGCGAATACTACGACTTGGTGCTGACCATGACGGATCTGACGTTGGAGCGGGCGCGGCAGCAGGCCGCGGAGGCGCTGCGGCGGGAAGAAGAGCGGCGTATCCCGGTTCCCTTGCCTGGCGGCTCATCGAACGAGAGATTGTCGGCCGGTTCAACGGTCGGCCTTCCAACATACGCTGCCAAGAGTTGACTCGGACTCTTTCCTTCCCGTCTGTATCTCCACACCCGCGGTTGTTGAGAAGTCAGTCGCATCGTCAGACACCCCTAACCAACAAGGAGGGACATATGAAACAGATGGCCATGGTGTGTGCGCTGTCCCTGCTCATCGGCGGGGTCGCGCTGGTTCCGCATGCCGTGCAGGGGCGCTCCCTGGATCTCAGCCGAGAGTTATGCGGCGCCCTGGGTGAAAGAGATGGAGCGAGAGCTGCTCAAGAAAGAGTACTGGCTCATCTACGCGAACGACCCTCGGAGCCCTCAACACGAGGTGCTGCGGCTCCTCGATCGCGCGGCCACGGCGCAACAGGCCAACGATACGGCACTGGCTCAGGACCTGGTCCGCGAAGCCTTGGGCGTCTTCGAGGAAGGCGTGCGCCGCCATTACTATACGCAGTCCGAGATCGAACCGATCATGACCTATATTCGCCAGCACGTGCCGATCAAGACGAGCTGATGCATCGGGGGCTGAGACCATGGTCTCAGCCCCTTTTCCGATGGGCCGAACTCCATCCTGTTCCGGGCGCAGCCCACACGCTCATTTTGCCGGACTGCTGATCGTGGTCGTCGTCGTTGTGACTGTTGAATGCATTTCGTCCGTGCGCGTTGAGCCACTCATGCTTCCAACCTTGATCACTCCTGGGGCGTTGAGTTCTCCGTTCGGCATCGCCGATTCCATTCTGACCGTATACCGGACGTAGCCGGGATCTCGGAAGCAGGCGCTGGCGGTTTCGTTGGTGTCCAGTCTTGCCGTGTCGCTCGGCGTCATCCACCCTCCGAAGTTGTGTTTACACGAAAGCTGTTTGTCCGTCAGAGAGTCCAAAAAGATGACCCGCACCGGCGCCGCTCTTTTATTGATCCAGCGCACTTCGTCGCCGGGACCGACCGCCAGTTCCCCTGACGACACCTTATCTGCGATGACAATGTCTTTGACTTCCCCGCTTCGTGTGACCGACGGCATGCTGTGACAGCCCAAGATCACAAAAATCATGCTTGCCCCCAGATAACGCATGTACGCCATGGTCGTGCCCTCCTCGTTAGTGCCGTCGGTTATCTGTCTTATCCAGGCCGTCTCTCCTGTCGAGAGATCACGAGACATTGTGTTCACCGCCACGTCAGAGAAGTCATCGTGGCGCGACAATCTTTTGTCTTTCCTTTGTCCGGTCGGAGCCATACCCAGAGATGAGTGGCGCCCTCCGCCGGTACACGCCACTCCTCACGCTCGAATGTGGTGCCAGGCGGACTGAAGTGATATTCCTGGCGTAAAACTTCACGGTACGTCTTGCCTCCGTCATGGGAGATCGAAAGCGTGAGCTCTTGGGTTCTCTCCACGTTCGTTTCTTCGACTTCGAGAGTCACGTGACGCAGGTTCTGCGGTGTGTCGAACGCCAGAATGACGCTCTGGTCACCTGTCTCGTCCGCAATCCATTTCGTGCTTCCCGGTCCATGGTGGCCGTCGAACACGTGATCGATCGGATGATCGGACATCTCCGACGTCACCATGACAAGCGTGGCGTCAGGGATGGAAATGTCTTGGTCCGAAAAACGCGGCGTGTCACCCTGAGCCGCCGGAATGTCGCGATTGTCGAGAAACTGCTTCCGTACCATACGTCACCTCAATCCGATTGAGTCACACGATGACCCGGGGTCTCGATGCCGGCCTCCACGGCCATACCTTATTGGATGTAGCGTAAGGAAATGATGTCGTGGAATGGAATTCAGCAGATTGAGGCAGATGTACGCAAATTCAGCAGGTCACCGCCTCGGTCATCTGTGACCGTTCGCAGCTCCGACAGTGTTCTTCACAAAGGAGAAGGAAGGTGTCTCGGGTACAAGTGAATCGAGGCTCAACAGAAAATGCAAACGTTTAGCCAATGGGCAAAGCGATCTGCATTCGGTGAGAAAGTCGCTCTCGAGATGTGGATCAACGAATCCGGGCAGACGATCGAGCAAGGTCTCCCGATTTTCTGGACTCCTCAACGATGGATTCGAGCGGCGGTTCATCGGTACAGCGAGCACACCTTACGCCGCCGGCTCCCTCCGACCTCCGCGGCTGCAGATCTTATGGCCACAGACGAGGCCTTCCGACGCATCAGACGATGGACCGTACTCAAGTCGAATCGAAGGGTCTTGCAGATCCGGAACGCAGGCAGTTCGCCTTTCCAATATGCGCGCCGTACGGTGTCTGCACTGACGCGAAGTTCGGCGGCGACTTCTTTGACCGACAAGAGCGTTCTTCGTTTCATCGCAGTCACCTTTCCGAGGAGGTTTTCTCACGCGATGGTCTGCAGATCGGATGAGCCAATCATTGTGAGATGCAGTGTAGAGGGCAATCGACGTGCCAGAGCAGGGGAAAATGTCAATCACATTGATTCGCCAATGCGACTGTTGCGATGAGGCGGGGTTTCGTAGACGACGAAGTTCACGGCTGCGTTGACACAGCGTCTTCTTCATCGAGGCGTTCTCAAGGAAAAAGACCGTATCGAAATGCCGGCTTCGAAGCTATGTGAACGAGATGTCCCGAAAGGAACGGTTTGTTCTAACGTTCACATTCAAAAGACCCCGGAAAGAAAGAGCAGGGCTTGCCGTAATGAACCGCCGGAGTCGCCCTACTGAAGATTCAAATCAATCCGACGCCACTGATCGCTCTCGAGCATCAGCGCCGAGCTGTGCGCGGTCAAGGTACTGAGGAGGTTGTCGCAAGTGCACCTGTCGATCGGATAGGTGCACAACGCGATGACGCGCTCGTTTTGGATCCTGTTATGGACACTGCGCTCGTAATGGCCGAACTTCGTCCAGTCTTCTTCCGAGCGGAGCCAGACTGGGTTCCCTGTAATGCGAATCCCGTCCAGCCCTTTCTTTTCCGTGTACCGTGCCTTGCCCACCCACATATCCAAGCAAATTTGTGCATCAAAGTACCCCGACGGCAGGTACCATTGTTTATAGGGCAGGATCTCCAACTGCTTGCCTGCCAGATACTCGTGAGCATGGGGCACCGCCTTTTCCAACGCCTGGAACGCCTCTTTTTCGGTGATCGGGTCCGCGGTGATCCACATACAGAATTCGTTATCTTCCAGACCGGCCTGGATGAATGGAACGACAAGGCTCAACAACTGTTCTTTGTTTTTGAAGAAGACACAGACATGCTCGCCCCACGGGGCAGTCGGGAAACCCGGGATACCCAATCGTCGTCTCGTTGCCGTAGACATAGGCTTCACTCCTCCGTAGTGAATTCCGAATCGGCGTATTTTATGTATGCGAATACGGACGCGCAAGAGGCGTAAATCGGCTCTCAGATTCGATTTGCTGGGATTTTCATTTTTCACTAAGGGAAGCGTTGGAAGGGGAGAACCGGGGATGACCGCGGTATCAACCTGATCCAATAGGCAAGCGCTCCGCCTGTGTTACGAGATCAAGTCTTGCAGCCGCTTCTCGATATCGTGCTCGATTTGCTTGTGCTCGGTCACGTCCTGGATCACGACCGCCACGCCCACGACTGTCCCGTCCAGCCTCCGCAGAACCGAGGCGGAGCTCAGAACGGATTTCGTTGTACCGTCGAAACATTGTATTTGCGTGAGCTCGTTATGAGAGGATTCTCCCGTGCGGAGAGAACGTGCCATCGGTCCGTGGGAGGCCTTCATCAACTGCCCGTCATGGTCCCACCAACCAAGAAACTCCCTCGACGAATTCTTTTCCATAAAATCCGTCAAGCCCCAGATTTTCATGGCTTCGTCATTCACGTCGCACACCCGGCCGTCGGAATCGGCAATCAATACTCCGATCGGGAGCGATTCTAGAACATCGGCGAGCTTTCGCCCCGCCTTCAGCACCTCCTCGGTTTGCTTGATGCGCTTCTCCCGTTCTTCAAGCAGGTACATCTTCTGATGGAAGGAAGAGTACAGCCCGACCTTGAGACGAAGAATTTGAGGGTCGAACGGTTTGCTGAAATAATCGATGCCCCCAACCTCGTACCCTCTCTTGATAAAGGGATCCTCCTTGTAGATCGCCGTAATGAAGATGATGGGAGTATCGCGGCAATGTTCCATGGATTTTATTCGCCGAGCCGTCTCAAACCCGTCCATGTCGGGCATCTGCACGTCCAACAGCACGACGGCAATCTCCCGGGTTTCCATGATCTCAATCGCCTCGAATCCCGAATGCGCAAAAATCAAATTGTACTCTGGGGACTCCGAGAGGACGGCTTCAAGAGCGATCAAATTGCTGGGATGGTCATCAACGAGGAGGAGATTGATCTTTCCGGTGCTTCCTGTAGTATCGCCAGTGGGCATTCAGCTCCTTTCGTGGTCCTTTCCAGGACCCTCTGTGTGAGGAAGAGACTTCAGGGAGTGGACAGACGCGATCTCCGTTGCGACCGAGGCGCGCGGTGGAGTGCATCAAGGCTCAGACGTTTTGGAAGCAAAGCGGTGTCATCATAGTGACAAGCTAGGGGTTCGCCTACTAGGAGGCTCCCTAGTTGAAGTCGGAGACCGGTGCAGACCGTCCTTAACCAGGGTCATTGCCTGCCAAGTGTTTTGCTGAATATCGAACACTTCGCGAGCCCGTGTTTCTCCAGCACATACTTGACCGACGTCGCTAGCACCCCGAGTCCGTAGGTCACGCTGCGCGAGAAGTTGATGGATGACGCGTCGGCAAAATATTTCGTCGGGCAACTGAGTTCCCCGATCTTGAATCCGAAGTAGACCGCTTGAACCAGGATTTCGTTGTCGAACACAAAGTCGTCCGAATTGTGGTGGAGAGGCAGCGTCTGGAGCACTCGCCGGCTGAATGCGCGGAATCCTGTATGGTATTCGGAGAGTTTGACCCGCAGCAGAAGATTCTCCACCAGGGTCAATACACGGTTGGCGATGTATTTGTACAGCGGCATCCCGCCGTTCAGGGTCTCGCCCACCAGGATGCGCGACCCTAATACGATGTCGTAATGACCGGACGCCACCATGGAGGCCATGGCGGTGACGAGCCGCGGAGAATACTGATAGTCGGGATGGATCATCACCACGATGTCCGCCCCGGCTTTTAAGGCCTCCGCGTAACAGGTCTTCTGATTGCCGCCATACCCCCGATTCTTGGCTTGAACGATGGTATGGATTCCCAAATCCCTCGCCACCTTGACCGTGGCGTCGCCGGACGCATCGTCCACGAGGATGACATGATCGACATATTCATGCGGCAGTTCGTCGTACGTCATCCGAAGCGTCTTTTCTGCATTGTACGCCGGCATCACGACGACGAGCTTGTGACCTTGAATCATCTATTATCTTCCTCAGTGCATGAGGTCTCTCACGTCTCCCTTTTCACCACATAGATCCGCCGCTCTTGCCACAGCATGGCGCGGTAGGGAATCTCGGAAACGACGGTCCAATGTTCGCGCGCCGTCACGGGTGTATCGACGATGAGAAACCTCGCTTGCTTTCGCCGCTCGGGATAAAAACGGGACCAAAAATCCCCGAAGCTTTCGATGTCGGCGTCCCCGACTTCGCGAAGGTAGTCGTCGCAGAGCCCGTGATAGCAATTCCACGGATACAGCCCGAAGATGTCGGTGCGCGGCACGCCGGCCTCCAGGAGCGCTTGCGCGCCTTTCCACCCCGCCTCCTCCCGTTCGATACGGCCGCGGGTCCACAGCGAAGCGAGTGTCAACGCGATGAGACAGGCGATCGTGAACACCGTCCGGAATCGATCGAGCCATGGCGCCAGATGATGTCCGAGCGCCAGAAAGAGAAACGGCAGGAACACCATCAGGTGACGATCCGCATCCTTGTAATAGAGGAGCTGTTCCGCGAGTTGAAACAACGCGATGAGATTGAGCAACAGCGGACCGACGGGCATGCCCGACCATGGGCGCGTGTCGGCATACCGCAAGACGAAGATATAGCCGTACAGGACGGCTCCGGCGGACGTGGCCAACGTGACGATCAGGCGAGGCCAATCCCCCATGTGCGCGAAATCGAAGTAATCCCAAATGAGATACGGCATCAACCACGGCGTATGGTTCACGACATGTGCGTGTATGATTCCGGCCGCGACGTAGAGCGCGATCGCGCCCAGGAGCACGGTTCGAGACCGTGCGGACGT
>DATFDJ010000241.1:0-33691 GCA_035252115.1 Nitrospira sp. | reverse complement strand
CATGCTGGACAACCAACGCCGATAACTTCTTCGTCGGATAGATCTTCATTTGCCGCCCGCTTCCCGCCAAGGAAGCGGGCGGTGTCGTTATGAACGCGTGACAATGGCTCACCGGTTTCTGTATCCTTCCGCACGTCATGGTGTCCCGCCTTAGACCGGTCACGACCGAACACCGACGTATCGTCGCCGGACTCGCAATCCTAAGTCTGCTCTTCTTGCTCCATGCCTGCGAAACACCCAATCCGAGACAGCAGAACCTTCCGCCCTCTGAGAGCGACCTGGATCTTCTGAAATCGGCCAAGCTATGCCAGAGCAAAGCAGAGTTCCTTCGACAGCATCCGTCCGGTTCCTTTAAAGCGGCGAGCTGGGGAACGGGGCAGGAACTGACCATCCCCGCCGATCGCAGCACCTTGCATGGAGAAGAATCCTATTTCTTCAATGAAGATGGTCTCCTGGTGGGCATCCTGCACATGTTTCCTTCCGGCCTCGACCTGGAACCCTATCCGGTGCTGCGCCACACCTTGACTCTTCTGAAGCCCTCTCTGGAGTTCTATCTTCACGTCGCCAACCTGTCCAAAGAAGTCAGCATGGATTCCAGCGCGCTCTATGAGACCGGTGATGAAAAAACGACGACGCAATATTTGGTGCTCGGCTCCCGAAAGCGTCCGATTCTCCTGGGAGCGTCCGTCACAACCGACCCGTATGTCCGATTGTTTTCTCCTTATCGGCGCGAATTCTTGAACCGCCTGAAATCGGCGGGCGATCAGAAAACCGGCCAGCAGGTCGACAGCCAGGGAGCCGAAGATAAAGAGCCCTTCGCCTCTCTTCAGCAGTTCGCCAGAGGCCAGACGGCACAGCTTTCCTATTGTGGCGCTCAGAACTACGAGATCGCGGCCGACGCGTACCAGAAAGCGATCGCGAGCGGCTTTGCGAACAAGGTCTGGCAAGCTGAAGCTCATCATAAATATGGACAGGCGCTGTTCGGCCTTGGCCAATACGAGAAGGCGAAAAGCGAGATGTTGCAGTCGCTCGCAATCCGCCCGAATACACCGGAGATCCTCAACGATCTTGGCACCGTGCATCAGAAGCTGGGCGACAAAGCCGCCGCATTGGCGGCCTTTGAGAAGGCCGTGATCCTGAGGCCAAACTATGCGAGAGCTCGGTTCAATCTGGCTGAGGCGATGGAACCTTCAAATCCCAAGCGCGCTGTCACCGAGTACGAAACATATATCGCGCTGGTCGAAGGGGATCCCGAAGAGGCCGACCGCATCGCGGTGGCTCAAACGCGCATTAAAACTCTCAAAGGGCACTAAACAGTCGCCCCGATTCCTGCCCACTCACCATCTTCCACTTATCTGCGCAAGATTCCGCATTTCCGTAGGTAATTCGCCGGGATCAGGATAGACTCCCCTCGTCAAGAAACGGAGGAGTCCTATGCTTCGATTGATTGTGCCGCTCACAGGGCTGATCTATCTCTTGCTCGCTATCTTTGCCGTCTCAGATTCTCTTGCGGAACGGAATTGGGAGTTTTCCATCGCAGGATTCGGTGGCAAGGCCTTTCACTCGAATCAAGACATCCAGGTCAGCCAGGTTAATCTGGCAGGCGGCGGCACTGGATTTGATACGACGGTCCACGGTGTGCAATTAAATGATTCTGGAACATTTGGAGCGAAACTGACAGCCTGGTATCTTCCGAGACAATACAATTGGCAACCGCAAATTGGACTGCAGCTGGATTTCACCAGGTACACCGCCGACCTCAATCCGCAAACGCAAGGGGCAGGCGGGGCCACTAATATTCCCGGCTTTCAGGTTGGAAGCATTACCTTCGGATCTACACGAGACGTGAGTGTCGATACATTGGCTGCAAACCTCTTGTTCCGTTACCCGATTTGGCCGACCGACAATCTTCCTCAAGGACGCATCGCCCCGTACGTTGGAATCGGCGTTGGCATTCAACGTGCCGCGTTGACTGCTGAAATCAATGGCCACAAAGAGATAGACTATTCCCCCGCGGGGCAACTCTTGGCGGGTATGAATTTTTTTCTTATGAGAAACGTCGCGATATTCGGTGAGTACAAGAGGATTTGGTCCACCCATGACTTCACCTATTCAGCAGACATTGCACCACCTGGATATGAAGAAAAGTGGCATATGGCCACCAATATCGTCGCTGGAGGGGTTGCCCTTCATTTTTGAAGGGAGAGAGACTAGCGGCGGATTCTCTCTTCTTGTTCTTGCTGGGTCTTACACGCGATGCAGAGAGTCGTGACGGGGCGGGCCTTGAGTCGTTGGTAGGGGATTTCCTCTTCACAATGTTCGCAGATGCCGTACGTGTTCTTTTTCATGCGATCCAGGGCTTCGTCGATCTTCTTGAGTAATTTCTGTTCCCGCTCCCTGATGCGCATCGTAAAATTCTGGTCGACCTCTGCCGAGGCCTGATCGCTCACGTCAGGGAACGCTTCCTGACCATCCCGCTTCGAAAGACCTTCTCCCGCTTCTTCCAGAATGGCCGTTCGCTGGCGTTGCAGTTCCCGCCGGATCGCCGCGTATTTGCCCGTGGCGGACCTATCAGCGGGTCGCTTCCCCGCCGGTCGTTTGGCGGTCGGTCGCAGCGTGCGCTTCGCGGAGGCAGATGCCTTCATGCTCGTTGGTCGATCACCGGGGAATCGGTGGTGGACTATAACAGGGGGGCCGAAAGAGGGTCAATGGGACTCAGGCTGCGATGGCCTTAGAGATCGCGGCGTCCTTCGATGGATTTCAACAACGTCACTTCGTCGGCGTATTCGATATCCATACCGACCGGAATCCCGTACGCAATCCGGGACACTCGAACGCCGAGGGGCTTCAGTCGATTGGTCAAATAGATGGCCGTCGCCTCGCCCTCGATCGTCGGATTCGTGGCCAGGATCACCTCGTGCACGCCGCCGAGTTTGACCCGATCCACGAGTTCCTCGGCCCGGATATCGGACGGCCCCACGCCGTCCAGAGGAGACAAGGCTCCCAATAAGACATGATAGAGCCCACGGTAACCGGCCGCCCGTTCGACCGCATAGAGCGTGCTCGGTTCTTCGACGACCAGGATTTTCGAACGATCGCGTTTGGGATCCAGACAAAATTCGCAGAGTTCGCCTTCGGCAATATTTCGACATTGCTGGCAAAACGCAAGGCCGTCTTTCACCGCGCGGATCGCGTCCGCCAGGCGAAGCGCTTCGTCACGGTCGGCCTTCAACACATGAAACGCCAACCGCTGAGCCGTCTTCTGTCCGATACCCGGCAGCCGCACCAATTCCCGGACCAAGCGAGGCAATAATCCTTGTTGATCGACGGCCATCGCGATTCGCTAGAACAACCCGGGGACGTTCAACCCGCCGGTCACGGATTTCATCTGCTCGGCCATCATCTCGCGCGCTTTCCGCAGCGCATCGTTGGATGCGGCCATCACGGCATCTTGCAGCATTTCCACGTCGCCCGCCTTCACGGCTTCTGGATCGATCGCGATGCCGACAAGTTCCATGGCGCCATTGACGGTCACCGTGACCATCCCGCCGCCGGCGGAGCCGGTGACGGTCTTCGTCGCCGCTTCCTCCTGCAGTTTGGCCATCTGCTGTTGCATGGCCTGAGCCTGTTTCATGATGTTCGCCATATTGCCGAAAGGATTTTTCATTCCCGCACCTCTTTCTGCCCCGCCAGCGGCCGGACATCGGTCAACTCAGCGCCGAAAATTTCCAAGGCCCGCTTCACGACCGGATGTGCGCGTGCTTGCTCGAACAGCACAAGCCGCTGCTCCTGTTCCTTCGCCGCCCGAATCTGAGCCATCGTAGGCCCAGGCGGATCGGACTCCGCTTGCTCCACGATGCGCAGGCGTACCGCTTGACCGCTCAGCCGTTCGCAGAGCGAAGTCAAGGATTGAATATTGTCGGCTTTTTCCAGCATCGCGCGCGCGACGGTCGCGTGTTTTGCAAACCCAATGGTGATCACGTGCCCTTCGATCCCGATCAACCAGCCCATTTCCAGGAAGGGAGCGACATTCGGCAATGTATGGCCCACTTCTTCCTGAACGTGCTCCCAGTTCAACGCGACCGAGACGGCGCGATCGTTGACGGATGCAGCAGACGAAGCCGGTTCTCTCGGAGCCGCTTGGTCGGAATCGGTTGTCGGGGTCTTCGTGTGTCGAAGCGCATCGGCCGCAGGAGGCATCGAAGACAGTTCACGATTCGGCGTGGGGGTGGATGCCGGCAAAGCTTGAGTGACCGGAGAAGAGGACGTCGCAGTCACGGAACGTGCGGATCCGGAAGATGGCTTGGTGCGAGAAGGCACGGCCTGCGGTGGCTGCTGCTCGACTGAAGCGATTCGTACCGGATGAGCCGAGGGACTGCCCGGCTGACGCAGGAGACGCGTCGCTTTCACAACCGCCGTCTCCACAATAAACCGGGGATGCGCGCTCAACCTCAATCCGTCTTCAGCTTGCACAAAGATGGCGAACAGTTGTTGAAGCTGTTCAGGGCTCAACAAATCTCTATCCGACGCGAGTTGAGCCAGTTCCTCGGCCGGGGCCTCGATTAGGGCGGGCCACTCGTGCGGCGATGTGACGGACATCACCAGCAGATGACGCAAGGATTCCACCACCTCGGCACAATAGGTCTTGAGGTCGTGCCCCTGATCCAGGACTTGTGCGATCACACGAAGGGCCGCGGGGGTGTCTTGCGCCATGACGGCCCGGATCATCGCCTTGATCAATTCCTGCGGAACGGCACCGAGCAGAACTTCGAGATCCGCGTGCACGATGGTTTTCCCGCCGAACGCCACGGCTTGATCGAGCAAACTCAATCCGTCCCGCATGCTGCCTTCGCTGGCACGGGCCAGAGCAGCCAGACTGCGGTCTTCGACCGCAATCCCGTCTTGCACGGCCACGTGACGCAGACGCTCGATGATCTCCGTGCGCGCGATGCGTCGGAAGTTGTAGTGCTGACAGCGCGACAGGATGGTCGCGGGAATCTTATGGATTTCGGTCGTGGCGAAGATGAACACCACATGGGGCGGCGGCTCTTCCAGTGTTTTCAGTAGCGCGTTGAACGCCGAATTGGACAGCATGTGGACTTCATCGATAATGTAGACCCGATACTGTCCCCTGAAGGGGGTGAACTTGACGTTCTCCCGAATTTCACGGACATCCTCCACGCTTGTGTTGGATGCCCCGTCGATTTCGATCACATCGACCGATGTACCGTGGGCGATCTCCAGACAATTGGCGCAGGTGGCACAGGGAGATCCCGTAGGCCCCGTTTCGCAGTTCAATGCTTTCGCCAAGATCCTGGCGACGGTGGTTTTTCCCACGCCGCGGGTGCCGGAAAACAGATAGGCCGGTGCAATGCGTTGACTCGTGATGGAATTGACGAGCGTTTGGACGACATGCGGCTGTCCGATCACATCGTCGAACGTCCCGGGACGGTATTTACGAGCGGAAACTTGATAATCCACGGTCGCTTTCGCTCCAATTATCAGTTTGAATGCTGAGTTTTGAGTTAACGGCTCAATTCAAAGTGCATCGAGAGGGACAACCAATCTTGCAACTCAAAACTCACAACTCATAATTCAAAACTCGCCGTAAGGCGGTAGCGGGGCCAGGTGATCCTGCGGCACCCAAAACGTTCTGCTTACCGTTGCTTCCTTCCGGACCTGGCGGGGTTCACAGGGCTTTGTTGCACAGGGCCCAGCCCCTTAGCCTTTACGCCTAACGTTTCACGTTTCACGCTTCACTGAACATTCAAGGTGCTTATCCCGTCGCCGCAACTGGGAGGCTCCGGGTCGCATAACGAACCACTTAAGGTGTCTATCCGCCCGCAACAATCGCGTTACAGCGATAATGAGCGGGCGGCTCACACGAAGTGTGGTATGGCGGAGAGGGTGGGATTCGAACCCACGGTCCCGTTGCCGAGACGCATGCTTTCCAAGCATGTCGATTCGTCCACTCTCGCACCTCTCCGCAACCATTTTGAAAACAGAATCTTAGCATGCGGTCTGATGAGCGGCAAGGTTGAGCATTTGACCCTTGCGCGTCGCTTTCCTATACTCCGGAACGCATCAGGAGAGAGCGGATGAAAATCGTCGTCGGAATCGTCATACTGTTATTCCTGCTGATCGGACTCGTGTTTTCCTTACCGTTTCTCGTCGACCTCGCCCGTTTTCAAGATCAGTACAAGCCGCTCATCGAAACGGCGTTGAACCGGAAAATTGAGTTACACGGCATTCGCCTCACCATCTGGCCCAGGATCGGCGCTCGAGTCCAGGGGTTTACCGTGCTCGATGACCCGGCGTTCAGTTCGACACCCTTTGCGTCGCTCGCCTCGCTGGACATCGGCGTCAAATTGAGGCCGCTGCTCAGCGGCACGGTCGAAGTCGAAGAGATCATTTTGCGGAACCCCGTCATCAGCGTGATGAAAAACAAGAACGGGGTCATGAATATCTCCACCATCGGGCCGAAAACGACGGCGCCGCCGGCCGCGCCGCGTCCCGAGCCCCAACCGGGCGATCCGCTCCAAGCGTTGGCAATGCTGGCCGTCGATCGCCTTTCGATCGATGGAGGGCAACTGACATACCACGATTTTTCCACTCAACCGGCCACCGAGTACCAGGTGCAGGATCTCCATCTGGCATTGCAATCCGTCCGTCTCGGCGAAACACCGACGGTCCATCTCAATGCGACGGTCCAACCCCATAACCTTCCCGTCACACTGAACGGCAGCTTCGGCCCGCTCGTCCAAACCGCCGAACTCAAGCAATACGATGTTCTGGTGGGACTCGGCAAGATCGCACTCGATGTGAAAGGATCTCTCGTCGCGGGAAAACTGAACGCCACGATTTCCTCTCCGTCGATCAATACGGCCGATGTCCCGGTCCGCCTTCCATTGACGAAGGCGGTGCAGATCAAGGATCTCCTCATTGTGGCCGCCGCGCCCTATCCGCTCAAGCGGGGAGTTCCCGCACTGCAATTGGCCGATGTCTCGGATCTCGGCTTTGCCGTTGTGATGGGGAACTCGGTTCTCCATGTAAAGGGCACCGTCACGGACGGCCATGCCAAAGTGGCGCTCGATTCACCATCGATCACCACGTCCGACTTGCCGGTCGAAACGGGGCTCAAACAGCCGGTCGAGTTCAAAAATCTGCAGGCGAAGGCTGATCTCAAAGGACAGGAGGCTCGTCTCTCCGAGCTTTCGTTTCACGTGTTCGACGGGTCGGTGAAGGGACAGGGCGCGCTTACCACCGGATCTCCCGCACCGCCGTTCAACGGTAGGATGACGATGCAAGCAGTGCACGTGGGTCCTGTTTTGGATACCCTGCGTCCCGGAAACCCGATCTCGTTGAGCGGAACGGCGGCGGCCGACATCGCCGTGACAGGACGCGGGTTCACCATGGCTCACTTGACCGACGCGTTGGAAGGATCCGGGCACATGGAAATCAAAGACGGAAAAATAGAGGGCACCAATGTGATGCAAGAAGCAGTCGCGCTTCTGGAAATCGCCGGACTTTCGCTCGATCAGGCGAAAGTCACGGCCTTCTCGACAATGGAGACCGACTTTTTAATCAAGCAGGGCACCGTCAATGTCCAGAAACTGCTTTTGGACAGCCATGACTTCCAAGCCACCGGCGGCGGGACGATTGGCTTCGATCAACGATTGAACCTCACCATGAACCTCAATCTGTCACCCGGTTTGAGCCAGAAAATCGCGGGCTCCTCTCCGATCGGCAAGCTTGCGATGAAGGACGGCAGGTTGAGGCTTCCGTTGCGTGTGACGGGGACGGCTCAAAATCCCTCCTATGGTATCGACATCAAAGAGCTGACCGGGAAGGCTCAAGAACAAGTGAAAGAAAAGGCTAAGGAGACAATCAAGGGATTGCTGGAAGGCACCACCAAACCGGAAGACCTGAAGAAGCAGGGCAAGGACCTGCTCAAAGACTTGTTGGGACGCTGAGGACTCGTCGTTCCGATGGATATGGACACGCTCAGCCGTTACGCCGTGCTCTACGGCATCAAAGCCGTGGTCGCAGTCGGCATCTTCCTGGCCACCATCCTGACGGCACGGTGGGTCGGCAACTTCACGCAGCGGCAACTCGACCGCCAGACGTTGGAGCCGCCCGTCCGTCTCCTGCTGGTCCGCATCGTGAAGATCGTCGTGTTGCTGTTCGGGGCCGTCATCGCACTCGATGCACTCGGCGTTCCGATCGCACCGCTTGTCGCCGGCATCGGGGTAGCCGGCGTCGGGATCGGCCTTGCGCTTCAGGGCGTCCTCAGTAACGTGATGGCGGGTTTGTCAATCATCTTCACCAAACCGTTCAGAGTCGGCGAGCATATTTCGGTGCTCGGTGTGCACGGCGACGTCGCCCTCATCGACATCTTTTCCACCACGTTGATGCAGCCTGACCGCTCGCGTGTCGTCATCCCCAATCGAAAGATCATCGGAGAGATTCTGCACAATTTCGGCACGATCCGGCAGCTCCATCTGACCGTCGATGTCGCATATAAGACCGATCTCGATCAGGCGTTGGCCATCGTTCGTGAAGTGCTCGCAGCCCACCCGGATGTGCTGAAAGATCCCGCCCCCTCAGTCGGCGTCAGCCAACTGGGTCATCCCGCGGTCACGATCGCCATTGAACCATGGACGTCCGTCAGCCGGTACAGCGCGGCGCAGGGCGAGATCAACAAGGCGATCATTGAACGGTTTCGATCCGTTCACATCGAGTTCACCTCCTTTCTCGTTTCCACCCAAGCATAGCCTTTCACAATACGGAATCCCTGCCGTATTGCGGGCGGTCAACGCGATGGCACCGACTTTGCTCGCGCCTCAGCACTGCTTGCAGCGTCGTCCTCGTTGCCAAAACATAAATGGATCGGCTATACAGCTACGTCTTTTCACTAGGGCCGATCGAATCGTCGTCCATCAAAACCCGATAATACGGGTGAGGCCGACAGATGATGAACCACCATTCGGAGGTGTAATGAAGGGACTATGGTATGTTGCGCTTTTTGCCTGTCTCGCTCTTCCAGCAATCGCCGTGGCCGCCGACCCACCGACCGCTTCCACCGCCCTCCCCGCTCCGGCCCCCGTGGACATCGTGACGTTGAAAGATGGCAGCATCGTCTATGGTGAAGTCATCGAAATGTCGGAAGGCACCCTGCACATCAGAACTCCGGCCAGCGCGGACAGTTGGATCAAGGTGAAGTGGAGCGAAGTGGCCAAGCTGACCGTAACACACCCTCTTCCCTTCCACTTAAAAGAAGGGTCCGTGATCGTCGGCACCGCCGCTTCCGATGCAGATGGGACATTGACCTTGCAGGTAGAACAACTGAAGAGCCCGCTCTCAGTGCCGCTTGATTCCATCGCCTCAGTGAATCCGTTGATCCAGCCGCCCGTGGTCTACATGGGAAATTTGCAGGGCGCCTACACACAAGCCTCAGGAAACAGCCATCTTCGGAGCGCGAGTCTGATCGGCGAATTCAACGGACGAAGCGAATCCCTCAGGCTGACAATTGTGGGCCGATACGTCTATGGCGACGATGCCGGAAGACTCCAAGTCCGCAACAGCCGCGGGACTATCAAGCTCGACTTCTTCGTCACAAAAAAACTCTACTGGTTTGCCTCCGCGTACTTCGAGCAGGACACGTTTCAGGATCTGAATCTTCGTACCGCACTCGCGTCCGGCCCCGGCTATCAATTCATCGACAAGGGCGACTATGACGGCCCCTGGCTCAAAGACATGACACTCTATGCGGAAGCGGGTCTTGCCTATTACAATGTGGATTTCAAAACCGCTCCGGACGAAACTTCGTTCCGCGCACGCTGGTCGCTCAAATTCAATTGGCCCATCATGGACGAGAAGGTCACTGTGTACCATTTCGACGAATTTTTCCCGTCGCTGCAAGATGCCAAAGATTACTACTTGACGGCGGACTCGGGCGTTCGCTTCAAGCTCTTCGCTGGGTTCGTGAGCGGATTTCAGTGGACGCTTCGCTATAACAGCGCCCCGGCCCCCGGCACGAAAACTACCGACAATTTATACCTGATCACGTTGGGCTACGCCTTCGATACATCGCGCAAGCGCTCGTAGCAGAACGCCGAGTCTTCGTGCCTGGGAAACGAAGGGTTGCTGTACGCAAATCACGCTATGAATCTATCTCCAAGGAGGAAAGCATGCTGAAGGAGTTCAAGGAATTTGCGATGAAAGGCAACGTGCTCGACATGGCGATCGGAGTGATTATCGGCGGCGCGTTCGGCAAGATTGTCTCGTCTCTAGTCAGCGACGTGCTGATGCCGCCCATCGGACTATTGATGGGCAAGGTGGATTTCTCCAGCCTCTTCGTGAACTTGTCGGGGACGCCGCAATCTTCCTTGGCGGCGGCGAAGGCTGCCGGGACGCCGACGATCAACTATGGGGTGTTTCTCCAAACGGTATTCGACTTCCTGATCATTGCGTTCGTGATTTTCATGGTCGTCAAACAGATCAACCGCTTCAAGACAGCACCGCCGGCCGGTCCTCCGACCACGAAGGACTGTCCGCAGTGCCTATCGACCATTCCCATCAAGGCGACGAAGTGCGCGCACTGTACGTCGTCAGTTTGATGATGACCGGGTCTAAGGATGGCCTTAAGGCGCGCAGCAGTGGCATCTCGCTAAGGCCTTCGCGGATGTCGGCATGATGACGATCTTGGCCGGCCGATAAAAGAAGAACTATCGGCGGAATGTTACGGCCTACCTCGACACGCTCGCTTGGAGCGTACAGGTATTCGACCCTGCCGCTTCTGTGAACGAGTTTCCCGGCACGGTCGCCAGAATCTTATAGTGACCGAGCCCCAGTTCTTTTCCAAACGCTTCCCCGACCAGTACATCTTGAACGTGTTGATGGTCCGAAGCGCGAAAGACTGATCGGCCTTCCTTCAGTCCGTCGAATTCATGACCTTCAAGCGTCTTGATGACCGCCGCTGTGTCCGTCGTACCGGCCCGCTGAACCGCTTCAAGAACTTGGGTCATCGCCGCATATCCGAGATAGCATCGAGAGGTGGGCGTGTGGTTGTACTTGTCGATAACGGCCTGAATGAACCGTTTCGAACTTTCCGTATTGATCTTCGGATCCCATACGAGCCCCCAGATGCCCGCGTTGCTGGCGTACCCGAGTGGTCGGCCTATCTGTTCACCACCGATCAACCCTCCGACGCCAATCTTCTCCTTAGCCAACTCAAGCTTCGCGTACCCCTTCAATGCGTGCACGAGGTCCCAGCCATAGAGATTCAGGATCACCGCCGTGGGATTCTTATTTTTTGCGGCCGTGAAGGCAGTCGTAAAGTCGGTCGAGCCGAATGGCATGATTGCCTCGCCGGCAAACTGTACTTGGTGTGGTCGCGCCGCCTCGACGATTGCCTGGGCGGCAGATTTGCCATCAAGCGAGCTCGTGGTAATCATGTACCACATCGTGCCGTACGACTTGACCAAATGCGGGACCACGGCCTGTGCCATCATCCGAGCGTTCGGCATGAAGACGAAGGTGTGCGAGTTGCAGGCCTCCCTGGTCAACTCAGGAAGGTAAGAACCTGTGACCATGAACAGTTTGTTTTCCTCTTTGGCCAATGCGCTCACCGCCAATGCGCAGTCCCCATTGAACGTGCCCATTAGAAAATCGACCCGGTCTTCCTTGATAAATTTTGTGGCCGCCTTGACCGCGGTGTCCGGATTCGATGCGTCGTCCGCTTCAAGGACGGTGACAGGACGGCTGAGCACCCCGCCTCTCTTGTTGAACAGATCCACTGCCACATTGGCACCATGCACGTCGTGGATCGAGGACGTCTTATAGGGACCGGAAAGGGGATCAAGAATGCCTATCTTGATCGGCTCATTGGCGTAGGCGAACTGCTCGCGCAACGGCTTCGTTCCCAGACCGGCAAAGTCCGCCAATACCAGGACACCGGCCGCTGCCGACAACTGAAAGAAATGCCTCCGTGACACCCGAATCATGGTACGCCTCCTTGCCGATACCCTCGATTCGCATGCTTCACATCGGACGGGCTGTTCCAACAGTGACCGTCTATAGCAAAACCTCCTTGGTTTTGATGGAAACCCGTGGACTCATGAGTTTTTGATCAGTTCACGGTTTGCATGATGGATTGGGAAATGGATCGTTGCTTTCGCGATGTTCCGGTACCAAGGGTTGCCGCGGACCGCCTCTTGCGGGATGGCGACCACCCCCGTCATCGTCTAACATTCGGTCTTCGGAAATCGTTTGGAAGCGCGTATTCTTCTACGCGGGCGCGCCACGCTGGTTGACGCTCGGATGCATCGCGCACACCTGATGGCTCGAGTAGAAGTTCAGCTATATTGATCTTCCGTATAAACTTGTTTGATCGACCAAAAGACCGCTTCTTTTAGCTTCTTGATCTGCGGATCCGGCGGGTCGTTACGGATTTTCTGCAGCTTTTTGTCGAGGTCGAACAGCGGCTGGACCGAGCGTCGGTCCGGGACCCTTCCGAGGGCCCATGCCACTTCGGTTTGGACCATAATATCCACGCCCGGCGCATCCAACATTTCGAGCAGCGGAGGAACCACCGAGGAATCGTTGTAGGTGTTTCCCAAATCTCCGAGACCCTTGGCGGCGGCAGCCTGCAGTTCAGGCTGTTTCGAGTGCTTCAAAACATCAACGAGAATCGGGATGCCTTCTTTGCCCATGTTCCCGAGTGCCACAGCCGCTTGCTTGGAAAGATCTTTGTCCTTGAGAGCAGCCTTGAGCTTGGGAAGAGCATCATCGGCCTGCATCTCTCCCAATAGAGAAATGATCTTGATCTTGCGCATCTGTGAAGTGTCCGCGGCGTCGAGCGCTTTGAGTAGACGATCCGGCTGGCCCCACTCTGCCGCCAATAACACGGGGAAATCGTACTGTTCGAGTTTTTCGCGCAGTTTCGTCATGGCATAGGCGCCGGGGTCGCCGGAATTGGCGGATTGCGCGGCGGAAACCGCATCTTCGAAATCAGTCCGCACTTCTTTTTGCCATTTGATTTTCATCTCACCCAGCAAGTAGGTCATCTGGCAAGCCGGGCCCTTCCAGAGCCGCGAAGGCGCATCGGGCAAATCGGCATCGCCGCCTGCCGCCGTCGTTCCCTCCCATGTCTTTCGTTGTTCGCACTTGACCTTCACCACGGCATCGTGAGGTTTTTGGGCTTCTTTCACGACCGTGTACCCCAATTCACCGAGCCGGCGTGCGACCAGTTCGGCGATGGGCGTCGCATCGATCGCACCTTTATCCGTGAGCGCAAGCACGTCGACACGGACTGTCTGAATCTTCTCGAGTTGAGCCTTTTGTTCCGCCGTGAAATAGTCGCGATAGGCCGATGAAGAATTCGGCAGAAGCAGGACGAGACAAAACAGAGAAAGGAGTATAACAGCGTGCATAGCGCACCTCCTTACCGGTGAGCGGTCGCACAAACTACGTATTGACGATTATACCGGTTATAGGACTTCTCGCAAGGAGGTTAATCCTAAGCCCCGGCAAAGAGGCCGATCCTGCACCGTCGGGAAGTCGTGAACGGTACGGGCTTTCCAAGTGTCATCCTACGTGGTCCTTCGCAGATCCGCCTCACCGAGATATGCCTTCGTCTTTCGGTGTAAAGTTTTAGAAAAATCGCTGTCTCCCCGCTGGAGTATGGGTTGACAGTCACACGCCTCCAACGGTACAAAATAGCGACACGAACACGTATTTTCGCTTGTTTGCTGACTCTGCTGGAGCTTACGTCCAGCGCATCCCGCCGTGCGAGAGTGGCGGAACTGGCAGACGCGCGAGACTTAGGATCTCGTGGGTAACCGTGGGGGTTCAAGTCCCCCCTCTCGCACCAACCACCACGGAAGGAAACTCGTCTCCTGCGAGTCACCGTTCAGAGTAAGGGATTGGCCGGCTGATGAAGATGGAAATGACCGAACTGGGGCCGATGAAACGGGCCCTGAAGATTGAGGTGCCGGCGGAAGAGGTCTCACAACGTTTTGTCGAAGCCTACAAACAATTGAACCGGCAAGTACATGTGCCCGGTTTTCGACCAGGGAAGGCTCCGGTTGCCCTGCTGGAAAAGCGGTACGCCAAAACCGTAGAGGAAGATGTCGTGCGTACGCTCGTTCCCGACTATTACAAGCGAGCAGTGCGTCAAGCCGGAATTTCCCCCGTCGTGGTCGAAATTCCTCCGCTAGAACGGGTCAAAATCAAGAAGGATGCACCCTTTACGTTCACAGCCACCGTCGAAATCAAGCCCAAGATCGAGCTCCGCGACTACAAGGCTCCAAACCCGATCTCACTCAAGCCGGATAAACGTACCGTCACGGATGAACAAGTGACCAAAGGTTTGGATGTCCTGCGGGAACAACATGCGCGTCTGGAAGCGCCGCCATCCGGTCATCGAATTGCGGAAGGTGATTTTGTCATCGTCTCTCTGCTCGGCACCCTGGACGGACAGCCGTTGGAGGGCACGAAAAAGGAAGGCCATCTTCACAGGGTCGGATCAAAAGCCGCACTTCTCGGGTTGGACATCGATCCACATCTCTTAGGCCGACAAGAAGGCGAGACGGCCGAGATTTCTCAGTCCTACCCAGCCAACCACCCCGACGCACGCGTAGCCGGCAAGTTGGTCCTGTTCACCCTGACCGTGAATGCGGTCAAGATCAAAAAACTGCCCGATCTCGACGATGAGTTTGCGAAAGATTGCGGCTCGTACGGCTCCCTGGATGAGCTCAAAGACAGGCTGCGCGGCGAGATGGAAAAGGCCCTGAAGCGGGAAATCGAAGAATTCTATAAAGACGCCGTCATCAAACGCCTGCTCGAAACTCACCATTTCGACCTTCCAGAGACGTTGGTGGAGCGGGAATTGGAAGCGATCATTCGCCAGTATATGCAGCAGCGGCAACGGCGGACGACTGGCGAGGGAGCCGGCGCCGCGGAAGATGTGGCCCAACTGCGCCAACAGAACCGGGAAGAAGCAATGCGGCGGGTCAAGGTCGGATTGATTCTCGAAGCGGTGGCAGAGAAGGAGCGTTTATCCGTGACGCAGGACGATTTGAACAACGAAATCCATCGTCTCGCCACGGAACTCCGCATGCCGCAGAGCGACCTGGTCAAAATGATCCAAGCCGGCGGACAGGACTCTATCGAGGAACTGCGTGCCCGCATTCTTGCCGAAAAGTCGCTGGATTTTGTGTATCGCAACGCGGTCATCCAAGGATAGCGCCGGGCCGAGGCCGGCCGGCATTGTGGAAAGGAAGCGCCTGCATGCTAGTGCCCATTGTTGTCGAGCAAACCAACCGAGGTGAACGCGCCTATGACATCTACTCCCGCCTGCTGAAGGACCGTATCATCTTTCTCGGCGCGCCGATCGATGATGTCTTTGCCAACCTGATCATTGCCCAACTCCTGTTTCTCGAAGCCGAAGATCCTGAAAAGGACATCAATCTCTACGTCAATTCTCCGGGCGGAAGCGTCACGGCGGGACTCGGGATCTACGACACCATGCAGTATGTCAAGCCTCCCATCAATACCATCTGTCTGGGCCAGGCGGCCAGCATGGGCGCATTGCTCTTGGCAGCGGGGACGAAGGGGAAGCGGTTCGCGCTTCCGAATGCGCGCGTCATGATTCATCAACCGCTCGGCGGATTCCAGGGGCAGGCGACTGAAATCGACATCCATGCCAGGGAGATTCTCAAGATCCGGGAACGCCTCAATGAAATCCTCGCCAAACATACCGGTCAGCCAATCGAAAAGATCGCCAACGATACCGAGCGGGACTACTTTATGTCGGGCGAGGAAGCCAAGCGATATGGGCTCATTGATGAAGTGATTACGCGGGCGCCGAAGACATTGAAAGCGGTGGGCGGCTCGGATAAAGACGGGGCCAAAGACAAGTAACACAGGAGGAGGCATGGCCAAGCAGGAAAAGATGGATCGACATCTCCGATGCTCGTTTTGCGGCAAGAGTCGCGACGAGGTTCGCAAGCTGATCGCCGGTCCAACCGTCTACATCTGTGACGAATGCGTCAACCTCTGTAACGATATCATTGCCGAAGATTGGGAAGAGGCGAAAGAGGAAATCTCTTCGAAGCTCAAGAAGCCTTCGGAAATTAAACACCACCTCGACCAGTATGTGGTGGGGCAGGAGCGTGCGAAGCGAATTCTCTCCGTCGCGGTCCACAACCATTACAAGCGGATCTCGGCCAAGGAAAAAGATGTCGACGATGTGGAGCTCCAGAAGGGCAATATCCTCATGGTGGGCCCGACGGGAACCGGCAAGACGCTGCTCGCTCAAACGTTGGCCAAGTACCTGGACGTCCCGTTCACTCTCGCGGATGCCACCACGCTCACCGAGGCGGGGTACGTCGGGGAAGACGTTGAAAACATCATCCTGAAGCTGTTGCAAGCCGCCGACTATGACGTCGAGCGGGCCGAGCGCGGCATCGTGTACATCGACGAGATCGACAAGATCAGCCGTAAAAGCGACAGCCCGTCGATCACGCGCGACGTGTCGGGCGAAGGCGTGCAGCAGGCGCTGCTCAAGCTGATCGAAGGCACGGTGGCGAACGTTCCGCCTCAAGGCGGTCGCAAACATCCTCATCAAGAGTTCATCCAGGTCAACACGAGCAACATCCTGTTCATTTGCGGCGGCGCATTCGTCGGACTCGAATCGATCATCGAACAGCGGCTCAATCGCAAAGCCATGGGGTTCGGAGCGGAGATTCGCAGCCGCGGTGAAGTACGTCTCGGTGAGCTGTTCGAGCAAGTGCAACCGGAAGATTTCCTGAAATACGGGCTGATACCGGAATTTGTGGGCCGCCTCCCCGTCGTGGCGACGCTGGATGAATTGGATGAGCGGGCGCTCATTCGTATCCTCACCGAGCCCCGGAACGCGTTGACGAAACAATATGAGAAGCTGCTTTCCTTCGAGAAGATCAAGCTGAAATTTACGGAAGGCGCGCTCGGGGCCGTGGCCCGCAAGGCCTTTACGCAAAAGACCGGCGCCCGTGGATTGCGCGCCATCTTGGAAGAAGTCATGCTCGACGTCATGTACGACGCGCCTTCTCAAAAGCAGATGAAAGAGGTGCTCATCACGGAAGATGCCATCCTCGGAAAGCATGCCCCTATCCGCATCTTCGAGCAGGACAAGGACGCCAAGACCGCGTAAGCCGCTCGCTCCTTCCTCCCTCAGACGACGCTCAACATATCCGGCGGGTGGCCGCCTCTCGGCCCCGATCAGCTCGGGTCTCGACCGAAGGATGACGCTTCATTCCTGTGATCCTAACGATGTGATAGTCTCGGGTTTTTTCTCGACAGGACAGAATGCTGCGCTATACTTGCGTGGTGGCAGAACTGGGGGAGGCGCCGTGAAATATCAAGTCGTGTCGAGCCTCAGGCACAAGGGCAAAACCATCGAGATGGATGCCAATCGTGAGATCGTCACGCTCCTGGGCATCAACGGTGAGCCGATCGGAAACCTCTCGTGGGATTTCGTCATCGACCAGATCCTGGCCTACCGCAAGCCTCCCGCCACACGGGAATCCCGGATCGAGCCGCGCGTTACTCTGTCGTTCCGTGTGAAATACAAGACTCCGGAGGGCCATCAATTTGAGAGCCGGGCAGGTGGTATCGGCGGCGGCGGTCTTTTCATTGAAAGTCTGACTCCGCTGCCGGTGGGAACGAAACTGGCTATGGAATTCTCGCTCCCGGAACGGCCTAATGAATGGTTGCCGGCTAAAGGACTCGTGGCGTGGGTCTGTCCGAAGGCCGATCAATACACATTCAGTCCCGGCATGGGCGTGCGGTTTACCGACATTGCCCCGGACATCCGCAATCGCGTCTTGGAGCTCGTGAAAGCCATTCAACACGTCGGCCAACCGGCCGCCTGATGTCCACGAGTGCCGCGTCCGCCGTCACGGCGCTTGTCAGCAGAAGGATCGATCGATGAAATTCTCAGTGACCGTCACTCAAGGACATGAGGGGAAAACATTGGATGTCGACCCAAATCAGGAAATAATCTCGCTCTACGGACCGAAAGGCTCGTTGCTCGGCACCGTCTCCTGGCAAGAGGTCATCGAACGCGTCTTGAGTAGCGACGACGACACGAGATTCGCTCATGCACGCGCGCATCCCCGAGCTCCCCTGGCGGTCAAAGTCCGGTACACGACTCCGGATGGCAAACAATTCGACAGTCTGACGGGGGGAATCGGCGGGGGAGGTCTGTTCATCGAAAGCAGCACGCCGTTGGCGCCAGGCACCGACTTGGCGGTGGAGTTCGCGCTACCAGACCGGCCCTGGGAAAAGCACAAGGCGAAGGCCAAAGTCGCCTGGACCCGAAATAAACCCGAACGGTTTCTGCTGTTTCCCGGGATGGGTGTTCAGTTTACTGAAATCGACGATCAGTCCCGAAAGGAAGTGGTCGATCTGGTCACCGCACTGAATCGATCCCGCATTACCACCTGAGCAGTCTGTAAAGTCCCTGCCAATCAGCCACGCCTGCTTTGACTCGCCCACCGTCGGACAGACGAATTGCCATCGACTTCGGCCGCTTGCTTCAGCACGGCACGGCTTTCCTCGTCGGAAGCATTCCTCAATCGATAGGCGGCCCCCTGTTCGAACAACCGCATTCTTATCGACGATCTCGGATGCACGAATGGCGGGACGTCACGCGGGTTTGGGAGGATCTTCTTGGATGGCCGGCAATTCCTTGGCCGCTTCGATGGACTGTTGCAATTCTTTTTGAGCCGCGTCCATTTCCGCCTGGATGGTCCGCATTTCGGGGTCGACCGAATTACGAACATCGGCCACAGCCTGCTTGAAGGTCCGGAGCGCATCCCCCAATCCCTCTCCCAAGCTTTGCATATCGGCGGGAGAGACCCCGGAATTCGGAGCGGCTTTGGCCCTCATTGCGGCCTGCTGGGCCTGTACACGAGCCACTGCATCCTTGTTCACAATGGCGGATGGGCGCTTGGCGGCTGGTTTCTGTTGCGCGTTGGGCGGAAGGGGAGGATATTGCGCCCGCATCACCGGCGAGGGAGCAGTAGCTCGCTCTTCCATTGTAGGCGGTCGTTGACCTTGGTCGGCATGCTGGGAGGGTGCGGCAGCGGTCTTTGACACAGGTGGAGCAGGAGCGGCTGCCCTATTGTACATCAACGATGCCGTGGTGCCGGGCGTCAATTCGGGACCGGGAGTATATGGAGCGGTGGGTTTCAGTTCCGGCGCAGGAGTCGCGGGGACGGCCTGCGCCGGTTGCGCCTGTGCCGTGACCGGTGCCGAAGGAGAAGGGACAGGATTGCTTTCGGCCTGAGCTGCCTCAGGCGGCGGGATATCGTGGACTTCCTTCTTGAACCCTTTGAGGGCTTTACCGACTCCTTCTCCGATTTGCGGCAGCTTGCCCGCTCCGAAAATAATCAAGACGATCGCCAGAATGATAATCAGCTCGGAAATCCCCATAGTACCGAACATAACCTACTCCTCTTCCTTTGCAGGAGGGTTGCTGACCCAGTCAGTCACTGTATAGGTCGGTAGGAGACACTGTCAAGGAACGGGATTGGGACTAGAGCAATGGGAGCAGCTCGTCCTGGAGTGGAAGGCCGAACACGAGGGCATCGTCTTCCGACAGATACACGTCCAGTTCACTTCTGATTCCGAATTCGCCCGGCAAATAGATCCCGGGTTCGATGGAGAAACACGTTCTCGGGAGGAGTCTTCTGGTGTCCTGCGTCTCCAGGCCGTCGATGTTGGCCCCATTGCCATGGACTTCTTCGCCGATGGAATGACCAGTCCGGTGAATAAAACGATCCCCGTATCCGCTCGCCGCGATGACGCTGCGGCAGGCGTCGTCGACTTCCCAGCCCAAGGGCCGTTGACCAGATTTGAGTCGTGCCCGAACAAAGTTCACCGCGGCATCACGGCCGTTTCTGACCAGCTCGAACACCCGGCGAGGCTTTTCGGGAACCCGCTGCCCGGCAAACGCGGTCCATGTGATATCGGCGTAGACAGAGCCCGCTTCCGTCCGCTTTGCCCAGAGATCGATCAGAATGAGATCGTCCCGCCGAATCTCGGCGGAACCGATGGAGGCCGGTCCGTAGTGTGGATCGGCGCTATGCTCGTTGACTGCGGCAATCGGCGGGCTGGACGTCACCATTCCGGCATCTCTGATTCGGTCCAGGATGAATTGTTGGAGTCCATATTCCGTCAACGTCCTTGCGCGGGCCACAGATTCACCGACATGCGAAAACGCTTCATTGACGATCCGGCGAAGCGCCGCCGCGGCATATTGATGCGATTCAAGCTGGCAATCGGTCCACACGGCTTCGAACATTTGGATGAGATCTGCGGAGCTGGTCACCTCGGCGCCGAAGCTTCGGACTAATTCCACAGTCCCCGCATCGACTCGTGAGACATAGGGCACGGCATTCAGCGGGGAATATTGCATCGCGATGCGCTGCCGTCCCGCCAACATATCGGCCAGCAGCCGGCGCTGATCCTCCCAGGATACATACCACGCACTCTCACCGGGCAAGAGATCCAGCACGTGCGGCTCGATGCGATGCAGCAGCTTTTTGGGAGGACCTTCCGCCGGTATCCAGTAATACCAACGCCGGGTCACATGGATCGAAGAATCGAGCAGCAGGATCCGATAGCTGAGAGGATCGCTTCCGCGAAAGTCATAAAACAACCACCCATCGAGGCCGCCTGCATCGCGAATGGCTTGCTGAATACGCTCCACGCGTCTCTGCTGTGGCTCGCTCGTCATCGGAAGCATCTTATCGTCGTGCAGCGAAACCGTCAACGAATGCCGAGTCCTGCCATGCTACAATGGCCCATGTTCACGGAGTCCTCGTCGGAGCCCTCTCCGTATCGGGTCACTTTATTTTTCGGACCCGAGCAGGTGGAAGGCACTGGCTCCACGTCCGCCTGTGTCTTCAATGTCAAAAAGCGAAGCTGGAAAGGCGGCATCCAAGTCGCCGTCGAGATCACTGAGAGCCAGATCGATTCCGCCAGGGCCGGCACGGAGTTCCCCCAATGGATTGCCGACGCGCTTGTCGAAATACCGCCGGATGATCGAGCCGCTCTGATCGAACGCGCGCAGGATCTCTTCGTTCAGGCCGTCTGCTGGTGCAAGCTCGAACTCCTGCTGCAAGCGGGCATCACTCAGGAAAACCAACGGCTCGCGTCTGATATGTGGAGGACCCAGGTGATGGAAGCGGTGCTCCAACGCGCCGACTTCATCCGATCCTATGTCGCAAACGAGTTGGATTTGACGCGAAAAGATCCCGGTCGATCGGCGTGACTTTCAGTGCGGCAGGGGGTTTGCAATCCAGGATGAATTTGTTATAACCCACACAATGCAAATTCCGTGAGTGCTTGATCCAACCGCCGCACTCGCCTCACCAGTCGAGGAAGGAGGACGCTCCGTGAATCGCCATTCGTCTTTATCTGTGCGTATTTTTATGACCTCCTGGTCCCATGTCATCGCGATGGTCCTCATGCTGACATTCTTCACGCTCACGGTAGCGCCGGACGCGTGGAGCCAAGAAGCGGCATCGGCCAATAGTTCCGAAGGCGGCAGCGCATCGAGCGCGGGTATGCAAGCCGCCGCCGCAGTATCATCGATTCTGTACTTCCCGTTCAAGGCCGTATTCGCCATCGGCGGCGGCATCGTCGGCGGTCTGGCCTACGCCTTCTCCGGAGGAAACACCGAGGCGGCGAAAAGCATTTGGACCACCAGTATGTACGGCACCTACATCATCACGCCCGAGCACCTGCGAGGGGATAAACCGATTCGTTTCCTCGGCGTGGCCGACAACGCCGATATGCCCGCACAGACGCCGCCTCCGGCAACGGAGCCTGCTCGCTGACCGATGAAACCGCTCATCGGCGTCACGTCGGATTTCAACGCCGGTGACCGAAAAGAATGGGGCGGAAGCGAGCCCACCTATTTCCTGCGCGGACGCTACATACGCGCGATCGAGGAACTGGGGGGCGTCCCCATCGTCCTTCCCCTTCCTGCCGATCCTGCTGCGCGGCGCCGTTTGCTTGCCGGCATCGACGGCCTGCTTCTGACCGGAAGCGGCCCGGACTTGGCTCCCGTCCTGTATGGGGAGCGCCAACGTTATCCCTTCGCCGTCATGAGCCAACGCCGTGCAGGATTCGAACTGGACATGGTCCGAATGGCGCGAGCATCCGGCACTCCCGTTCTGGGCATCTGCGGAGGCATGCAGGCGATGAATGTCGCGCTCGGCGGAAATCTCTATCAGGACATTGGCTCGCAAGTCGCCAACCCCCTCCAACATCGACAAGAGAAGAAAGCCACCCAGTTGAGTCACACCGTCAGCATTGCGCCCGACAGTCTCCTGCGCCGCATCGTCCGGGCGGCAACGCTGCGTGTGAATAGTTCGCATCATCAATCGGTGAAAGAGGTGGCTTCCTCGCTGATTCCCGCGGCAGTGGCCCCGGATGGCATCGTCGAATCCATCGAATTGCCATCGCATCCATTTTTCCTCGGTGTCCAGTGGCATCCGGAATTCCTCTTCGACCGGTACCCGCTCCATCGCCGGCTCTTCGAGGCGTTCCTTCGTGCCGCACGACGCCAAAGAACGTGAGCCGATGTCCTGGGCTGCCCGACCACGTGTGCCGTTCGGCAGCCGGTAAGGAGTACGCGTCGCGCCTGCTATACTTGAATCGCCATGAATCATGAGGCGGTTCGGCATTCCCCAGCGACCCCAGCCAATCACATGCACGGATCGATGACCCATCGGTTATTTCGCACCAAATCCATCGAGCAGATCCTCGCCGACGCCGACCACCCGGCGCATCGATTGAAGAAGACGCTGACAGCCTGGGATCTCACCTGTCTCGGCATCGGGGCCATCATCGGCACCGGCATTTTCGTCCTGATCGGCACCGCGATCGTCGGAGACTCCCACCGGCCTGGCGCGGGTCCCGGTATCGTGCTGTCGTTCGTCTTATCCGGATTCGCCTGCGCCTTGGCGGCGCTCTGTTATGCGGAAATGTCTGCGATGATTCCGGTCGCGGGAAGCGCGTACACCTATTCCTATGCGACGCTCGGCGAGCTCTTGGCCTGGCTGACCGGATGGAATCTCATTCTGGAATATGGAGTGGCTTGCGTGGCGGTGGCGATCGGATGGTCCGGATACTTCAACAATCTTCTGAAGCTCGCCGGCATCGAACTGCCCTATTGGGCGACCCATGCGCCGGGCGGGCCGGACGGCGGTGTGGCCAATTTCCCTGCCGCAATCATCGTCTTGCTCGTCACGATCATTCTGGTCGTCGGCATCAAGGAAAGCGCTCGCGCGACCGGCATGGTCGTGATCGTGAAATTGGCTGTCATCCTGTTCTTCATCGGCATCGGCAGCACCTCCATCAACCCGGAGAATTGGTCTCCTTTCATGCCGCAGGGCTTCGCCGGCGTGGGAGCTGCCGCAGCCATTGTCTTCTTTGCCTATATCGGATTCGACGCCGTGTCGACCGCCGCAGAGGAAGCCAGGAACCCCAAACGGGACGTGCCGCTCGGAATCATCGGTTCGCTGGGCGTGTGCACCGTGCTCTACATTGCCGTGGCGGCGGTGCTGACCGGCCTGATTCCCTCCGATCGAATCGATATCCATGCACCGGTTGCCGAGGCACTGCGACTTGTCGGGTTCAAATGGGGAGCAGCCGTCGTCGCCGTCGGCGCCGTGGCCGGCATCACGAGCGTGTTGGTGGTGATGATGCTGGGACAGATCCGCGTCTTCTTCGCCATGTCGCGCGATCGCTTGTTGGGGCCATGGCTGTCATCCGTCCACCCGCGGTTCGGCACTCCGCATCGGGCCACCATTCTGACGGGCATCGCGGTCGCCATTCTCTCCGCGCTCATCCCGATCGGCGAAGCGGCGGATATGACGAACATCGGGACGTTTTTCGCCTTCGTGCTCGTGTGCATCGGCGTGATCGTTCTCCGCTACACGAAACCGGATCATCCGCGTCCGTTCCGTCTGCCCTTCATGCCGCTTGTCCCTCTTCTCGGCACCGCCGCCTGTTTGGGATTGATGTGGCAACTCCCCGAGCTCACATGGATGCGGTTTGTCGTTTGGACGGTGGTCGGCATCGTGGTCTATTTGCTCTATGGCATCAGGCAAAGCAAGCTGACCGATCTCGCGCATCAGGCATCCTCGTCCGCTTACTCTGAATAAAATCGAAAAGTCAGTTCGGATCGCCCTGAGACTTGGCGGCGGGAGCGGGAACAGCGGTCGGCGGGGCTGAATGAGAACTGCCGGGCTGAGCGGAACCGGAAGCCGCTGGGGAAGAAGGAGTCGTGGTCGATGCGGCAGGTGCAGGCTTCGGCGCAGCAGGAGGTTTGGGAGGGGCGGGCTTTTCCGGTTTGATTCCCCCCTCCCATGAGGGGCCGGAATACATATCAGCCGATAGTCCTTTTGCTTTCCATTTGTCTTCGAAATCCGCCGCAGCCTTATTCGGCGTGTCTCCGGTCCCCACCACGTCATTCCAGGGATAGACCTTGGGCCCAATCTGGCAGGCGCTCTCTGTCCTCTTCAAGTACAAGGCAATGGGATTCCCCCTGTAAGGTCCGAGGAAGATGTGAACTGAACCGACGTATTCCAGTAAGCTCGCCATCCCATCCTGCCTCCAGGGAGGGGCATGATGCCATAAAGACTGGAAGCAGGCAAGCTGGCGTGTGGGATTGTGTGCTGCGGACACATTGGACCATCAACAAAGAAGGCCGGCACAACCGGTATTGCACCCTACGTGGCCGGGACGGGACGCTTGCGGACGAGGAAAACACCGACGACCAACACCATGATGACGGCGACGTTCAAGCCCACGTCCATCAGATATTGGTAGAACTGCGTCTCACTCATGTTCGGAAGATGGGACAGCTCGGCGCTCGCGGTCAAAACCCGTCTGGTACAGGCAATGATCCCGACGGCGAGATAGGGTTCCAGGTCGAGAATCTCGGTCTGCAGGAATCGAATCACCGTGCGGAACAGCTCCAACAGGATGATGACGAGGAGCAGATCGTTCAGAAGTTTCAGCCCCGATGGTAGAAGACCAAGCTGACCCGCCTTCGTGACGAACACATACCAGGCATGGGCGAAGATCAACATGCCGAGCAGCAAGAGGCTGAACCCGGCTGTGAGGTACCCCAGCCGGTCGAGCCATTCCATCACGCCGCACCAGCGTTTCATGACTTCTTTGCGGTCCTGCATAGAAGTTCCCCGGTGAGGTCCGGTTACGCGGTGCCCGATGGAGCAGTGGGCGGCGGATCGGATCCCCGCAATTGGTCGTACTTCAACTCTTTGACCGATGTGGCGGTCAGCGAATGGCCGCAGCACCGGATCTCTCCGAAGCCCGCGCCGCCGTCCATAATCATGACCCGTAAGCCGCAGGATTCCGGATAGAGTTTTTTCTCATCGAGGACAATGGCGGGCGGCAGGTGGCCTCGTTTGCGGCCGCGGCTGGGCATCATGTCATGAACGATGTCCTCTTCCGTGAGCTCGTGACCACAGCACACGACCTTCTCAAAACCCGCTCCGCCTGCCATGACCTTGATCACGAGACCGCAGGAATCAGGATGGCGCTTCCGCTCGTCGATGATGTCGCCTTTCTTAAGGGGCATCCGGCGGTCGCTTTCTTGCTAAACGGCTTTCACCGCCACATTCTTTTCCAGCCGTCCCGCGGCCTGCCGGATGCTGTCCAAGAGCGCGAGATGGCTTCGACACCCGGCCGTTAATCTGGCCTCTGATACTGTGACCGGCCTGTACGGAACGACCATCCGCTGTTTGAGTCGCTGAATTCGGGCGACGGATTGTTCGAGCCGGTCGCGGGAAATCGCTCCCGATTCGACGGCCTTCTCCACCGCGTCGAACGCCGCGATCTCCCGCTCTCGATCCTTGCAAATCAGCACGACGTCGCACCCTGCGGACAGAGCGCGCACCGCAGCATCGCCAACGCCGTAATGGTCGGCGATCGCCTGCATCTCCAGATCATCGGTCAGGACGACCCCGTCGTATCGGAATTCATTTCGTAAGACACCCGTGACGATGGCGGGGGACAGCGTGGCAGGAAACCGGGCGTCGAGCGCTTGATACAGCACGTGAGCCGTCATCATCGAGACGACCCCCGCGGCCGCGGCGCGGCGAAAGGGTGGCAACTCCACGGACTCCAGCCGTTCGCGAGAAACCGAGACGATCGGAAGTTCCTTGTGAGAATCGGCGTGAGTATCGCCGTGACCGGGGAAATGCTTCCCACACGCTGCGACCTTCTGGTCTTGCAACCCATCGATCGTTGCCAGAGCCAACTGGCTCACGAGCTCCGGTGTGGATCCGAATGCCCGGTCGCCGATGACCGGATTATCCGGATTACTATTGACGTCCAGGACCGGCGCCATGTTCATGTTGATCCCGACCGCTCGTAATTCTTTGGCGATCGTCGCCGCCGCTGCATAGGCCAAGGCTCCCGAATTGCACCGGCCCAAGACTTCGCAAGGAGGAAAAATCGTGAACCCCTTCGGTAAGCGGGACACTCGGCCTCCCTCCTGGTCGATTGCAATCAGAAGAGGCGAGTGGGGACTGCACCGCTGGAGCTGATTGGTCAGCTCAACGATCTGTTCCAACGATTCCAAATTCCGTGAAAACAGAATGACGCCGCCCGGCCTGTAATGGTCCAGAAACGCGGCAAGGTCGGACGTCACGCTGGTCCCGAGAAAGCCGACCATGAAAAGCTGCCCGATCTTCTCCCGCTCTGTCAGTTGAACGCCCACGTTAGAGGCTCCGATCGATGAGATACTGGATCAGGAGCCGCGTGCCGATCCCGGTCGGACCTTTCGGAATGTAGGCCCGCTCTCGCTCGCTCCAATCCGTGCTGGCGATATCGAGATGGACCCAGGGGCACTCGCCGACGAACTTGCTCAAGAAGAGCGCAGCGGTAATCATGCCGCCGCCCCGCCCCCCGATGTTCCGCATGTCTGCGACGTCACTGCGGAGTTGTTCGAAATATTCTTCCCAGAGCGGCATCTCCCACACCCGTTCTCCCGCCGTCTTGCCGGATCGCCTGATCTGCTCTTTCAGTTTCGCATCGGTCCCGAACATGCCGATCGCGAACTGGCCGAGCGCCACGACGCAGGCGCCGGTGAGCGTCGCGATGTCGATCAAGGCTCCGGGCTGGTAGCGCAGGGCATAGGCCAATCCGTCGGAAAGAATCAACCGGCCTTCCGCGTCCGTGTTCTGAACCTCGACGGTTTTGCCGGACAGCGTCTTGACGATGTCGCCCGGCTTCATGGCCCGGCCCCCCGGCATGTTTTCTGTCGCCGGGAGAATGCTGATGAGGCGAAGCGGCAACTTCAGTCTGGCGGCGGCCCTGATCGAGGCCAGCACTTCGGCGCCCCCGGTCATGTCCGCCTTCATGTGCTCCATGTTCTCCGCCGGCTTGAGCGAGATGCCGCCGGTGTCGAAGGTAATCGTCTTGCCGACGAACACCACCGGCCGTTCGCCTTTTTTTTTGGCGCCGTCGTATTCCAGGATGATGAACTTCGGCGGCTCGTGACTGCCGCGCGCGACGCCGAGCAACGCCCCCATTCCGAGCTGTTCCATGTCCTTTTGCTCGAGGATCTTCAGGCTGACGCCTTTTTCTTTGGCCACGGCCTTCGCTTCCTGCGCGATGCGTGTCGGCGTCATCACATTCGAGGGATGGTTGCAGAGGTCGCGGACATAGACGGTCGCCTCGGCCGTCGCGACACCGCGCCGGACGCCTTCGCTGAGCTGGCGAACGCGACCCTTCTCAGGCGTCAACAGCACCATCCGGCCGATCTCTTTGCTGTGATTGTCCTCGCTACGATAGGCCGTGAACTGATATCCGCCGAGGATGGCGCCTTCGGCCATGGCCTGGGCCACCTCGACCGCTGAATGCCCTTTAGGCATCGCGGCCGGAACGGCGACGGTGCAGGAGTCGATTTTCGCTTGGCGCACCCGTTTGCCCGCCTGTCCCATGGCTTGCCGAAATGCGTCGAGCGTCAAGTCTTTCTTTTTCCCGAGTCCGACCAGCAGCAGTCGCTTGGCCGGTATCTTACCGTGCGTGTGAAAGAGCAGCGTTTCGCCGCTCTTGCCTTCGAACTCCTTGGACTCCAGCAGCCCGCGCAACGATCCGCTCAGCATTTTGTCGATGGGTGCGGCATCCGGCTTTCCCAGGGGTTCTCCTTCACAGTGCGGGAGGATCAATATTTCCGCCGATGCGGATTCGGCTCGCCCGACCGTTACCTCGAACTGCATAGTCTTCATTCAGAATCCTTTCTTCGTGGTCTTTCTTCGCTCGATTCTGTTCGTTTCACGCTTCACGAATCACGTCGACGTCTTACACGCCCCGCATATCGGAGGCCCAGATGAACTTGTGGAGTTGAAGTTGGCACCGAACCGCCAATCGATCGGCCAGAATCCACTCTGCCAGTTGTCGAGGCTCGAGCTGTCCAAAGACGGGGCTCATGAGGATAGGGCAACGACGGACGAGATCGTAGCGATCGATGATACGCCGAGCCCAGTCGTAGTCTCGCCGGTCAGCCAGGACAAATTTCACTTCATCCTTCCCCGTGAGCTGCTCGACATTCGTCCACTGCATCCGATCCGCCATGCCGCTGCCGGGACATTTCACATCGAGGATGATATGAGCCCGCTTGTCCACGGGCCCTATATCGATCGCCCCGCTGGTTTCGATGAGGACCTCATATCCGATTTCGCACAGTCTGGTCATGAACGGAAAGACCTCGGATTGCGCCAGCGGCTCGCCGCCCGTCACTTCCACCAGCCGACAGCCGAACGACTGTACCGTGGTCAAGACTTCATCCAGAGGACGCTCGTGTCCCCCGTAGAAGGCGTACTCCGTGTCGCACCAGACACAGCGGAGAGGACAGCCGGTCAACCGAACAAAGACGCACGGCTGGCCGGCGTAAGTGGATTCACCTTGGATGCTGTGAAAAATTTCTGTGATCCTCATGGAATGTCCGATCAGGATCCTTTACCGCCAACGCTCGACCGGCCAACCCCGCCTCAGCGCAACAGTCTCCATACCGCGAATCGGGTTCACCACGATGGGATGGCCGACGGATTCCAAAATCTCCAGGTCCCCGGGGCTGTCTCCATAGGCGAAACACGATGACAGGTCGAGACTGAGTTCCGTGGCAAGCTGATGAATCAAACCTCTCTTTCCCTCACCATAAGGCAAGGGGGGAACCAGTCGGCCCGTGTAGAGCCCATCCTGCTGCTCGAGGACTGCGGCGATACACCGATCGACGGCCAGTGCGTCGGCAATCGGCTGGACAAGAAAATCCAGCGATCCGGTGATCACAATGATCCAATGGCCCGCCTGCCGATGCTGCTCCATCTTTCGCATCCCGTCCGCCGCGACGACGGGGCAGAGAATCTCGCGGCAGAATTCTTCTCCCAACGGCTCGATGACCTGCGCCGGCTTCCCTGCCAGATAAAGCTTGCGCTCCCGAAGGGGCTGTAGAGAAACAGCGGGCAGATGCCGAAACAACCACCAAGCGCTCGCCCGCAGTTCCGGCCAGCCCACGATCTTACGGCGCCAGAGCGATCGAAAAAACCGCACTTCGCTGGCTTCACCAGGCAACAAGGTGTTGTCGAGATCGAAGAACGCGGCGACTTGTGCATCAGTCCGCAGCGGTGTCAATGTACCAGACGGAGTCATTGAGAAACCAAGCTGAAGTGGATACGCGCGGGTTGCCCAGAATCGGTTCGCGACGTGCGGGCCGATTCTACCGAACGGCCTGTTCATTGACAAGAATTTTGGCCTACTCCTATAATGCCGCTCCCTCGGAATGAGATGGCGCTATCGCTTCGCTGGATAACGCAGGATGTTCAAACAAGCCTGCGACAAGGCCGCAGCGAGTGAAGAGGCGACGCGTACGGTTCTTGGTACGTGGAGCCCCTCTGAACGATGCGAGAACGCCGTCGCGGGCTTTGTTTCAACATCCTACAGGGCCGAAGTGGTGGAATGGCAGACACGCACGTTTGAGGGGCGTGTGGCGCAAGCCGTGCGGGTTCAAGTCCCGCCTTCGGCACCAATCCCGCTTGGCGCATGCCGCGCGGCTTTCAAGGTTTGATCGTGAACTGACGCAGCAAATCACTCCGTCGCTTCCCTCCTCTCCTCTACATCCCAACTCATGAGCAGTGATGGCTCTTGACCGGGAGTTCTTCAACATTTTCGGAACTCGCCTCTCCACGCTCGATCGACCTGTTTTCTGTCGCCGGTTGAAGTCGCGAATCATTTGCTCCGGTGGAAGCGGAATGTTAGAGTGACTCGAACATCCGGCGCCAATCGAGTTTTCTCCTTGTCTTGAGGACGTATGCCGTCGATTCTTGTCGTGGACGATGAAGAACAGGTCAGGCAATTGATCCGGACCACGTTTGAGGACGCAGGCTATCGCGTGTGGGAAGCCAGCAACGGCAAGGAAGCGCTCACGCAATACCGACTCGCTCCCACGGACCTCGTCGTCACCGATATCCTGATGCCGGACCAAGACGGTTTGGAATGCATCTCGATGCTCCGACGGGAATCTCCCAACGTCAAAATCATCGCGATCACCGGCGGCAGCGACTTGATCGGCGTGTTGGGATTTCTCGATGTCGCCAAGATGCTGGGCGCTCACCGGACGCTGCAGAAGCCGTTCGAAATGAAAGCGCTTCTCGACGCGGCCGCTTCGGCCCTCGATAGCTAACCCCTCGTCCTGATTCCCGGCGACCTCCCGTTGACAACGATTCCTCCCGGACGCACACTGCCCGTTCGTTCATCTTCTCTAGACACCGCTATCGGACGATGAATCATCTTGGAGCCCTAGGCTTGAACAGCGTCCTCGGTAGTATCGTCGTTGCGCTCGGGGCGTGGCTGGCGTGGGACCAACTTGGACAAGGAGGGGCTGTGCTGGTATGGGTGCTCGTCATAGGATTACTGATGTGGCAAGGGAAGACGATTGGACTGGTTTGGGCTTGGGCAACGTTGTTGCTCGGTGTGGAAAGTTTCGTCTGGCCTGTTGTCACTATGGTCCAGATTCGGGCGACTACGGACCAACCGTCCGATCAACAGATGGGTGCTATCCTTTCGGCAGTGTTTATGGGATTGTTTTCCGCCGTGTTTTGGCTGGCGTTCTCGTACGGCCTGTTCAGGCGAGCAGGTTTCGGCGGTCTGGCTCCATCCCAGGCGCTTGAGGACACGGTTTCTACACCTGTTGCTCCAAAGCGCAAAAAACGCTGACTACCACATGTCGAGCGGATCGACATCGATGTTGAACTTCACCGCGTGAGACGGATAGTCTCGTTCCAGTGATCCGACCGTCTCCCGCACGGCGAGGACTCCTGTTTCGCGCACCAACGATTTCACCAAAATCTGTCGTCGAAACCGTCCCCGCAATCTTGCGATGGGAGGCGGGACAGGTCCCAATACGACCGATTTGCCGGCTTGATCCGCTTCTGAAGATCGTTCACCCGCTTTTCGAGGAGCAGTCCACGACGACAGATGGCTTTGCAGCCGTCGCGTCCATTCCATGGCGGCTTCTTGAACAACATGCTCCTTGGCGCCGGACACATACAGCGCGATCAAGTGAACCGCCGGGGGATAACCAAGCGCAATCCGTTGTGCCAGCTCTTCGGCCGTAAAGAGAGTTTCATTCTGCTGCACAATGGCCTGTATCGCATGGTGGGAAGGAAGATAGGACTGAATGATCACGCGGCCTCCCTCACCGGTCGGACGCGCCAGCGACGCCGCCTCGCACAGCAAATGGTAGGTCCGTTCAGCGGCTCGGAAGTCGGGCACACTGAGACTCGTATCCGCCTGCACGGCCGCAACCAGATCTACGGATGGAACGACATAGTCTTTCAGCACCGCCTGTGTCCCGACAAGAATATCCCATTGTCCTGTTTCAACGGACTTCCAAAGAGCCGCAGCTTGAGAAACCTTGCCCGTCGTTTCGCCATCCACACGCCACACCGTGGCCTGTGGGAAGAGCCGCTTGATCTCTTCTTCGACCCGCTCGGTACCTTCGCCGATCAGCCGGAGACGAAAGCCGTTGCAGGATGGACAGGTCCGAGGCAAAGCCTCCACGGCTCCGCAGTACGAGCAGGAGAGACATCCGGTCTGGCGATGGTAGGCCAATGCGACGCGGCAAGATTGGCAGCGAGGCACTTGCCCGCAATCATGACAGACGAGGGCGGTGGCATAGCCTTTCCGGTTCAAAAACAGGAGGACGCGGCCGTTGCGATCCACTGCTTCCCGAATCGCTTCGACCAAGGATTGGCTTAGGAGACTCTTCCTGTCGAGAGGACGAAGGTCGATCGTTTCAACTTTCGGGCGCAGATGGACCGGCGCAGCACGATGAAGCGATTCGCTCTCGGGGCCGTCGCCTCGGACGGCTCCAAGAAACGGAGTGGGAGAACTCAGCACCAATAGGCCTCCCTCATCCTGTACGCGGAACCATGCGACTTCAGCAGCATGGTAGCGAGGTTCCTTCGGTTCTTTCAGCGCCTGATCTTCGGGGCGTTCGATCCAAATCATCCCGAGCGATGAGAAGGGCAAAAATACCGCGGAACGAGTGCCCACGACGACGTGGGAATCACGTCCAGACGCGCGACGCCATATGTCTGCTTTCCGATTGTCCGGCACATCTTGATGGAAACAGGCGGATACGGAAACCCCGGCTTGAACCAACTCCTTCGCCAACCACTTGGCCCGATCACCTTCGCCGGCGAGCACGAGCACCGGACGTCTGCCGGCTATCGTCCGGCGAACCGTATCGACCAGTAACGCAAAACGAGTGGCCCATGGTGCCTGGAGGAGAATCCTGGAGCCATGCCGGCTTCTCATTGCTGCCGCGAACCGCGACGCAAATTCCGGCCAGTCCACGGCTTGCTGGGATGCCCCACCGTCCAATGAATCACGTTCCCTGCCAGCCGGATTGGCCTCGGACTGATCAACGATGGCGGAAGGGTCTGAGACCACTTCGGCGATCCACTGGTTCTCAAGCAATCTTTCGATGACGCTCTCTTTCGGAGCGGGACGACCGTTCAGCAGTGTCCCGCGACGCACCCCGGACGGCCGTCGAGACAAACGCTTGAGCAGGGAGATGACGTCGCCGGATTCCTGTCCTTGCGACAGCACTGCGCGTCCCAGAGAGGTCAAGACCAGCCGCTGATTGTTCAGCCCTTTGTGCCAGCCGGGGGGCATCGCCAATCTGAGGCATTGTCCCAAAGGCGCTACATAGTGATGTGCCACCCATTCTGCGAGGCGCAATGCCTGATTGGGAATTCCTTTTGAGCCGCCATCGCCAGCAAGGGCTATGATGGCTCTTAAACGCTTTCGATCCAGACCCGCAGGGACCGAATGGTTCAGTGAAATCACGGCGCCCCGTACGCGAGCTGCGCCCAAAGGCACCACCACGCAATGCCCCACCTTTAGAGATGTCCTGAACTGGGGAGGAACGACATAGGTAAAGAACCCCGCGAGGTGACGAGGAACGATGACATCTGCATAGAGGGGAGAAGATGAGGGCTGCAACGTGGAGGACAAATCGTCGTCCATGCCGCATTGTAGCAGCAGCCAAAAAGAGTGAACAGTCGAGGTGAAGGAGGTGAAGATGGAGCGAGTG
>DATFDJ010000240.1:0-3709 GCA_035252115.1 Nitrospira sp. | reverse complement strand
CGGCATGCAACGACCGGTTCAAGGAACGGTGCTGGCACTGATCGTCGCTAATTTTGTCAGGACAAGAGCCGCCGACTGATCTCCGCTCTTGAGGGGAGGAAGGATGAGAGGACGCTGTTCCAGGCCGTATTGCGTTTTGCTGGCCCACACGACCTTCTGACTCAGATAGGAGACCGCTTCACCCAATGTGACTTCACCGTCCCGGTTCGTGTCGGCCTCGCCTCTGAGCGCTCTCAGGAGATAATACGTGAAGAGCCCATGCCGGTGTTTTTCGTCTTCAATCGGGCGTCCAAATCCATTGGTGGCGATGATATGAACCGACGAACCGCCCGACGGGTTCCAGAGCGGTCCCGTTCCTTTCCCCCGACCATCGGAGCCGAGCCGTGACACGATGCCGTCGAACAGGAGAATCGTCTGTTTGGTTTTGAGCCGGCTGAGAGCCGCCTGGAGATCCTTCAAGGGATAGGCACGGGACGTGGTGCTGATATTGCCGTCGTAAGGTACGAGAAAGACTTCGCCCGCCGGTGAGACCGTCGCCTGGCCGGCAAAGTACACCATGACGACGGCGTCTTTTCCGGCGTGCGCGGGCAGCCAATCCAGCAACGCTTCATCGATGTCGGGTCGGAGCGCTTTCCAGTCCTGCAGCAAACGAACATTGGAAGCCGGAAGTCCGCCCAGCGATTGAAAATAGGTGGAGACCATTTCCGCATCCGATGCTCCGTACTTCCTCGACGGCAGTTGCTGATCACGATACGATCCGATCCCGACGGACAACAGATAACTCTGCGGCCGTTTGAAGCCTTCCGCGACCGCCGGAATCTGATCCACATCGTCCGCTTTGACGCCGGTCGGCTGCAGGGAGAGCGATAACATCTGCGGGGCAGGCGCCTCGCTGCCCGGATCGGTGACGATGACCTGAAGTTCCGCCTTTTGCATCTGGACGGACTGCGGAAGCGTGGCGGCAAATTCGAGCGAGCGCGATTGTCCGGGCTGCAGGCGGCCGATCGACAGCGTCGTTGCCGGAAATTGCGACAATACAGAGGGCGTGCCGGTCAGCGTCGCGGCCACTTGCTGCAGATCTTGATCTCCCGCATTGACCACGTCGACGCGTATCCGCATCCGCTCACCGCCTTCGAACACGAGATTGCCGTTTTCGTCCAGCATCGTCGCCTTGAACGAGAGCGGCGGGTGAGAGGCCTTCGGCGCAGGAGATGACGCGAGCGGCCGTGCCGGTGCGCCGGCGACCGTCGCCGGCGCGGGGCTTCCGGTGCCGGCGAACTGCGTGTGGGCGGCACGGATGAATTGGACCGACATCGCGACGCCGGAGTCGTAGATGAACTCGTCGATGTTGCCGTAGTTGCAACGGTGTTGTGTAGGTTCCAGAATCAAGCGCTGATTGTGCGCGATCGAAATGGTTTGCTGTCCCAATTCCTTCCCGGAACGATCCTTGAAACTCACCAACGCTTCCAGAGTCAAGTCGGCGGGAACCCGGTCGTAGAGGTTGTCGGTCCATAATTTGAGCGCGTGTCGTTGCAGGGTGATTTGGATTTCCGTGTCCGGAGGTGACTGCGGGGCGACGCCTCCGGCAACCGAGACGGCCTGGAAATTTTGGGACGCCGCATCGATCATCACCGATTCGACCTCGGCGCCGACGTCCAAGTCATGCGGACTCCCGCAGGAATCGATATATCCCATCTTCAGATTGGTGAACGCCGGATCGAACACAAGCTTCACACTCTTGTCGATGCGAGGTCCCATCTCCGGCAACGGCGTCCGTTTGAAGGCAGATGACAACTTCTCGCAACCGGAGGCGGAGAAGAGGAGGAACAGCGCACACATGAGCATCCGGCCGCGTGACCGTCGGGGCCAAGCTGTGGAAGAGAGAATTTGACGAATCATTGGAGAGCGGCCGTCCGAGCGAAGGGACAGTCAGACGTCCAATACCGGCAGCACCGTACCGAAATGTGGACCTGAATGCAACTGGTCGCGCGCCTCCTTGCGGGGATCGGGCGCTCCGGCATATGCTGCTGCGCCATCCGGTCAAGAGGACGCACTTGGCATGTTGATCCTCGGCATTTCTAATATGCGTGATGCGGCGGCGGCGTTGCTGGAAAACGGCCGCATCGTCGCGGCGGCCGAAGAGGAACGATTCGTCCGCATCAAGCACGTGACTGCGTTGCCCGTTCAGGCGATGCGGTGTTGTCTTCAGATGGCCGGGGTCCGTCTTCGTGAGGTCGACGCGGTCGCCGTCCCATGGAAACCGTGGCAGCTCGGACGCCGCGCCGCGCTCGCGCTCGGCGCAATGGCTCGGTCGCCGCAATTGTTGTGGGTCAAGGGACGGCGGAGCGCCGAACGGCTCGCCGGAGAATGGAAGGAGTTGGTGTGGCTGCAGTACTATTTGTCGCGCCGGGTGGATGGGACGCCGAGTCCGCCTTCGGTGTTTCTCGATCACCATATGTGCCATGCGGCCAGCGCCGTGCTGGTATCGCCGTTTGAGCGAGCCGCCGTGTTGGTCATCGACGGTGCATCGGAATCTCATACGACCACGTTGGCGGAGGCGGATCGCGACGAAATTCACGTCCTGCAGCGCGTGTCGTTGCCCCATTCGCTCGGCCAGTTTTACGCGGCGGTCACGGCCTATCTGGGTTTCACGCCGGATCAGGACGAATACATCGTCATGGGACTGGCGGCGTACGGAGAACCTCGTTTTGCCCGGACATTGCGAAGCGAGGTCTTGTCGCTGCTTCCGGACGGTACGTTTCAGTTGAATACCGGTCTGTTGGATTTTCATTTGGCGAGGGCGCGCATTTTCGTGTCGCGGTTCACCGAATTGTTCGGTCCAAGCCGTTCACCGACTGAAGAAGTGACACAGCGACACCGGGACATGGCGGCGAGCGCGCAACTGGTGTTGGAAGAGACCGTGCTCCATCTCGCCCGAGCGCTGAAGCGAATGACCGGTCTTGATCGATTGTGTCTTGCCGGCGGGGTCGCCTTCAATTGCGTGGCCAACAGCCGTCTGCGTCGGGAAGCGGGGTTCCGCGACGTCTATGTGCCGCCCGCGGCCGGAGATGCCGGGGCGGCGCTCGGGGCGGCGCTCTGGCTGACGCATCGGCGCGGTGCGCTGGCTGAGCGCACGGTCATGCGAACCGCTTCATGGGGACCCGGATACGACGAGCAGGCTTGCAAGAATGCAATGGCCCGGGCCGGATTGTCCGCCGAGACATTGTCCGACGAGGATTTGTGCGAAAAGATTGCGAAGGAACTGGCGTCCGGGCGTCTGGTCTTTTGGTTTCAAGGCCGTATGGAGTTCGGCCCCCGAGCGCTGGGGAACAGAAGCTTGCTGGCCGATCCACGCCGTGAAGACATGCGCGCACTGATCAATGCCAAAGTAAAGCTCCGAGAACCGTTCCGCCCTTTTGCGCCCTCCGTTCTGGAAGAACGGGCGGCCGAGTATTTCGATCTTTCCGCTCCTTCGCCGTTCATGCTGTTCACCGCACCGGTGCTGCCCTCGGCCAAGGGCACGATTCCCGCCGTGGTGCATGTCGACGGCTCTGCGAGGGTGCAAACCGTCGATGCCGATTCCAATCCGCTCTATCGACGCCTCTTGGAGACCTTCGGACGGCTGACCGGCGTTCCGGTGCTGCTGAACACTTCGTTCAACGTGCACGAGCCGATCGTGTGCACACCGGATGACGCCGTCCGCTGCTTT
>DATFDJ010000239.1:0-18581 GCA_035252115.1 Nitrospira sp. | reverse complement strand
CGTACATTGGTCGAACGATCACCTTTCAGGTCGTGAAAGTGAACAAGATTCCGGCACACCATCCACCGGAAACAGAAAGGCTGTAGGTTGTACAAACTGTCCGGACTCGGTCTCTTGATCCTGCTCGTCCTTTCCGGCTGTGCCGAACAGGCCGGCCTTCTCTCCCAGGGCCACTCGATCGAAATCAGGTCGCTGTTTCCCCCGGCGGAACGTTCCGACCCTTCGCCGGCATCGCCGATCCTCACCGCCGCGACCTCGAAGGAGGAAGCCGCGGAAGAACCGTTCGATCCGTTTGCCAAGGCCGAGGAGGGGGCAGGAGAGGAATACGATCCATGGGAGTCGATGAACATCAAGGTATTCGAATTCAACCGCCAGGTCGATCGGTACCTGCTGAAGCCGGTCGCACAAGGTTATGACTTCGTGGTTCCCGACCTTGTTCAGGTCGGGATCAGCAACATGTTCTACAATCTCCGCTTCGCGCCCCGCCTGTTCAACAACATTTTCCAAGGTAAAGCGAAAGGGGCGGGGATAGAGGTGGGGCGATTTCTGATCAACAGCACGGTCGGGCTCGCAGGGTTTTTCGATGTCGCGAAAAAGATCAATCTCGTCACACCCGAAGAAGATCTGGGTCAAACGCTCGGGCGGTACGGCGTGAAGCCCGGACCCTACCTGGTGGTGCCCTTCATGCCGCCCTTCACCGTGCGGGATCTTGTCGGCTATGTGGGGGATATCTTTCTCAACCCCATCAACTGGTTGGTGGTTCCCATTATTGAAGTCAATGGAGTCCCGTCGGTAATCGCCCATAAAAATCGAACGACGATCAGTATCGTCCAGATCGGGGCGCGTATCGGGGAAGTCGTCAACGACCGATCCCGGAACCTGGAAAAGTTCCAGGGAGTCGAAGAGGCCACCTTGGACTTGTACAGCGCGGTGCGAAACGGCTATTTACAGACCAGGGCGAGGATGATCAGAGAATAACATCGTAAGGCGTGAGGAGAGAAGACTTGTGCGCCTAACACCTGACGTTTCACGCCTTACGGAATGATGGCCAGCACGCGGCCTACCTTGGCAAACGCCTTCACCGCCGTTTCGAGCTGCGCACGCGTATGGGCCGCGGACATTTGCACGCGGATCCTTGCCTGACCTTGAGGCACGACCGGGTAACTGAATCCGATCACATAGATCCCTTCTTCCAGTAGCCGCTCCGCCATCGCGACGGCCAGCGGCGCCTCGCCCAACATGACCGGAATGATGGGATGCTCGCCCGGAACGAGCCGAAACCCCAAGGCGGCCAACTCCGCTCGGAAGAACGCGGCATTCTGCGAAAGTGTCGCGCGCAAGTCGTCGCCGCCGGCGACGAGCTCCAGCGCGCGCTGAGCGCCGGCCGCGATGGACGGAGGCAGCGCGTTCGAAAAGAGATAAGGCCGCGAGCGCTGGCGGAGCAGCTCGATGATCTCCGCCTTTCCGGACGTGAACCCGCCGGTCGCGCCGCCGAGCGTCTTCCCCAGCGTGCTGGTCACGATGTCAATCCGGTCCGCCACTCCGAAGTGGTCCGGCGTGCCTCTCCCCCGTCGACCGAGCACGCCGGTGGCGTGACTGTCGTCCACGACCACCGCCGCATCGTACCGTTCGGCCAGCTCGACGATCCGATCCAGCTTCGCCAGATCTCCGTCCATCGAAAACACGCCGTCCGTGGCAATGAGACGGAGACGGGACGCACGCGCCTCACGTAATCGGCCCTCCAACTCGGTCATGTCGGAATGGGCGTACCGGTATCGTGTCGCCTTGCAGAGCCTGATCCCGTCGATCAAACTGGCATGGTTCAAGGCGTCGCTGATGACTGCGTCCCGCTCGTCCAACAGCACCTCGAACAATCCGCCGTTCGCGTCGAAGCAGGAACTGTAGAGGATCGTGTCGTCCGTTCCAAGGAAGGCACTGACGGAACGTTCGAGTTGTTTATGGAGATCCTGCGTTCCACAGATGAAGCGCACCGACGCCATCCCGTATCCATGGCGTTCCAACCCTTCGGCGGCCGCGCGGACAATTTCAGGATGATTGGCCAAACCGAGATAGTTGTTCGCACAGAGATTGAGGACGTGACCCTGCCCCACGCGGATGTCCGAACCTTGGGGGCTCAACAATTGGCGCTCGGCCTTATACAATCCCCGGGCTCGGATGTCGGCGAGCTGTTGATCGATCACCTTCTTGAAGGAGGAGTACGCCATTGTTGCGTTATGCGTCACACGTAAGGCGTGATGCGAAACAGGCGGGGTCGAGCCGGATGTTTATCGCATGACGCATCACGTCTCACGTTTCACGGAAAGAGCACCACTTTCCCGCAGTGCCCTGAATTGATCAAGTCGAACCCTTTGGCAAAATCGCGCATCGGAAACGTGTGGGTGATCACCGGTTTGATATTGAGCCCGGCCTTGAACAGGCCGGCCAACCGGTACCAGGTACTGAACAAACGCCGGCCGGTAATGCCGTGGACCCTGATGCCTTTAAAAATGATCTCGTTCGCCACATCGCACGTGATCGGACCGGTCGGGATGCCGAACAGGGTCACTCGCCCGCCGTTTTTGACCGCGCTGAACGCCTGGTGCAACGCCGAGGGATTGCCCGACATCTCCAGCGAGGCATCGACGCCTTCGCCGGCCGTGATCTCCCGGATGGCGGCAGCCAGTTGGTCGGGCTGGTCTTTGGCATTCAGCACGTAATCCACCCCGATCTGTTTCGCCAAGCCGAGACGATACTCGCTGATATCCGAGGCAATGATCGTCGCGGCTCCTGCCGTCCGCGCGATGGCGGCGGCGAACAAGCCCGTGGGACCGCAGCCGGTAATGAGCACCGTATGGCCCGTGAGGTCCTCGGCTAACGCCGCATCCACCGCGTTCCCCAATGGCTCCTGCACGGATGCAAACTCCAGCGGAATGGCTCGCGACGTTTTCCACAAAACGGTTTCGGGCAGGACGACGTACTCCGCAAACGAGCCGTCGCGGTCCACACCGAGGATGCGATAATCGCGGCAGACATGCGCCTGTCCCGTGCGGCATTGGAAACATCGGCCACAGGTGACGTGCGATTCGGCGGCCACGAAGTCGCCCACCTGAACCAACGTGACGTTGCCGCCGACCTCCACGACCTCTCCGCACATTTCATGGCCGATGATGCGCGGTGGATGGATACGACTGTGGGCCCATGGGTCCCAGTTGAAAATGTGCGCATCCGTCCCGCAGAGCGACGTCGCGTTCACGCGCACGATGGCATCGGTCGGACCGGGTGTGGGATCAGGCCGCGTCGTGAACGACAGTCCGGGCTGTGCCGCCAGTTTCACCAATGCCTGCATGGTTCTATCTTACCGTAATCTTCGTCATTCGATTCGGAAAAAACGGGTTGCGCACATTCGGCTGCCTCGGTAGGATGCCGATCATGGAGCGTTCGTTCCACGAGTATCTTCTTGTCTTCGTCTGTGGCTGTAGTCTTCTGTCGAGCATGCTGATTTCGCCGGGCTTCGGCGTCCCTGCGTCCGTCTCGGCCTCCACGGCGCCCTCCGGAAAGCGATGGGCGCGTTTTGAACTGGATCAAGCGAGTGCCACGGGCGATCTTCAAACGGGGAAAGCCGTAACCTTGGGCATTACGTTGGGTGGGGTCGCACAGGGATCTGTTCCGGTCGTGGCGATCTGCGAATCGATCCTCTTCGAATCTCAAACCGTGACGCTGGAGCCGGACGGCAACACCTTGGAGCTCAAAGGCACCGTCACGCTCGAACCGATGCCGATGAGCCTGACGTCGGTCCATCCCAAGGCCGCGCGGATTCAAGTGACCTTCGCACGATTTCGGCAGGATAAGTTCGAGCGGTTTATGCGGCGCATCGTCTATGTGACGATGGATCGACAAGAATCTGCCGGCGATTCAGCCGACGCGCCGGCCGCAAAGCCGGAAGAGCCGGCCGTGGCCGAGCCGGTGACCGACGAGTCGCAGGCGAACGCGCTTCCCATCTCGGAAGGAGACGTCGCCGAAGAGGATCTCATGCCGTTGGCCGATCCCGCGCAGGGCAAAGCGTATTGGAAACACGTGAGTCACATCGTGAGCCGGAGCTGGGCCAGACAGGTTCGCGAGGTCAAGCGGGGAGCGAGTGGCGAAACCGTAAGGGTGCGCTTCCAACTCTATCCCAGTGGCCGAGCCCAACTGATTGAAATCGAGAAGGGGTCCGGCGCTCGCGAGATCGACGAGGCCGGCATCTACGCGGTGGTCAATGCCCAGCCGTTTCCACCGTTCCCTCCCGAGTTGGGAGACGACGCGGTGGATGTCCACGTTCGGATGCGGACGGGAGCCCGCCCTCGCCCGCGCGACGTGCAGTCGGTCACCAGCCAGTCCGCCACGCAACCGGACGCGCCCGCGTCGAAGAAATAGCGGGTCACAACCACATAAGAAGGAGGAATGATGGTGAGAGGGATGCATCAGTGCCGTGCGCTCGTCGTTTCGGCAATGGCCGTGCTGACGGCGAGTGTCGTGTGGGCGGAGCCGGCTCGCTGGAACGTGGACCCCGAACATTCGACGATCGAATTTCGGGTCTCGCACATGGTGGTGTCAAAGACCACAGGGCGGTTCATGGACTATACGGGGTTTATCGACATGGACGCGGAGGCCGGAACGGTCAAGGCCATCGAAGCCTCCATCAAGGCTGCATCGGTCGATACGCACCATGAGAAGCGCGATGCGCACTTGCGCAATCCCGATTTCTTCGACGTGGAGAAGTATCCCTTGATCACCTACAAGATGAAGAGCTACAAAAAGACCGCGGACGGCTATAGCGCCGTCGGCGAATTGACGATCCGCGGCGTCGCCAAGGACATCACGTTGAGCGGCAATTTCAACGGCGTCACCAAGGATCCCTGGGGCAACATGAGGGCGGGATTCAACGCCGAAGGGAAGGTGAATCGAAAAGATTTCGGGATGGTATGGAACAAGACGCTGGACAGCGGCGGGCTCGTCGTCGGAGACGAAGTCCATATCAAACTCGATGTCGAATGTATCAAGGCCAAAAATCAATGATGAGTGACGAGTGACCGGTGACGAGTTGAACAATCGAAGGCCGGAATCACTTTCCCCTTGCCGCTTGTCTCGTGGCAGGTGCCGTCCTCCTAGCCCACATTATTCATGAACGTTTCTACTGCAACTGCCGATACGCCGCTGCGACAAGCCAGCATGCGACTTCGCTGGCATGCTGGCGGGCAGGCTCGCCGCCGTGCGGCCTCAACGTACTGCATAAGTACGCCTCTGCCGCGCGGGGCTCCGCGTGCCCGTCTCGCTTGGCGTCTTGGCGGTTTCGTCACGAACCGTCATGAATAATGTGGGCTGACAAACATGAAGGCGATGGTCCTCAGCCGGACGGCGAGCGTGAGTGCCGCGCCATTGGAGTTACGCGAGGTCTCCGTGCCGACGCCGGGGCCCGGACAGTTGCTCGTCCGCGTGATCTGTTGCGGCGTATGCCGGACGGATCTTCACGTTGTCGAAGGCGAACTCCCGGATCCGGCCTTACCCTTGATTCCCGGTCACGAGACGGTCGGCATCGTCGCCGGGACCGGTCAGGGCGTGACGGTGCGGACGGTCGGAGAGCGGGTCGGCATCGCGTGGCTGCAAGGGACCTGCGGGGTCTGCGAGTTTTGCCGGAGCGGGCGTGAGAACCTGTGCCTCCAGGCGCGGTTTACCGGCTATCGCGTGCACGGGGGTTATGCCGAGTATGCGCTGGTGTCGGAGCGCTTCGCCTATCCGATTCCGTCCGCATTTAGCGATGAAGAAGCTGCGCCCCTGTTGTGCGCCGGCATCATCGGATACCGCGCCCTGCGGCTGAGCGGAATCCAGCCGGGACAGCGGCTCGGCCTGTACGGCTTCGGCGCTTCCGCTCACATTGCGATTCAGATCGCACGACATTGGGGCTGCGAGGTGTACGTGTGCTCGCTCAGAGCGGAGCATCAGCGGCTCGCTCGGGAACTGGGCGCTCGGTGGGTCGGAGGAGCCGCCGAGCAGCCGCCGGTGCCGCTGCATGGCGCGATCATGTTTGCGCCGGCCGGCGAGCTCGTTCCGCCGGCGCTGCGGGCGCTCGATCGGGGCGGGACGTTGGCGCTGGCCGGGATTCATATGTCTCAGGTGCCTCCGCTGGAGTATGATCGGGACCTCTTCGGCGAACGGGTGCTCCGGAGCGTGACCGCCAACACGAAACAGGACGGCGAAGATCTGCTGCGGGAAGCGGCCGCGATTCCGATTCGTCCGCGCACACAATCCTTTCGCTTGGAAGAGGCGAATCAGGCATTGCAGGCGCTCAAGGCGGGAACGATCCAGGGCGCCGGCGTGCTGACGATCCGGTAGCCGATGGACGGGACCGGACGGTGTAGGCCTATGCTAGGATGTGACCATGCGAGGGATGGGAATCGTCGTATGGGGGGCGGCGGTATGGCTGTCGCAGATCGTTCCCGCCTGGGCGCTCGAATTCACCGCCGATCAAATTACGAAGATCGACGGGCGCACCCACAAAGCGTTCATCTATTATCGCGATCAGATGTGGCGCATCGAACATCACTCCATGGGACCGGTCAACGTCAGCATCGTACGCAAGGACAAACAGGTGGTGTGGCTGCTGTTGTCGCGCATGAAACATTTCAAGACCGTTCCGTACGACGCGGATCAGGACCTGCGGATCACGGAGCATCTGGACGGCGAAATTTCGCGGCAGGAAATCGGCACGGAAGTCCGTGAAGGCCATCCGACGGTGCTGTACGAGGTGACGACTAAACACGGAGAGCGGGTGGAATCATACTATCAGTGGGTCGCCACGGATATTCATTTTACCATGAAGCTCGCAAAGAAGGACGGCAGTTGGATCGTCGAATACCAGCACGTGAAGCTGCGCTCGGTGTCCGATTCGCTCTTCAATCTGCCCGTCAATTTTCAACCGCTCGAAGACTTTAAGAAGGACGTGCCCGAGGAAAAGCTGCAGCAGGCTCAGTAACCGCAAGTTGGGAACAAGGAGGATAATGGTGCGTAACGTAGTGATCTGGAGCGTGATCGCCGCCGGCACGTTGGCCGCCGTCGGTACAGTATGTGGCCTCGATGTGGCCGATGTGACCCGCGAATGGACGCCGGAAGGAAAGAAGCTGGCGGCCGAACGGGTCAAGCTGCCGGCCCATGACGAGATGGTCCGCATCCCGGCGGGGACGTTCATCATGGGCAGCGACAGGAAAGTCGATCGCAATGCCTATCCGGCCGAAATGCCGCAGCGCAAAGTGTATCTGGACGAGTATGAGATCGACCGTTATGAAGTCTCAACCGTGCAGTTTTTGAAATTCGTGCTTGCGACCGGACGCCCGCCGCTCATTGATTGGCAATATGACGGGGGTAATTTTCAGGAAACCATGGCCGGCCATCCGGTCATGCACGTCTCCTGGTTCGATGCCGATGCGTACTGCAAATGGGCGGGCAAGCGGTTGCCGACGTCGGCGGAATGGGAGAAAGCGGCTCGGGGCGAGGACGGGAGGATCTATCCATGGGGCAACGAACCGGCGGGGCTGAGCCGGGCGAACTTCGGGCGCACGGGCCTCTCCGGTCCGGTCCGTGACCGGCCGGAGCGATTATTGCTCTACCCGCCGATTATCTCCGTGGACAAATACGAGAATGCCGTCAGCCCGTACGGTGTCTACCAAATGTCCGGGAACGTCGCGGAATGGACGGCTGATTGGTACGACAAGGACTATTACAAGCGGGCGCCGGACAGGAATCCCAAAGGGCCGGAGACCGGAACCCAGAAAGCATTTCGCGGTGGCGGCTGGGTCGACAGTACGCCGTCGGTGCGACCGGCTCAGCGTAACGGAGCCGACCCCAACACCAAGATGAACTGGCTGGGCTTTCGCTGCGCGCGGGACGTCAAAGAAGGAGCCCCGGCCGATCCCGTGTCGACGCCGACGAGTTTGAAGTAAGAGCGTTCTTCTTACTGCGATCCTTGTGGCGAACGCTTTGATTGTCGCAGCGCGTGGACTTGCTCGCCCAGTTCCTTCACCAGGATGCCCATTTTAGGATGTGACGGCTCGAAATCGACCGGCAGATCGTGATGCTTGAGCCGTTCGCTTGCCGTGGGCCCGATCGATCCGACGATCAGTCTCTTGCAGGCTTCTTTGAACGGCGCTGTTTGACCCTCTTGTTCGGCAAGTTGCAGGACATGGTCGATTTGGGCGGCGTTGGTCACCAAGATCACGTCGATCTTTCCCTCCAGCACGTCTCGGATGGCGCGCGTCAACGGACCGGTGTCTTCAGGCAGCGCCCAACGGTAAATCGGCACGGGAAACACGTCCGCGCCTCTGGACTTGAGGTCTTGGACCATCTCGGCATTTGAGGCTCCGTACTCCTGCACGGCGATTCTCAATCCCTTCACCGGCCGGTAATAGTCCAACGTGGCGATCACGTCCTGCCAGGTATTGGGTTCCGGCACGGTGAGGTTGGATTCAACGCCCAACACCCTCAGAGCCGCCAGCGGCTTGGGACCGCGCGTGACCACGATGATGGCTTTCAGCGCCTCGATCAGTTGGGCCAGCGGGTATCGGACTTGGAGAATCTCGAACAATGCCTTCGTTCCGACGCCGGTCATCAGGATCAGAATATCGATCTGATGGAGCATGAGCTTGACGCCGAAACGGAAGACGGCGCCGTTGTCCTGAAGCGGGATGGGAATCTCGCGCATGGCCGGTACGACATGGGGAACTCCGCCGTGCCGTTCGATCAACCGCGTCATCTCTTTCGCCATCCGACTTTCGAATGCCAGCACGCGCAGCCCGCGGAAATCCGTGGGCTCCTCAACAGTCGGCGGAGAAACTTCGGAGCTGGTCCCGGCCGCGTGCGGCTCCGCCGCGCTTGCCGGTTGGTCCGGCTCGAAGCAGATGGACAGGAGCGCGATGAGCTCTGCCGCCTCCTCGAGCAGCGTCTGGATCGCCTTCTCCTGATCGGTCCTGACCGCGCCCAGCAATTCGAGCCAGAATACGCAATCGTCGGCTTCATCGGCGGCACGACCTCGTGTATCGAGGAGACCGTCTTCCGACCGCGCACGCGCAAGGCGCCGGCAGTGGACAGCCAGCGTCGTGGCCGATTTCATCAATGGCGTTTCAATGGTCTGAATCTCGGCTGTCTTGGGAAGGTCGCCGGCAAACTTCAGCACGCCGATCGCGAATTGTTTGCTCTTCGACCGGAGCTGTTCCGTTGTTTCGAGGTCGGCCATGGCACTCTTGTATCATGACCGCCGGAAGATGCTGAGCGCAAACGACTATTTGGCGTCCTTGGCGCAGCGAAAGCCCGTGGATTCGTTCCGGATCGTCGGATCGCTTTCCACGCGCGTGAAAATCCGGACCAGCGGCGTCTCGACCTGCCAGCCTGAGCTGCGCAAGACTTTTCCCCGACCGCTCTCGGGTCCCTTGGGATTCTTCTCGGGACTCTTCTCATAGTACTTCGCATCGTACCAATCGTTCACCCATTCCCAGACGTTTCCGGCCATATCGTAGACGCCGTAGGGACTCTTGCCGGCCTCATAGCTGCCGACCGGCATCAAGGTCTTTTCGCCGATCCAGCGTTGGTTGAAGTTCAGGTGCTTGCTCGTCGGTTCGACGTTGCCCCATGGGAAGCGCCAATCGTTGTTGCCTTTCGCCGCCTTTTCCCATTCGGCTTCGGTGGGCAATCGTTTGCCGGCCCACTGACAATAGGCATCGGCGTCCCACCAGTCCACGTTCACCACCGGGCGGTCCGTTAGCGACTCCGGGACCGTCATGCCTTCCCAGAGATTGCGCGTCGGGTTCGACGGATTTTGCGGCACGCGATGGCGGGTCGCCTTCGCAAATTCGAGGTATCGCCCGTTCGTCACCTCGTATTTGTCGATGTAATAGTCGTCCAGATAGACTTGATGGCGGGGATATTCATCCCGTCCTCCATCGCGGTCGCCGGGCGGCACGCCCATGGGAAAAGGCCCGGCTGGAATGAGCACCATCGGCGCACCGTCCCGGCCTTGGATGGTCTGATCGAGCGCCAGAACCCCCGATGGAATGAAAAGAGCGAAAAAGATCATCAGCACGCGCGGCAGAACGGACATGAGCGTAGCTCCTTGGTTGCACATCGAATCGCGGCATCGTAGCACAGCCGTGGTACGGCTCGCAGTGCGGCGGCGAGGAAAATCGAATTGACGGCGTTCCGCCGCCCACCTACTATTATACGGCTGCAGCTCCGTAAGGCCGTGAAGCGTCGCTCGTGAAGCGTGGCGCGTGAAGCGCAAGAGTTTAACGTTGCGTGTTTCGAGTTGCGACCTCACGGAGCCCGAAACACCAGACTCGAAACATGAAAGCGAACGGCCAGATACGATTAAGGTTGCCATGACTCATCCAGCACATCTCGGTCTCCGGCATGTGGCGCTCCGTGTGACCGATCTGAAACGGTCCCGGGCGTTTTACGAGCAACTGCTGAGCATGAACGTTGTGTGGGAACCGGATGGCGAAAATGTTTATCTCAGCTCTGGACACGACAATCTGGCGCTGCATCAAATCAGCGCCGGCGAGCTTCCGGCGTACCGGCCGCCGACGCCGCAGCTCCTCGACCACCTGGGCGTGATCGTCGAAAGCCCCCAAGCGGTGGACGCGATGTACCGGGAAATGGCCCCGAAGATTGAATCCTTCGGCGGTCGGATCGCCAAGGAGCCCAAGGCGCATCGCGACGGCAGCTATTCGTTTTACTTTTCCGATCCGGACGGCAATGTCATCCAGGCGCTTTATGAACCGAACATCAGTAAACTTCGGTCGGAAGTGACGGGTGACCAGTGACGGTGATCAGTTGAAAACTCAGCAACCGTCTCATTCGGGCTTGTCACGCGTCACTCGTCGCATGTCACTGCTATGAGCATCTGGGACCAGCTTCAGCGACAGCACTACGTGAGCCTCGCTCCGTGGACCTGGGTTCAGTTGGAAAGCGCTGAGCCGCCCGGTCCTTTCCCTTTCATCGGCGGAGTCGCTTCCGAGATCGTGGCCAGTCTCCACGAAGCGCACAGTTTGCTCGCCAGCTCGATCGACACGGCCATCAGCGACGTCTTCTCGAAACGGGCGCCGCTCGATGACCCGGACCGCGGCCGCCGGCTCGAGGACGCCTATGCCGAATTGGTCGCGGGCCGGCCCTATCTGCGCCAGCACATCAAGTGCGGGCGCGGCGCGGCCGGCTCCTTTCACTGGGAGTTTCCCACCGATCCGACCAAGTCGACCACCGTCACGAACGGCGGGTTGCGGATCTTTCATTCGGTGAAGCGGCAGGCGATTCCGATCGGATTCGATCAGCGCCCGCTCGGACCGATGGTCGGAAAACTGCTCGGCATGCTCGACGGCACTCATCGGGCGGACGAGATTCGCACGGTCGTCACGACCGCGCCTCGCGAGGCCCAAGGCCTCCTCACGCGGCTCATGGGGTCCTTGTACCAATACGAATGTCTTGTCACATCCTCTGCCTCCTCGATCCGCCAACAGTGGTTCGATACGGTCGAAGATCGCGAGACCGTCCATCTGGGTCATGCGGCGTTGCTGTATCGTCAGCAAGCCAACGTGTTCCTCTTCGATCCCTGGCTGCTCCCATGGTTCGCGGAATCCTCGGTGCCGTCGCTCTGGGGATCGCTGTTGCCCAAGCCGGATGCCGTGTTTTTGACCCACGATCATGACGATCATGTCGATCCACGGACGTTGCTTCACCTGCCGAAGGATACGCCGATCATCGTGCCCAGCCGCCGCAACCGGAAGAAGTTCTTCTACGATTATCTTTCCCTGTTACGCGAATTGGGATTCGGCCGCGTCGTCGAACTGGCGCACGGCGAGTGCTGGCCGTTCGAGGGCGGGACCGTCGTCTCCGTGCCGTTCTATGGCGAAGATCCGTGCGACCTCGAGATGCCGCGCAACTGCTATCTGATCAGCGACCGGGGTCACAATGTGCTCGTCCATGCCGACAGCGGTCCGACGAACGACGGCCGGTCCGCGTTGAAGGACCATGTGATCGAACGGCTGGTCGAGAAGTACGGGCCGATACCGCTCGTGTTCGCGTCGCAACAACAATTACTGGAGCTTCGGTGTCATGCCGCTCATGCGGCGTTGTCCCACCCGGGAAAGTGGTTGGACGTCGGAGAAAACGGCTACCTCACGAACGGCTATCTGGCGGAGCTCTGCCGGGCTGCGGGAGCCAAGTTGTTCGTCTCCTATGCGACGGGAGGAGCCGATTGGTATCCGGATCATCTCTCCTTCATGTTCAGTCGAAGAAACCCGGCTCGGACGGCATTGCTCACCGCGCATTGGGAGCCGCCGGAAAAGCTCAAAGAGCTTCTGTCTACCCGGGGCTGCGGCTATCATTACGCACAAGCGCTGGATCGGTACCGCGCGACGCCGGGTGGTGGAATCGACGTGCTGCGGGCGGACAATGTGCTGGACCCGTTGCAACTCTACCGGCGGAGCTATGGCGATCCGCCGTTTCTGAAGTCTGGACGATAATCACGCGCGACATCCATCGAGAGGAACGCATGGCGGGATCACATCGACCCATCCTGGTTACGGGCGCGGCGGGATTCATCGGTTTCCATGTGGCCAGGAGACTGCTCGATCGCGGGGACCAGGTCGTCGGACTCGACAACATCAACGACTACTATGATGTCCGCCTCAAGCAGGCCCGGCTCGCCCAACTCACGTCCCTGGAACGATTCCAATTCGTGAAACTCGATGTCTCGAATCGGCAGGGGATGAAAGAATTCTTTGCCGAGCAGCCGATCGGTCGGGTGGTTCATTTGGCCGCTCAAGCCGGCGTCCGCTACTCGCTCGTGAACCCTCATGCGTACACCGACAGCAACATCGAAGGATTCATGAATGTGCTGGAAGGATGCCGGCACGCAAAGGTCGAGCATCTCGTCTACGCGTCTTCCAGCTCGGTCTACGGCGGAAATACCCAGATGCCGTTTTCGATCCACGATAACGTCGACCATCCGGTGTCGCTGTACGCCGCGAGCAAGAAGGCCAACGAATTGATGGCCCACTGCTACGCTCATCTGTACCGCATGCCCTGCACGGGGCTGCGGTTCTTCACCGTGTATGGACCGTGGGGCAGGCCGGACATGGCGCTCTTTCTCTTCACCAAAGCCATCCTGGAAGGAAAACCAATCGAAGTGTACAACGACGGCAAGATGCGGCGGGACTTCACCTATATCGACGACATCGCCGAAGGGGTGCTCAGAACGCTGGATCATACGGCTGAACCGAATCCCCGCTGGTCGGGAGACAGGCCCGACCCAGGGACCAGTTCGGCCCCTGCACGGATTTACAACATCGGGAACCACCAGCCGGTGGAGTTGCTGCGATTCATCGAGGTGCTGGAGGAGGCGTTGGGCATGAAGGCGGAAAAGAGATTGATGCCGCTTCAGCCGGGCGACGTCCCGGCGACTTTCGCCGACATCGACGATTTGTCGCGCGACGTCGGGTTCAAACCTTCGACGCCGATCGAGGTCGGCATCCCGCGCTTCGTCCAGTGGTATCGGGAATTCTACAAAGTATAGGGGACGCCCGGTCGAGAATTCCGAAGTGCGGCACTTTCAAGGCACCCAATTACACCTTGCCTGCTCAATCATTGTAAAACCCACGCCCTCGGGTCAGTTCCACCAGCTTGATCGGTCTGGTCGCTTCAGAAGCTCTCCAATCCAGGTGTCCCAAGTTCCAGGGCACCTACAATTCGGCAGCGATTACCCCAAAGGCATCCCAGTCGTCGTATTGCCACTCGTCGCCTCCTGTCTGCACGACTGTCCCATCTTCCAATGCCCTCGGCGTTGAGTCCATGCGTGCGTAGTCACGAAGGAGATGCGTTGCGATGTAATTGGCCATCGCTTCATGAGCGTACTTGCCCATATGCGTGTCATCACGCCACCACAACAGTTCACCTTTGGTGTCGTACAGTGCTTGAGCCTCGGAAAGCAGATACGGCTTCATGTCATAACACACAATGCTCGCCTCTCTGCATGCGTCAAGAACCGCGAGAGCAAATCCGGAAGCATGCGAGTCTTCGGCTCGCGGCTCCCTGGCTTCCAGCAGCCACCGATAGATTTCGCCCTTTGTTGGCAGAATAAGCACCGTGACTTCGACATGACGTGCTGTCGTGAGCCTTCGCATCGCGCTGAGTGTTCGCTTGAGCTTGTCAAAGTTCGGATGCTGCTCCACCTCCTGACGGGATCGTTTGCCCCATATTTCTTGATGTTCTGCGAAGAGAACCGGGCGTCCGTCCGGCAATGATCGAACAATCACGTCCGGTGGACCTCGCCGTAATCTCAACCGCATTGCCTCCATCCATTGATTCAGGGGGGAGCGGTTCCGATACGTTCGATACTTCACCAACCAGGCGGAAAGGCCATGCCGCCACGGTAGGCTTTCAATATTCCAATTTTCCCCTCCGGCGTCGTCCAAATCATTGCCCGTGTAAAACGTCCAAATCATCCGAAGGGAAGAGGCGACCTTCAACCTCGGCCATTCAATCGCAAAGTTGATAAATTGATCATACGGTCCGCCCGGATACGAAAGATTGTAGGTTCTGAATCCATACTTGCGTTCGAGCAACCGTGCGAACGTCTCCTCATCGGTGGTCCCGCCGCCCGCAGGAAAGGAGTCACCCAAGATCAGAACATCTGCTGCTGCGGATTGCGGGATATTGCGAAAGCCGAATTCATCTGTCCGGAACACGATTCGGCGTCGTTCTTGAAGCGCCGCATCTCCAACCATCGCGGCCAAATCGCCATAGCTTTCTGCATCCGCGTACACATTGGCATCCCACCGGGCAACGATCGGCAGCTCCGGGAGTTTGTGAGTTGAGACATTGCTCGGGGTGTAGTGAAGCCGATGACCAAATGTTGGCCGCAGTATGAGATCCAAAAAAGCCACTGTCAGACTCAGAGCGGTAATGAATATGAGAATATTCCCAAAGGCACGAGACAGTGAATCGGTGGCGATCATCAAAAACAGAGCGATTGGAATAAGGATTCCCGCCTCAATCCATCCCGTCTTGATCACACCCTCGGCGTAGAGTGTACCTGTCGCAGCAAGAGTGAGGCAGGCTAAGCCGAAACGTAACGGCCAGTTCAAAACCATATCTCCATGCTGGACTTTCCCAGTGGCGCGGGAGAATTGGAGAAGGAAGCTCTTCGCGTCAAAAGCCTCGATACAAGGTGGATGACTTCGGACAATTAACCCAGTTCAAGACCTCGCCGTTACACGAAAATCAGAAAAGATCCACAGTGTGACAATGGGTTATGGAAATCGTGACCGTCATACATGGGAAGGGTTGTAGTTCCTCTACTAGTCGTTATATAGTGTGCGCCACCGCACGATCGTGCGATAGCGCACTATTTAGCGAAAGCGTTTGGAATAATCAAGACACGGATTACGAATCGGTTCGTTGGAAGGATTCTGCAAGGTCCGCATGTGGCAATCCAGAAACAGTCACTTTTGTGAGGGCTGCAGTGAGTGGCACTACAGTTCGATCTGGTATTACCGGCAAGGAGTGGATCCGCTGAGTCGAAAGTGGATGTGTGGAATCAAACATCTCCTGCTTGGGCCACATGAGGATGAAATCGGAGGTTGGAAGTATTTTTGGTTGGACGATCGGGGAAACATTTTAAAACGTGCCCGCCATGCCGCCCTACAACAGCCAACAGCGAAGATCGCGCGCATGATTGGGATGATAGTCGCGGTCATGCGAGAGCGTTCTAGTTCTAATTGATCTCTCCTCGAAGTCTCTGAAAAAACGTGACTACCGTCCTGAGATAGCCCCGTAAACCTATCGATAGCTGTTTCAGGAAAACAAAGCGGAAGAGCCGGGTATTATGATGAGGCTGAATTTCCCTTTTAGCTTCAGGACTCATGCGCTCTTCGACGGACGAGAAGCCGAACGAGCGGGCCATAACGCGTTGGACATTCCCCATAGTATAGGAGCACACGCAGATTACCGCTGAGTGATCGGTAGCAGTAACGGTTCAACGCATTGTAGCGCACCCGAAGTTGCCCGCCCTTCGTCAGCCGTCTGTCTGATCGTGCGGCAGCCTACGGGCAACCCACCGGCACGAAGCCTGTCCCAAAGATTCTCGCCAGCGCGTGATAGCGAACATTGTCATTGAACGAAAAGCTCGGCGCATACCGATTGCGGCCGGACACGTCCCCACCGTAGGACGGGTCGGTGCCGAAGAAGAAGCCGCCGCGCGTCTTCTGGTTCAGATTCAACCATTCACCGTACATCGTGCAGACTTCCTCCTGAGCCGGACCGGACGGAGCGATGCTGGCGTACCACTGATTCCCCCAGTCAGGAGGCGTCTGTCTGCCGGCCGCCGCAGTCGAACGGCGATCGCCGTACACCGGAATCTCGTACTGCGGAACTGCAGCCACCGGCGGCCGAGAGGTCGGCATACCGTCCAGCGAGGGGACCACGGACAGCGGTTTGAGGCTCATCGGCGTGCATCCCGCCTTGTCTTTATTGGTGTAGAGCACGGTGCCGTCCGGCATGGGACAGCTCCACATCCTCATGGGATCGAAATCGGCCTTCTCCGTCGTATCGGAGAAGGCCGCCGTCGATGTCAAACACAGCACAGTCACCGCGACTAGAATAACGCCGCGTGGCCGCATAACACACCTCCCGTAGGTCGTGAGAAGAGAAAAGATCGGCATGTCCTTCTCGATTTCTTCCATCAAACTATGCCAGCGACTTCTTCCCGGTCTATTCACCTTTGGAGGGGGAGAAACGGAGGGAAGGTCGATAGTGGAATGTCCCGGATCGGTGCTCCTAGCGGCTTTTGACCAGCATGCCGATCACCGCTTCGGGGCTGGTTCCGTCGAACGACGCAAGGATGCCGTCGGCTTCGTGCAGTTTTTCACGAGGATAGGTCGTGCTCACGGCTAGGACGTTCATGCCGGCGTCGTGAGCCGCACGGATGCCAGCGACGGAATCTTCGAACACGAGGCATTCGGACGGCGCGAAAGGCGGGCGGCCGGGTCGGTTGGCGTTGAGGCGAGCCACGGTCATCCGATAGATCGCCGGGTCCGGTTTGCCGATTGAACAGTCTTCGGCTGCGACGATCGCCTCGAAATCCTGTTCAATCGCGGTGCCGGCCAGCGCCTCATGGATCTGATGTCTCCGGCCTCCCGATGCGATCGCCATTCGATAGCGGTCGAGTCCCGCTTTCACAAATTCAACGACCCCCGGAAAGAGGGCCGGACGCCGTCGAGCCGTATAGGCGCGGAACAGGTCGGTCTTTCTGGCGGTGATTTTTCCCAGGAGTACGTCGTCGGCCTGTCCGTCGCGGGCGGTGAGGAGAAGAGCCGCGCACGTCCGTTCGTCCATTCCGAGATAGGCGCCGTAATAGTCCTCGGCGGTGAGCGAGAGGCCGAATTCCGACAGCGCCTGTCGGAAGCAGGCAATATGAGGCGTCTCGTCGTCGGCGATGACTCCGTTAAAGTCGAAGATCAAGGCGCGAATCATGGAATCCGCTTTCTCCGTATCCTGTCCCACTGTAGCCAAGGGATTTCCTCAAGACAACGAGCTTTCGCTTGTTCAAGGGTGTCTGCTCCTGTATTCTCCGCTCACTATGTGAGCGTGAAGCCAAGAGTTTCGCGTTGCGTGTTTCGGGTTGCGATCTCGCGGAACCCGAGCTCCGAAACTCGAAACATGAAGCGAATGACAAGATACGACAAACGGTCCCTTACGAGATACGAGCGACGATTCACGAACGACGTATTTTAGGAGTTGTAGCGTGACCGACTACGGCGTGCTCGGCAATCTGCTCGTCATCTTTTCCGTCTCCATCGCCGTCGTCTTTCTCTTCCATCAATTTCGGTTGCCGTCGATCGCAGGATTCCTCGTCGCCGGGTCGTTGATCGGGCCGCACGGCATGCATTTGATCTCCGATGTCGGGACAGTGCAAGTCCTGGCCGAGATCGGCGTCGTCCTGCTGTTGTTCACCATCGGTATCGAATTCTCCGTCGTGCAGTTGGCGTCCCTCCGTCGGCTGCTCGTGGTGGCTGCGCCGATCCAAGTCGGCGGAGTGCTGCTCGTTGCCTGGCTCGGAGGCCTGATAGCCGGGTTGACGTGGCAGGAAGGCATTTTTTGGGGATTCCTCATCTCGCTCAGCAGCACCGCCATCGTGCTCAAGGCGCTCGCCAATCGCGGCGAGACCGATTCGATCCATGGCCGTGCCACCATCGGCATCTTGATTTTCCAGGACCTGGCCGTCGTGCCCATGATGCTGCTCACGCCGATCCTAGCGAGTCCGGCCGGCGGGGGAGGCCTTTCGATCCTGTTGACGCTGGGGAAATCGGCTCTCGTGGTCGGCCTCATCGTGGCGGCCGCGTGGTATGCGGTTCCCAAGTTCCTCGCGCACATCGTCCGCAGCCGCAGCCGGGAACTGTTCCTGCTCACCATTATCGTGCTCTGCCTCGGCATCGCATGGCTCACGTCGCTCGGCGGGCTTTCACTGGCCCTCGGCGCCTTTATCGCGGGACTCGTGATCTCGGAGT
>DATFDJ010000238.1:0-5849 GCA_035252115.1 Nitrospira sp. | reverse complement strand
ATTGGATCTGACCATCGAGAGCAAGACGACCCGGGACATGAAGATCCTCTGCATGCTCCCGGAGACATTCTTACGCGACGACCAAGGGAACGTGTGGACGCAGCGGATTGAAGACAACCGCGAGGGTCTGTGCGCCAGAGGCCTGGAATTGTCTCCCGGTGAAAAGGAGCGGATCGTATTGACATTTACAGCGCCGCCCGGGACCACCGGCTCCGAGTTTGCGTTACAGATGCATGAGAAATCGCCGCGCCGGGACGCCGTGTTTACGATCGACGGATTGAAGCTCGAGCGTGCGGCTTCAGTGGCTCACTAGCGTCATGGCGTCGTCCGATATCAAGCAGGTCTTGACCATCGCCGGCTCGGATTCCGGAGGCGGCGCGGGTATTCAGGCGGACATCAAGGCCATGTCGGCAAACGGCGTATTTGCCATGTCGGTCATCACGGCGGTAACCGCACAGAACACGGAGGAAGTGACGGACGTGTTCGAGCTGCCCACCTCCATTATCGCCGCGCAGATCGACGCCGTGTTCGACGATTTCTCCATCGCGGCGGTCAAGACCGGGATGCTGTCGTCCTCCGCCGTCATCGACGTGGTGGCGGGCCTGCTGAGACCCCAGAACGTGACGAATGTGGTCGTCGACCCGGTGATGGTATCGAAGAGCGGGCATCCGTTGCTGAAGACCGATGCCATCGAGGCGATGAAGAACAAGTTATTTCCCCTCGCCCTGCTCGTCACGCCGAACGTCCATGAGGCTCAGCAACTCTCCGGCGTCGAAATCAAAACACTGGCTGACGCACGCCGGGCGGCCAAAGTGATTCACGGGTTCGGCTGCAAGCACGTCTTGATCAAGGGCGGGCATCTGCTCGCCGAACGGGCGACGGACGTGCTGTATGACGGCCGGTTCTTCGCCGTCTTTCGCGGTGAGTTCATCGACACGCCCCATACGCATGGCACGGGATGCACGTTTGCCTCGGCGATCGCCGCGCATTTGGCACGCGGTAAATCTGTCAACGATGCCATACAAACCGCCAAGACCTATCTGACCGAAGCCATCCGCCACGGCCTCGCGATTGGTCACGGCATCGGTCCCACCAACCATTTCTACTTCCTGGGAGGGTAAGGACATCCATGACGACGCCGTCCTTCCGCCCGTTGACCTTTCTGCTCACCGGATGTGCGTGGCTGATTCTCTCTTCGGTGCTTGGGCTCGCGCTCCTGATCGGTTTGGTGCGCGGCACGGGACTTCCTGTTTGGCTGAGGCTCGTCCATGTACACGCAGCCCTCGTCGGCGGCGTGGCGCAAATGATCATGGGGGCCATGCTGTCGTTCATCCCCCCCTTGCTGATGACCGGCCGGACGCGGCGCGACTCGCATCCGGCGCTCTTTGTCTTGGTCAATGCCGGCGCGCTGATCATCGTCGGCGGATTCGCGCTCCAGATGCCGGTCATCGTCGTCGGAGGCGGCCTCCTCGTGCTCGCGGCCTTCGCGTCGCTCGCCCGTGATGCATGGGATCAGGCCCGGCACAGCCTGAACTCACCTCCCTTGAATCTGTGGTTTTATGGGGCCGCGTTGGCGGCGCTATTCGGAGGACTCGTCATTGGAATCGGCATGGCGGCACGACTCATCGACCCGTCGTGGTACGGCCACGCACGGCTCATGCACCTCCATTTGAATATCCTCGGATTCGTTACCGTGACGATCGTGGGGACCATGCACAACCTCCTTCCGACCGTCCTGCAGCAGCGGTTGTACAGCGCACGCCTCGCCCGCACGGTGTTCTTTCTACTTCCGGTCGGTGTCGCGCTGTTGGTCGCCGGGTTCGCCCTGTCGTCGTTGAAGACTGAGATCCTCGCGGGCGCGCTCTTGCTCCTCGGCACCGCGTTGTACGCGTTCAACCTTTTTGCCACGTGGCGCGGCTCCGCCCATACGGGCAACGCCGCTTCGGATCATCTGCTCGTCGCGACATTTTTCCTCGTCTTGACCGTCGCAATGGGATTGCTCGTCGGCATCAATTACACCGGTGACGTTCCATTCTTGCCGATCGGTACGCTGCATCTGGTTGCCTATACTCATATGGCGCTCGTGGGCTTCGTGTTGCAAACCATTTTCGGAGCGCTGTCTCATCTGGTCCCGATCACACTCGCCGTATCCCGCGTTCCGAACCAGAAGAAGCGCGCGGCATACCTGGATCGACTCACCAGCATCCTGGACCATTGGCGCATCGTGCAGGTGGCCGGTTTGAGCTTCGGCACGATGGGGCTGGCCGTCATCGCCTCATTGGCATGGACAAAATCTCTCAGCGCTTCCAGCATGCAAGCGGCCATGTGGGGGACATTCCTCCTCCTCCTAATGGCGCTCACGCTCTTCGCCGTCAAACTCGCCTGGGCACTCACGACGCGTCCCGCGGAATATCCGTCCGGATCGACTGCACGGTAGACGATGGAAGAACCGCTGACGTTCCACGACGGCATGGGTTCTTCCATCTCCGCTGTCTTGAATGCCCCGCCGGGAAGCGACGCGGTCGTTGTGCTGTGCCACGGGTTCCTCTCCAGCAAGAACAGTACGACGAACAAGACCTTGACGCGGCTCTTGACTGAACGTGGCATAGCCACGTTTCGCTTCGATTTCTTCGGGCAAGGCCAAAGCGGGGGCCGCTTCGAGGACATCACGGTCTCTCTTGCAGTCGGACAAGCGATGGCCGCGATCGAGTATGTCGCCACGCGCGGCTATCGGCATATAGGACTCGTGGGCTCCAGCTTCGGCGGACTCGTCGGCATTCTGTGTGCGGCCCGGCAGCCGGATCTTGCCTGCTTGGCTTTCAAGTGTCCCGTGGTGGATTTCGCCGAGGAACTCCGCTTGGAATTCGGGCCGGAAGAACTGGTTCGCTGGAAGGCCACCGATACCATTCCCAACATTACCGGCGGCACGGACCGCGTCCGAATAAAATACGTGCTGTACGAGGATTCACTTCATCACATCGCCTATGAACCCGCGACCAAGATCACCGCCCCCACCTTGATCGTACAGGGCGGTCGCGACGAATTGGTTCCCCTCCATCAAAGCCGCCGTCTGTTGGATTCATTAGCCGGCCCCAAACGACTGGACCTCTTGCCGGACGCCGATCATCAGTTCACCAAGGCGGAAGACTTCCACACCATGACGACCGCGATCGTGGATTGGATGACGACCTATCTCCGTCCGAACGCACCTCTCACTGCCTTGCTAGCTGTTCTCTTCGACTAACCTCCCGCGACGTTCGCGTTGGTACTTCCGGCAGGAGGTTCCCTGCACCGGCAATTCCGTCCTACCAGGCGGCGTTACCATAGTCTTCGCACAGAAAGGGCAGTTTTCATGGCTTATCAAACGGTTCCATCGCAGAATGTTCTCAGCATCCGTGCCATCAGTTCTGCCGAAACCGGCACGTTCGTTGCGATACGCGCCCCGGACCCGATCCCGAAATAGGCGGACCTGCCGGATGAACCGCTTCAACTCACACCGATTTCAGCACGGGAGCATTACCCTTGGTGTCTTCATGGCCTGCCTGTGGATCTCGACAGCCGCGATGCCGGCGGAAGCCGGGGACCAGGAGAGCTTCCCCCGTCATAGCTTGATCGTCCGCCCCGATCCGAATCGTGTAGACCAATCCTCTGCAGCGGCGGCGGGCTCTCAATCGCCACCCAAAGGGTCCACCGTCCCGTCCTTTTCTTCCCCAGCTATACGACCGACCGCCCCGCCGGCGATCCACCGAAAGCTGACCAAACGCCCAGGTCCAGACAACGCCGCGTCAGCCGCGGTACCCGCTCACACGAGCACGACTTCCTCTTCGGCTTCGGTGCTCTTGTCCCCAAAAATCCTCACGCCTTCGTCAATGGGCACACCGGTGCCCTCCCAAACCGTGCTCAGCACTCAGATCATCACACCTGCACGGTCCAGCACCACGTCGATTGGAAGCGCTGCGCCGGTTGCAGCTTCTGTGACCGCAGGGAAAATCCTCACCCCAACGGCTTCAGCGGCACAACCGATGGCCGCCGCTGCTACCGGTTCCCTAACAGTCGGAGGTTCACGTTCCGCCCTCAATTTGATGCAGAATCCCGCCATTGTGAAATTGCTCCAAGCAGCGCCCGCTCCTGCCGCTACGCCTCCTCCTTCTACGACTCCTCCTTCCTCAGCACCCTCAACCAACCCCGTTGCACCAGCCGGCAGTCCTCCGCCCAGTTCACCATCGCCCGGCCAGACGACCGGTTCGGCATTCTTGTCCTGGATCTTGGGATCCGATTCCGATTTGGCAGGCTACAACATCTACGTCGGGACGAGCTCAGGCGTCTACAACTATCCGGGATCGCCGTTTCAGATCGGCAAGGTCAATACCTACACCATCAACAACCTTCCGAACGGTCAAACGTATTTCTTCGCCCTGTCCGCTTACGACACCTCCGGCAATAATAGTGCGCTCTCTGCCGAAGTCAGCAAAAGCATCTTTTAACGGCAGAGGTTGAAGACGCTGGGCGCTCACGGGACACGGCGGTCTGCAAAAACGTAAGATCGGACACTGCCGGCTCACCGTCTCGCCGGCGCGCACAGACCTGGCGCTCTTTATTCATCGCGCCGTGCGCCTCAGCACTCAGCCCTTACAGGAAGTTCAAATAGGCGAACCGACTAGGCCGCAGGGAATGAGGACCCCGAGGCGTACTATTTGGCGTACGTTGAGAGGTTCGAATGACCGAGAACGACGTCGGGCGCCTATTTCAACTTCCTGTTATTTGGCGCAGCGGAAGCCGGTGTAACTGTTCCGCGTCTCAGGCGGAAGCTTGAATCGGCCGTAGGTCAACAAGTACTTGGGCAAATCGGACCAGGAGCCGCCTCGGAGAACCTTGAATTGCCCTTGTTCGGGTCCGTTCGGATTTTTGGCCGGCGAAATCTCGTAGTAGTTGGCTCCATACCAGTCCTGTACCCACTCATAGACGTTTCCTGCCATGTCGTAGAGGGCGAACGGACTCTTCCCCGATTCATAGGAACGAACCGGCATGAGCACCAGACTGTAGCTGAACCTGGCCCCAAGAGCGTAGTTCGCCGACTCTTTGTCGGGAACTTGACTACCCCAAGGATAGAGACGGCCATCGGTCCCCCGCGCCGCCTTTTCCCATTCCGCTTCGGTCGGCAGGCGCTTGCCCTTCCAGCGGCAGTAGGCGTCTGCATCGAACCAGTCCACGCCGATGACCGGACGATTGCCATGCAACGACAGATCGACAGTCTCCCATTGCCAGGGAGCCGGACGTTTGGCCGAATTCAGGAAGACGGCATATTGCGCCGTGGTCACTTCGTGGAGATCCATGGAGAAGGCATCCAGCCAGGGCTTGTGTGCCGGACGCTCGTCCTCCAAGGCCTGCGTGCCGTCGAATCCCATGATGAATTCACCGGCCGGGATTTCGACCATAGGCGTGTCTGGAACAGAAACCGGCTCGAACGTTTTGGATTTTCTGAGGCGGTCGAGTTGAGCGGATACCGTCAGCGCAGGGAGGAGCAGGGAAAGCAGCATCACCATCCATCGAACATGGATCATTAATAGACGATTCCCCCGACTACCCAATGCCGATCGTCGATCACGTCGATCAATAGGCGGGTGAGGTTCATGCGCGCGAGCTGCGAGCTGATCTCGTCTTCGGTAAAGGCAGCGAGCAACGAATTGTAAAAATCCCGTCGCAGAATATCCGGTTCGTGTGCGGCGTACCGGTCCACAATCGCCTGCGCTTCGTCCGAGGTTGCAGGCCGGAGAAGGTCCATCACCAGTACGGGAGCGCCGGGCTTCACCATTTGACGCAGCTTGTTCCAGAATTGGAGCGGATTCGGG
>DATFDJ010000237.1:0-5734 GCA_035252115.1 Nitrospira sp. | reverse complement strand
GTGGTGTCCCCAACGGGATTCGAACCCGTGTTGCCGGCTTGAAAGGCCGGCGTCCTAGGCCAGGCTAGACGATGGGGACTTCAGGAGAGCACGGAACGGATAGCAGACTTACCATAATTGAGGCCAGCCTGTCACTAGACGGGCTCGCGCGGCCGTCGCCTTTCCACCGTCAAATGGAGTAGTATGAGCATCGAGGCTGCCCACGGGAGGTCATGGAATGATCGGGACATCGCCGGCCGCTTGGTGCAAGGGAGGGCTCTTGCTCGTTGCCGGTCTCTGGCTCACAAGCTGCGCGCACGATACATATCAAGAACGCGCCGGTCTGGTGAAGGATCATTCCGAAGCGTTCTATACCTATTTGAAAGCCAACCGTGTCGAAGCGGCGATCCGTGAAAACGAATCGATCGAGTCGATGGCGGGTCAGATGGGGGACACCGTCAAGAAGCGCGCCGCTCTCCAGGGCACGGCCTCGGTAGAACGCGAATTCGCCCTGATGAAGACGGCGCGTGAAGCCGCGGCGGCGAATTGGGTGGCGCTCGGGCAATATTTTGCGATCAAGAAGCAATACCCCCAGGCGCGGGCGACCTATCAACGCGTCGTCGACACCTACACCGATCCCACCGAGCGTCCATATCGCGAGCAGGCTGCACGAGCGTTGAAAGACCTCGACATTCTCAATCCTACTCCGGCCAGCTCGACGCAGTGACCCGTCCTGTCCCCTTCTTCCGAATCGCCGCCCTCCTCTGCAGTCTGCTGCCGTTCTCCAGCCTAGGTTGTCTTCATCGCATTCACGTCGCACCGATTCCTCCCGCATCTGCAGAGCGATCAATCGGCGAATCGGTTCAGGTCAACGTGACATTTCTTGCACTGGAGGGAGCCGACCACATGCCCGGTATCGGATCTTTGGACTGGCCCGCCAAGGATCTTCAGGCCGCCGTGATCAACTATGTGCAGCAACGCGGCACCTTTGCGTCCGCGGGCACGGCGCCGGCGGATTTTATCCTCAACATCCGAGCGTGGCTGACCATGAGGTCCCGGTGGAATTATCTCTATAAGCTGCGCCTCGAATCGGACTTGGGTCCGTCGGGAAAGGCGCCCGTCAAAACGTATGTCGTGGAAAAAGAGACCGTCGGTTCGGCCGTTCGTTGGGTGACCGCCAGCGATCGCATCCCCATCCAACAGGCGCTGCAAGCCGCCCTGGACGATTTGCTCCAGCAAATAGAACAGGACGCGGCCTTGTACCGAAGATGATCGACGTGACGGCGGAGGTCAGGCGGATCGGCGTGAACGATAGAGCAACCAGGCGGCGGCGCTTCCGGTCAGAAATCCCGTCATGAACAATCCTCCCGCCAACCACGGCAGAAGCGAATGCCAGGAACGAGGATTCTGGCGGCGCAACTCTCCACTCAAGTTCGGGACGTGAGACTCAGGTCCCAACCATTCGTCATGGGGCAAGCGAGACACCGGGGGCTGACGAGACACAGCAGGTTGTCCTTTCATCTCCATGTCGGACGCTCACTAATCCGGGATTCCGATCACTCAGTTGACCGCCGTCCGTGCTTCGGCGAACGACGTCCACGCGGTTTGTGCCTGTTCGGGCGGGGCCGATTCGTATTCGAGGCAGTCAAGCCGGAGCGAGGAGTCCCCGAACGGCGCGTTCACATAGTCGCAGTGATGAGGCTTCTCGAGATCCTCGTACTGATGGGGGCGAAAATAGCGGCAGGACACGCACATTCTGGCCACGGAAATCTCTCCCTGTTCCTGCAGGGAGCGGATGACTTTGACGAGCGCCTTTAGAAGCGACGTCTGTTCCGTCGCCGGCAACAGGCCGATGGCTGTGGCGAGGTGATCAGGCGCGGACGCGGAGGGCCCGCACGCCCGCAAGCCGCGGGCGGTCAATTCGACGGTGACGATTCGACCGTCGCTCATCGTGCGGCGTCTTCGGACCAAGCGCTTGCGTTCCAAGGTCGCCACGGCTTCGGATGCCGTCGGCAGTCGCACAACCAACTCATTGGCAATGGTCGAGACCTGCGCCTGCTGTCCCGGTTTTGAGCGCAGCAACGTGAGAATCTGCCGCTGAAGAGGACCGAGCCCGGCGCGGCCCTCTCGTCTCCAACTCCGGCTTTTCATCGCCAGACCAATCTTCTCCAGACCGGACGCGAGCTGAGCGACCGTCGAGTCGAGGCCTCTGACCCGGCGGTCATCGGACGCTTTCATCGGTTGGTTGATCACTCGCACGTCAGCCATTGCAGCCCCTTTGAAATACGGGTATTCCGCGCAGTTTAGTGCGTTCGGTGGATTTCGTCAAGATCCGGCGCTCCAGTCACGAAGAAACGCTCGTCACGCCGTTCACCGGTCGAACGGAAAACAAACCTGTGTCGACCGGCATTCGATAACGATTCGAGCGCATCAAGATTCGACGGTCACGGTGATTTCGTGCAGGCCGGTCGCGCCGTCCGGAGCGGCATCCTGCTCGATGGACGTCTGGAGCTGACCCATTCCATCCGTGGCGCGGACGAGCAGCGTGTAGCGGCCCGGCCTCGACACTTTCCATTCGTAAGTCCAGAAGACCCACGACGCATCGGAGAAAGCCGGCTGGAGGGCGACGGAGATCCATTGTTCGCCGCCATCGGTGCTGATCTCCACCAGCTTGATGCCTCGAGTGCCGGCGAAGGCGAGACCTTCGACCCGGTGAACGGGTCCTTTCACGATCGCCCCGTGTCCGGGCAGGTCGATTCTCGAGGTGGTCTTGACGACGGCGTCGTCGGTCCAGCCTTTCTTCGCATAGTATCCCTTGTAGTCGTGATCGACGGCTTCGATCTCGGTGAGCCACTGCACGCTCTTCATTCCATAATGTCCCGGCACAATCACGCGGGCCGGAAAGCCATGGCTCTGGGGCAGCGATACGCCGTTCATGCGGTAGGCGATCATCACATCGCCGGCCATTGCGCGATCCAGCGTGATGCTGTCGGAGTAGCCGTCGGCCGCCCGGAACACGATGTCGTAGGTTTCCGGGTGCACTCCCGCTTCTTCCAACAACGATCGAAGCGGCACACCATGCCACTCGGCCGTACCAATGAATTCTCCGCCGACCGTGTTCCCGACACATTCGAGCGTCACCACCTGCGAGACGGCAGGCTTGGCAAGGAGCTGTCCGTAGTCGAGCGTGATCGGCCTGGCGACGAGACCGGAGATCGACAGCGACCATTCATGGACACGCACCGAAGGCGGACTTCAATACGACGTGAGGTAGAACTCGTCATTCGGCGTCAAGGGCGGGGTCGCCTTTCCCTCTCGACGTCCGAACAGCTTGTCGAGAAAACCGGCGGCAGCCGTGAGCGGTCCGGCGGCCAACGAAAGGATCGCGGCACCGATCGCCTGTACCAGCAGCCGACGGGACCAACGCCGCATACGGATCGCTTCCATGCGGGCTAATCGCAGCCGACCAGACTGCCGTCCTTCACGATCCCCTGGTGATTGGCGAAAAAATGGACCTGACAATTGACGTTGCCGCCGTAGAGCGAGAGCGGCAGAAGGTTGTACGCGTCCGCCTGGCCTGGCATCCGGTCGATGCCGAAATCCCATACCATCTCAATGCGGCCATCCTCCAACTCGTGCGGGTGAAGATTCGGCGGGCCGAGCTCCACATAGAGGTCCGTCACGTTGCCGCCGATCCATCGCTGGATGAGGTCGTTCCAGCTCTGGTACGGTCCGGCCACATCGCGCGGGTTCTTATCGGCGACGCACCCGCCGGCCGCAAGGATCAGGCACCACAGTCCGATCGCCGGCCAGTGCAATCTCGTCATCATGTTCCTTTCGTGGCGTCGCGACCATCGTGGTTAGCCGCATGATCGAATGCCGATCGGGCATCCCGGCAGCCGAACGGGCCTACCGGAACGAAGCACGTTCGACCGGCTCGAGCGGCAACTCGGCGAGGTCGCGATCGAGATCGGCAAGGACTTCGCGCACGGCTTGGGTGAGTCCCGCCGCAAGCCGATCGGGAGATCGATCGGTCAGCGGCATCTGCCGGCGATAGGTTCGCGTGAACAGCACCTGGCGCTCGTCTCTCGCATCGAGCAGGTGCAGATCGATCCCGAAGACGGCTTTCGGCGCGCCGTCCACACGATAATCCCCATAAAACTCCGTCACGTTCCCTTCCAGCACATGGGTCGGTTCGATATGATTCGTCCCCTTCAACACGAATGTGAATCGCCCGCTCTTGGACAACCAATCTTGGAATTGTTGCGTCAACAGCGTCCCCGGCGCCACGAACCATTCGTTGTAGAAGTCGTTCTCGTATTGCAAGTCCGTCACCCGATAGACCATGGCCCGTCCCACGAACAAGGGCGAAACACGAAACTTGATGATCCTGAGTACCATGCCCTGTTCCGACGTCGGCGCCCGCTCTTCGGGCGTCACGTCGAGAACGAACGACCGTTTGTCCGGGTAGCTCTTGTTGAGATTCACGCAGCCGGCCAGCGCAAACAGGATACCGGCCGTCCCCACCGTGCGGAGCATCATGTCCCGGACTCTCATCGTTTCACCGAATGGGGCGGCGGCTCGCCGAACAAGACTTGCGAGGGATATTTCTCGACGGTCCTCGTCAAATACCGCAACTCTTCCGACACCGACCGAAGGTTGTCCAGCAAGTCGTCCACCGCTTCTCCCTTGGTCGCCAACAGTGTATCGACACGTCGGAGGCTCCGGTTCAAGCGAGTCATGATCTCGGGCAATTGCGCCATCGCCTCACGCACGTCCTTCGCCGTATGGCTGAGGTCGGCCGCCGTCCGGCGAATATCGTCCATGGCGAGCGCGGAGTCTTTCAGCGCCTTTCCCACGTGCGGGCTGTCGATGACGCTCCGCGCCTCCTGAACCGTTCCCCGCAATTCGCTCATGACCTGTTTCACTTCGGTCCCCAAGTGCTCGCTCTGCACCTCTTGCACGAACTGCGTGACCGAGGTGAGCATGGTATCGAGATCCTTGGTGATCTTGTCGATCTCGATCTGGTCCAACTTCCTGGTAATCGAACGCAGATCCGCCCCCAGCTCGGTGATCGTGCTCGGCGCGGAAGGTACGTAAATCGTCTTGGGCGTCCAGGCGATTTCCATCGGCGGATACCGTTCCGGATCGAGAAACTCCGACTCGACGTACAGCACGCCCGTAATGCCCTGCGAAGCCAGACGGAACCGGAAGCCGCCGTCCACGGCCATTTTCATCCGCGTGGTCGGATCTTCGTCCGGATGCTGGACCGCCACACCGGGCCGGACCGACATGCGGACCACGACGACGCCCTTGAACGGAAAGATCCCCGCCTCGGGATTTACGATGAGGCCGTATTCCTCCCGCGCCAGACCGATCGATTCCACCCGTCCAACGGGGACGCCTCTGATCCTGACCGGCGCACCGACCTCCAAACCCTGCACCGATTCGATGAAATAGGTTTCGACCATCATCACCTTCTGAAACCATTTTCCCGCTCCCAAGATCACGATGCCGGCCACGGCCAGGCTCGTCGCGCCGATCACGAACAGACCGATCTTGAAGTAATGGGTTTTCTGGGTCATATCTTCATCGTTTCGTGTTTCGGGTTTCGCGTCTCGAGTTACGGGATTCCGAAGCCCGAAACATGAAACCCGCAACCCGAAACCGTCTCACGACGCTTCACGAACTTCTTATCTGTCCGCTGCCACGCTCGCTTCCCGGTTGAAGACCTGGCGCACCCACGGATTCTCGG
>DATFDJ010000236.1:0-2118 GCA_035252115.1 Nitrospira sp. | reverse complement strand
GGTCGTTTGGACGACGCGATTGCTCGTTCCGGCCCAAATGACATTCGCTTCTACGGACGAGAGCGCCAGCGCGGTGACCGCCGGCGGCGGCGGTTCATCCGGATTGGGTTTCGCGTTCGGGTCCTTTTCGACATATCCCGTCAGGTCGGGGCTGATTTCCTTCCACTTCTTTCCGCCGTCGCTCGTGGTCATCACGAATTGCGTGCCCATGAAGAGCGTGTGCCGGTCGAGCGGGGAGAACGCGAGCGGCGCCATATGCGCCGTGCGATATCGTTCGCCGCGCTCGAAAACGGTCGCCACCTGTCCGGTGCTCTTATCGAACCGCACCACGGTTCCATACCAGCCGCCGCTGTAGACCAGGTTCGGATTCAGCGGATCGGGCGCGATGAAGCAAAACTCGAACCCGCCGATCGACAGGAATTCACGATCCGTAATCTCGCCGTAGTCGCTCCGGCTGGCAACCGATACCGTTCCGCTGTCCTGTTGCGCGGCATAGAGCCGGTACGGGAACGATGTGTCGGTCGAGACGTGATAGAACTGGCCGGTCGGCTGGTTATACCAGGAGCCCCACGTCTGACCGCCGTCCTCGCTGATGATTGCCCCCTGATCCACTCCCAGCAGCATGCGGCGCGACTCCCGCGGATCGATCCACAGCACATGGAAATCGTCCCCGCTTGGAGCGCCCACAAACGCTTCGAACGTGCGGCCGCCGTCGGTCGATCGATAGAGGGACGTCTGCGCGATGTACAGCACGTCGGGATTCCTCGGATCGACGAAGATGCGGCTGAAATACTCGCTGGCAATCACGCGCGGGTCCTTGGTCGATTGCTGCCACGTCGCCCCGCCGTCGTCCGACCGGTAGAAACCTTGATCCAGGATCGCGTAGATCCGGCGCTTTGGCGCGATCGCGATTCCGACGCGCCCCCGGTCCTTGTCCGGCAGGCCTTTCGTGCTGAGCGGCTGCCATGTCGAGCCCTCGTCGGTCGATTGGAAGATATCCGACGTGGCCTTCACTTCGGCATCGCCCGAGCCCGACGCCGGCCGGTACATCGTCGCCACCAGCCGGCGCGGATCGTTTGGATCCGGGCAGAGGTCCGCAACCCCGATGGTGTCCTCTTTCGCGAAGACCTGTTTCCAGTGCTTGCCCGCGTCCGTCGTCTTGAAGATACCGCGCGGCGTGGTGAACGAAAATTTCGGAATCGGCCTCCATAGCATTCCATCGCCGAGCGAATTCGTCCCCGCAATCACGATATCCGGATTGCGCGGGTCTACCACGATGGCCTGAATGTACCGCGGCTCCTCGAGCCCCGCACGGCTCCATGTCCGCCCGGCATCGACCGACTTGTAGATGCCCCGGCCCGTGGGAGCGTCACCGGTGCCGGCGTAAAGAATGTTGGGATCTGACGGCGCAACCGCAATCGCGCCGATCGGAGCGACTCGCTCCCTATCGAAGATCGGTTGCCACACGCGTCCCGAATCGGTGGTCTTCCAGATTCCTCCTCCGGGCGTTCCGAAATAGTAGACATTCGGCTGCCCGGGCACACCCGCAACGGCAGTCACCCGCCCCGCCCGAAAGGGACCGACCAGACGCCACCGCAGTGCGGACAAGGCCCCGGAATCAGCGCCCGCAGCGAGCACGCTGAACACAACCAGAACTGTAGTCGCGCGGAAACGAGTCAATCCATGCCTCCACAACATTACAGATGCCGAACGGCTCCGATCGGAGCCGCGCGCGTAAGCAAGCGTTACCATGCCGAACCGACCATCGCGGCGACTTCAGCCACTTCATTCTCCATCGGCCGGTCCTTATCCTGGAACAACGCCCTCTTTCGAACTTCGTCGTACCTGCGCCGGGAGCCCCGGCCCAATTTTTCAGGACCGCCGCGGAGATCGACGGCCTGCGACGCGGCCAAGAGCAGCATCGCGGTTTCATTCCGCAGGCATTCAAGCGCGTCCATGGCGGTGACTGCCGCGTGCATCCCGAGGCTCACCATGTCCTGGTTGTATTGCTCCGTCGGCAGCGAGTGAATCGAGCTTGGCCCCGCCATCTGCCGGACCGCGCACGCCAGGCTGGTGACGCTCAGTTGCATTCCCTTGAACCCGCAATTCACGCCAGGC
>DATFDJ010000235.1:0-18891 GCA_035252115.1 Nitrospira sp. | reverse complement strand
GTCGGTGCGGCGATCGGCGCCGCCATGATGGGGATGCGTCCGATCGTCGAGATGCAGTTTGCCGATTTTATCTCCTGCGCATTCGATCAGATCACCGAAGTCGCGGCCAAGAATCATTACCGGTGGGGCGCCTCGGTACCGATGGTCATCCGCGCTCCGTTCGGCGGCGGCATCCATGGAGGGCCGTTTCATTCGGAATGTCCGGAGGGATGGTTCTTCCATTCGCCGGGTCTCAAACTGGTGGCGCCCTCCACGCCGTACGATGCAAAGGGTCTACTGAAGGCGGCGATCCGCGATCCCAATCCGGTCATCTACTTCGAGCACAAGTTTCTTTATCGCCGCATCAAGGCGACATTGCCTCAAGAGGACTTTGTGGTTCCGATCGGGAAAGCCGAGGTCAAGCGGACCGGCCACGATATCTCCGTCATCACGTACGGCGCGATGGTCCATCTCGCACTGGAGGCCGCCCAGATGTTGGCGAAGGAGGGGATCGACCTCGAAGTGGTCGACCTCCGCACGTTGATTCCCCTGGACACGGAAACCATTTTCGAATCCGTGGGCAAAACGAGCAAAGCCATCATTCTGCACGAGGATAACAAGACGGGCGGCATCGGAGCCGAGATCGCGGCGCGGCTGGCCGAGCAGTGCTTCGACCATTTGGATGGACCGATCATTCGTATCGCGGCGCCCGACACGCCGGTCCCGTTCAGCACGCCGTTGGAAGAATTTTTTCTGCCGAAAACCGGCGATATCGTGGCGGCGGCCCGGAAGCTAGGAGCGTATTGATCAATTGTTCGTAAGACCTGAGGAGTGAGGCGGACCGTAGGCTTTCGCTTCACGTTCACGCCTCACGCTTCACGGAGTTTCAATGGGGACGGACATCATCATGCCGCAGCTCGGGGAAAGTATCGCGGAGGGAACGGTCGTGAAATGGCTGGTCCCAGCCGGGGGGACGATTCAAAAGGACGAATCGCTCCTCGAAGTGGAAACGGACAAGGTGACGTTGGAAATTCCTTCGCCGGTCACGGGACTGGTGAGCGAGATCCTCGTTCAAGAGGGCAAGACCGTGGCGATCGGGACATTGCTGGCACGGATCGACAGCGCTCCACCGTCCGAGGTGATCAACCGGGTCGGCGGCGTGGTGGTGCGTCCGACGGAACCGCCCCCGGCCGGTGGGGAGCACCATTCACCCGCGGTCCGTCAGCTTGCGAGGGAACACGGCATCGATTTGTCGCAGGTAAAGGGTACGGGCCACGGCGGTCGGGTGACGAAGAACGATGTGCTGGATTTCATGGCCCGCACGGAACCGTCGGCCAAACCTGCGACGGGCGGTGAATCGAGCATGGGAGAGGAACTGGTCGCATTCACACAGATGCGCAAGACCATCGCCGAGCGGATGGTCAAGAGCAGGCAGACCTCGGCGCACGTCAGCACGTTCTTCGAGGTGGATTTTTCGAACGTCGCCAAGTTTCGCGAAGGCCGCGGCCTCACCTATCTGCCGTTCGTCGTGCATGCGGTGACCCGGGCCATGCGTGACGTTCCGATCGTGAACTCCGCCTGGGGCGAGCAGGGCATCGCGATCAAAAAGGATCTGCACATCGGCATTGCCACCGCGCTGGACGATGGATTGCTCGTGCCGGTGGTCCGGCATGCCGACCGCAAAGGGCTGACCCAGTTGGCAAAAGAAATTGCGGATCTGGCCGAGCGGGCCAGGTCGAAGAAACTGAGCCCGGACGAGGTGCAAGGCGGCACGTTCACGATTACGAACCATGGCGGGTTCGGGAGCTTGTTCAGTACGCCGATCATTCACCAGCCGCAGATCGCCATTCTCGGCGTCGGGGCGATCCAGAAACGGCCGGTGATCATGCACGATGCCATTGCCATACGCCCGATGGGGTATCTCAGCCTTTCGTTCGACCACCGGGTCATCGATGGAGCCACGGCGGATCAATTCATGGCCAAGGTGAAACACTATCTTGAACACAATAACTGGGAGCAGATGTCGTGAATCGCATACAAAAGGCCGTCATTCTCAGTGCAGTACGGACCCCGATGGGCAGCTTCAACGGGACGTTCAGCTCGGTGCCCGCGACCCAACTGGGCAGCCGGGCGATCGCCGAGGCGTTGAAGCGCATTCATCTCGCACCCGATCGGGTGGACGTGGTCTACATGGGCTGCGTCCTCAGCGCCGGGCTCGGCCAGGCTCCGGCCCGCCAGGCGTCGATCGGAGCGGGAATCCCGCACTCGATCGGCGCGGTGACGGTCAACAAGGTCTGCGGATCGAGCATCCAGACCGCGATCATGGCTGCTCAAGCCATTGCGCTCGGCGACGCGCGAATCGTCGTCGCGGGCGGCATGGAGAACATGACGCGCGCGCCCTATTTGCTGGAAAAAGCCCGGCAGGGATACCGGCTGGGCCATGGGGAAGTCCTGGATAGTCTCATCAAGGACGGCCTGTGGGACGTCTACAACAATTTCCATATGGGCGACGCCGGGGAACTCTGCGCGGCCAAGTACCGGCTTAGCCGCCGGGAGCTCGACGACTTCGCTTTGGAAAGCTACCGGCGCGCGCGCGAAGCCATGGCGACGGGGGCGTTCAAGCAGGAGATCGTGCCGATCGACGCGCCGCAGCGCAAAGGTCCGGCCGTGACCGTGACCGAAGACGAGGAGCCGAATCGTGTTGATCTAAAAAAAATGCGCGACCTCAAACCGGCCTTTCAAGACAACGGCGTCCTGACCGTGGGCAATTCTCCCTCCTGCAACGACGGCGCGGCAGCCTTGGTGATCATGGCGGAAGAGGAAGCGGCGAACCTCGGGTTAACTCCGATGGCGCGCATTGTCGGCTATGCCGGAGCAGCCTTGGCGCCGGAGTGGTTCACGATGGCGCCGGTGGAAGCAATCAGGCGGGTGCTCAAAAAAACCGGCTTGTCGCTCGGAGACATCGACCTGTTCGAAATCAATGAAGCATTTTCCGCGGTGTCTCTCGCCATTAACAGAGAACTCGGGCTCGATGAAAAGAAGGTCAACGTCAATGGAGGGGCCGTGGCACTGGGCCATCCGATCGGGGCCACGGGCGCGCGCATCCTCACGACGCTCCTCCACGCGATGGACGCACGCAATGTGAGACGGGGATTGGCGAGCCTCTGCATCGGGGGCGGCGAAGCGTTGGCGATGATCGTGGAACGTCATGCGTGATACATGAAGCGTAAAGCGGAAATACGTTATCGGCTCTCCTCAACGGTGGCGTTACCACGCGTCATGCCTGACGCATCACGGTTCACCTGTGTCTTATGAAACTCGACGACATTAAGACGATCGGCATCGTGGGAGCCGGGCAAATGGGCCGGGGCATCGGGCAAGTCTGTGCCACCGCCGGGTATCACGTCCTCTTGGTCGATGTTGCCGAACCGCCGTTGACCGAAGCGATTGCGAAAATACAGACCGGACTTCGTCATGCGGTTGAGCGAGGGTCTCTCAGTCATCACCAAGCCGGAGAGGTGCTTTCGCGCATTCGTCCCCTGGTGCAGCTCGATCAATTACGGGACGCGCAGTCGGTCATCGAAGCGATCCCTGAAGATCTGGCGCTCAAGCAGGCATTGTTCGCTTCATTGAACCGGATCTGCGAGGCCCAGACGGTGCTCGCCAGCAATACCTCATCGATATCCATCACCAAACTGGGGGCCGCCTCTGGTCGGCCGGACCGGGTGGTCGGGCTGCACTTCATGAATCCCGCTCCCGTCATGCGCCTCGTGGAAGTCGTGCGCGGTCTGGAAACGTCCGAACGGACGATGGCGCTGGCGCTCGATGTTGCCAAACGCCTGGGAAAAACGACGGTCGTGGCCAAAGACGTGCCGGGATTCATCGTCAACCGCATCCTCATCCCGATGATCAATGAAGCCGTGTTCGCGCTGGAGGAAGGGGTCGCGTCCGCGGAAGACGTCGATCTGGCGATGGCGACAGGAGCGAATCATCCCGTGGGCCCGCTCGCGCTGGCGGACCGTATCGGCTTGGACACCGTACTCGCGATCTGCGAGGTCCTGTATCAGGACTTGGGCGATCCCAAATTTCGGCCTTGTCCGTTATTGCGCCGGTACGTCGAAGCGGGGAGACTGGGCCGGAAAAGCGGCCAAGGATTTCACGTGTACGAACAGAGTGGCGAGGGCCAGGAGGTCGGAAGCAGCCGGCGGTAAGGTCTCGTCCTGACCCGGGACAGCGATGCGAGAACAAAGTTAGAGGCCTTTTTCAACGCCCTGTTAGTGAGGAAGGGAACCATGCAGGAACGCAAGTCACGGTTCATGTCCCTCTCGGGACTCGAGATCCATCGAGTCTATGCCGGTGATGCGCTGAAAGGATGGTCTCCCGAAGAAGACCTCGGTCTGCCGGGAGAATTTCCGTACACCCGCGGGGTGTATCCCACGATGTATCGAGGCCGGCACTGGACCATGAGACAGTTTGCCGGATTCGGCTCCGCGGAGGATACCAATCGGCGCTTCAAGTATCTGCTGCAACATGGCCAGACCGGACTGAGCGTCGCATTCGACATGCCGACGTTGATGGGAATCGATGCCGACGATCCGCGCGCTCATGGCGAAATCGGCCACTGCGGTGTGTCCATTTCGTCGGTGGACGACATGGCGCGTCTGTTCGACGGCATTCCGCTCGACGAAGTCACGACCTCCATGACGATCAATGGACCGGCCGCGGTGATCTTTGCCATGTACCTCGCCGTCGCCGAGCATCGCGGAATCTCGACCGAGCGTCTCGGCGGCACATTGCAAAACGATATTCTCAAGGAATACATCGCCCAGAAAGAGTGGCTGTTTCCGCCTGAACCGTCCCTCGGCTTGATCACCGACACCATTGCCTACTGCGCCAAGCATGTTCCGAAATGGCATCCGGTGAGCATCAGCGGCTATCACATCCGTGAAGCCGGTTCGACCGCGGTGCAGGAACTGGCCTTTACGCTGTACGACGGCCTGACCTACGTGGACGCGGCCGTCAAGGCCGGTCTGCCGGTGGACTCCTTCGCTCCGCAGCTTTCGTTCTTCTTCAACGTCCACAACGACTTTTTCGAGGAGATCGCCAAGTTCAGGGCGGCCAGGCGCTTGTGGGCTCGCGAGATGACGCGCCGCTTCCATCCCCGCGATCCCCGATCGGTACAGCTCCGCTGTCATGCACAGACAGCCGGCTGTTCGCTGACCGCGCAGCAGCCGATGAACAATGTCGTGCGAACCACGTTGCAGGCGCTCGCCGCCGTGTTAGGCGGCACCCAGTCTCTCCATACCAACTCCATGGACGAGACGCTGGCGTTGCCGACCGAGGACGCGGTGAAGCTGGCCTTGCGGACTCAGCAAATTATCGCGCAGGAAAGCGAGGTCGCCAACAGCGTGGATCCGTTGGGCGGCTCCTACTATGTCGAGACGCTCACCAATCGTCTCGAAGAAGGGGCGCGTGAATATTTTCACAAGCTCGACGACATGGGCGGCATGGTCCGGGCGATCGAGACGGGGTTCCCGCAGCGCGAAATCCTCGACGCGTCGCAGCGTTACCAGCGCGAGGTCGAACGGAAGGAGCGCATCATCGTCGGTCTCAACGAATATGTCGAGCAAGAGGATCGTCGGATCCCAACCCTCAAGGTGGGGCCGGAGGTCGAGTCTGAACAGGTAGCACGCCTGTCGGACCTGCGCAAAACGCGCGATCCGTTCCGTATGGCCGGCGCGGTCGAAGCATTGCAGGAAGCGGTGACATGCGGCGAAAACGTGATGCCCTCTCTGATCGAGGCGGTGAAGGCCAAGGCGACGTTGGGCGAAATCTGCCTGGCCTTGAAGGAAGTGCTGGGAACGTATCGCGAGCCGGTAATTTTATGAGAATTCGGTGTGGTGAAGCGATTTACTTCGTGTCGTTTCAGGGAGGACGTGTGTGTCTTTCATTTCCCACGTCACAACGTGTGGGCACTCAATGCTCTCCTCCTGCGGGTGGCGCAGCGAACGGGGTGTTGTTTCTCACCCGCCCCGCCCTGCCGCGACGAACGCGGCGTTTCACCAGGCGCGCGGAACGGAAGGGACCCACTGGGGGATGGGTGGAGTGAGCACGGTGGGGCTGTTCGCCGCGACAGGACCCGCAGGATATCAACCATGAAGCTCGGCGCGTTCGACATTTATCCCTTGAGCGATGGCCGCTTCCGGCTGGACGGCGGCGCCATGTTCGGCGTCGTCCCGAAAGTCTTGTGGGAAAAATGCTGCCCCGCCGACGATCTGAACCGCATTCCCTTGAGCGTGACGACCTTGCTCGTCCGCGCGCACGGGAAGAACGTCCTCATCGATACGGGACTCGGTGCCAAGGAAGATGAAAAGTTTCACCGCATGTTCGCGATCGAGCGGGCGCCGACCCTGATGGATTCCCTCAAGCGTCTCGGCTTGCATCCGGAAGACATCCATCTGGTCGTCAATACGCATCTGCATTTCGACCATGCCGGCGGAAACACGAGGAGAGACCAGGAAGGAAATCTTCGACCGGCGTTTCCGAAGGCACGATATGTCGTGCAGGCGGGGGAGTTCGAAGACGCGGCTCGGGCCAACGAACGGACGAGAGCGAGCTACCGGCAGGACAATTTCAGACCGATCTTCAATCAATGGGACTTTCTGCACGGGGATACCGAGCTTCTGCCCGGATTGACCGCGATCGTGACTGCCGGCCACACCCGCTGCCATCAAGGAGTGAAAATTGAATCGGAAGGAAAGACGGCCTTCTTCCTCGGCGACCTGATCCCCACCGTGTCTCACCTGCCGCTCCCGTACATCATGGGCTACGATCTGTTTCCCATTCAGACGCTCGAAACGAAACGGTGGGTGCTGGACCGCGCCTTCGAGGAGCAATGGCTGTTGTTGTTCGAACACGATCCGCTGGTCCAGGCCGGATATGTCCGGAGAGATCAAGAAGGCAAATATTTTCTTCGCGAGGTGACGGCATGGCAGTAGCCAGTACTCCTCTTCGCATCCTCATCGGCAAAGTCGGGCTCGACGGCCACGACCGCGGCGTGAAGTTGATTGCGCGCGCTCTGCGGGACGCCGGCATGGAAGTCATCTACACCGGCCTCCACCAGACGCCGGAGCAGGTCGTCAACACGGCGATTCAAGAAGATGTGGATGCCATCGGCTTGAGCATTCTCTCCGGCGCGCATAATACGCTGCTCCGGCGCGTGCTGGAACTTCTCAAGGAACAGGGCGCCGACGACATCGTGCTGTTCGGAGGCGGCATCATTCCCGATGACGACGTCCCGCAGCTCAAAGCGGCAGGCGTCAGAGCGCTGTTCAGGCCCGGGGCGCCCATCCAGGAGATCGTAGAATTCGTCACGGGACTCAAACCGCACGGCTGAGGCACATGCGTATCATCACGACGTCCATCGGCACCGGTTCAAGCGAGTTTGCATCGAACCGGGCTCACTATGACGGTCTGATGGCCGACCTCGAGAAGCATCTGGCCTTCGCGCGGGCGGGAGGGCCGCCGGAAGCGGTTGCCCTTCATAAGCAGCGTGGAAAGTTGACCGCCCGCCAACGCATCGCCGCCCTGCTCGATCCCGACTCACCCTGGCTGGAACTTAGCCCGCTCGCCGCAACAGGCATGTACGACGATCCCATTCCCGCCGCCGGTCTGATTGCCGGCATCGGCTACGTGGCGCGCCGACCCTGCGTGATCGCCGCCAACGATGCGACGGTCAAGGGCGGGACCTATTTCCCGATGACGATCAAGAAGCATCTTCGGGCTCAGGAAATCGCCCTCGAGAACCGGTTGCCGACGATCTACCTCGTGGATTCCGGCGGGGTCTTCCTCCCCATGCAGGCCGACGTGTTTGCCGACCGGGAACACTTCGGGCGGATTTTTTACAACCAGGCCCGCATGTCGGCGCTCGGCATTCCGCAGATTGCCGTCGTCATGGGGATGTGCACGGCGGGCGGCGCCTACGTGCCCGCCATGTGCGACGAGAATGTGATCGTGAAAGGAACCGGCACCATCTACCTCGCCGGGCCGCCGCTCGTCAAAGCGGCGACCGGAGAGGAAGTCACCGCCGAAGAGCTCGGCGGGGCCGATCTTCACACCAGGCTGTCCGGCGTGAGCGATCACCTGGCGGACGACGACCAAGACGCGCTCGAGATCTGCCGCTCGATCGTCGACACGTTGCCGCGGCGGCCCGCTCCGCGCAAACAGCCGATCGAAGAACCGCGCTATCCGGCCGCGGAGCTGTACGGGATCATTCCAAGCAATCCGCGCCAGACGTTCGAAGCCCGCGAGATCATCGCCCGCCTGGTCGACGGAAGCAGGTTTCATGAGTTCAAGGTCCGCTATGGACGGACGCTGGCCTGCGGCTTCGCCCGTTGGATGGGCTGGCAGGTGGGCATCGTCGCGAACAACGGAGTGTTCTTGTCCGAAGCCGCATTGAAAGGCGCGCATTTCGTGCAGCTCTGCGCTCAGCGACGCGTGCCGCTGATCTTTCTGCAAAACATCACCGGATTCATGGTCGGCAAGGACTACGAAGCCCGCGGGATCATCAAGGATGGCGCCAAGATGGTGCAGGCGGTCGCGACGGCCGACGTGCCGAAGTTCACGGTGATTGTCGGCGCCTCCCATGGCGCCGGCAATTATGCGATGGCCGGAAGGGCGTATGGTCCCCGGTTTCTGTTCGTCTGGCCCAATGCGCGCACCTCTGTGATGGGAGCCCAGCAGGCGGCCCAGGTGCTCGTGACCGTGAAGCAACAGCAGCGAGCCCGTGAACGAGCCGTTGTCTCGGAGGACGAGCAGCGAAAAATCACCGAGGCGACGCGGGCGCAGTACGAGCGGGAAGGCAGCCCCTATTTCAGCACCGCGCGCTTGTGGGATGACGGGATTATCGATCCCGTGGAGACGAGACGGATACTCGGCCTTTGCTTGGACGTGGCGTTGACGGCGCCGGTCCGCGGATCGCACCCGCCGGTCTTTCGCATGTGAGGCGACGATGACCGAGCAACCCATCATCGTAGAGTCGAGCAAGGGTCTGGCCCGCGTGACCTTGAACCGGCCAGACCGGCGAAACGCGTTCGACGGCAACATGGTCGATGGACTCTGTGAGACGTTCGACGCGTTCGGTCGTGATCCGTCTGTACGAGCCATCGTCCTCGCCGGCGCGGGCTCAACCTTTTGCGCCGGCGCGGATCTCCGTTGGCTCGGAGCGGACCGGCCCGTCTCTCCGGAAGAAGCCCGGAAGGACGCGGAGCGGCTGCTTCGCCTTTTGCGATGTATTGATGAATGTCCCTGCCCGGTGATCGGACGCATTCAGGGATCGGCCTATGGCGGGGGGATTGGATTGGTCGCGGTGTGCGACATCGCCATGGCCGGTACCGATGCGACCTTCGCGTTCAGCGAAGTCAGGCTGGGACTGGTCCCGGCGATCATTGCGCCGTTTGTTCTCCGGAAGACCGGCGACTCCTTCATGCGGCGATTTGGCCTGACCGCCGAGCCGTTTTCCGCCGCGACAGGCCGGGAGGCGGGTCTCGTTCACGATGTGGTCGAACCGGCCGCGTTGGACGTCCGCGTCACCGCGATCGCGGAGACGATAATAAGTCTTGCGCCCCAAGCCGTGCGGGATACGAAGGCCTTGTTGCGGCGGTTGCGTCACATGCCGGAAGAAGAGAGATGGAACACTGCCGTTGCGGGCAACGTGCGGGCTCGCCTGTCGAGTGAGGCGCAAGAAGGGCTCCGGGCTTTTCGAGAGCGACGAGCGCCGGTGTGGAAGCAGCCGGCCGGCGGCACCGATCGCAATTCGGAGCGGAAGTGACACCATGCTGACATGGGAAGGACAATCTCCATCGATTCGCATCATCGAAGTCGGTCCACGGGACGGATTACAACATGAAACGGCGTTCGTCCCGACGGAGAGAAAGATCGCGTTCGTAGATGCGCTGTCGGGAACCGGTGTTGCCGAGATCGAAGCCGGCTCGTTTGTGTCGCCCCAGTCGATCCCGCAACTGGCGGACTCCGATGAGGTATTCAACGGGATTACGCGCCGGCCCGGCGTCGTCTATTCGGCTCTGGTGCCGAACGAGCGGGGACTGGAGCGGGCGAGGGCCGCGCAGGTCGACAAAATCTCGGTCTTTACGGCCGCCTCCGACAGCTTCACCCGGCGGAACATCAACTGTTCGATCCGGGAATCGCTCGAGCGGTTCAAGCCGGTCGTCTCCGGCGCGAAGCGCGACGGCATGGCCGTGCGCGGGTACATTTCGACCGTCACGCATTGTCCGTTTGAAGGCCCGGTCGCTCCATCGAGCGTCGTGGATGTGATGCATCGCCTACTCGATCTCGGAGTCGAGGAAATTTCACTGGGAGAGACGATCGGCAAGGCCGTCCCGCGCGACATCCGGTTTGTGCTCGACGCCGTCATGCCTCACATCGGTCCCACGGCCCTCTCGCTGCATGTTCACGACACCTATGGACTGGCCGTCGCCAACGTGCTGATCGCTTGGGCGGACTATGGCATCACGGCGTTCGACACGTCGGCCGGCGGACTTGGCGGGTGTCCCTATGCGCCGGGTGCGTCGGGGAACGCGGCGACCGAAGACGTCGTCTACGCCTTGAAAGCGTCGGGAGCGCCCGTGACCGTGGACGAGCGATCGGTTGTGGCGGCCGCCCGGCAAATGGAAGCGGCGCTCGACCATCCGCTTCGGTCGCGGCTGTCGCACGTGTCGCATGCCCACACGTCGTATGAAGCGGTGCGGTGACCATGTCCGGCTCAGCGATCACTCAGCCCGTCGGGCGCGCCGCCGTCCTTGCCGAAGAGGTCAAATCGGGCAATGTCCGCGCCATTTCACGCGTGATCACGCTGTTGGAAAATCAAGAGCCGGACGCCAAGGAAATTCTCCGCCTCTTGCACAACGGACGCGCGGCGAGCGTGATCGGTGTGACCGGGTATCCCGGGGCGGGAAAGAGCACGCTCATCGATCGCCTGGTCGCCGCCTACCGCGGATTGGGCATGAAGGTGGGGGTGTTGGCTGTCGACATCAGCAGCCATGTGACCGGCGGCGCACTGCTGGGCGACCGTATCAGGATGCAGAGCCATGCCGTCGGCCGGGATGTCTACATCCGGAGCATGGCGACTCGTGGACATGCCGGAGGGCTGGCACGAGCGACCGGCGCCGCCGCCGTCGTACTCGAGGCGGCGGGGTACGAGGTAATCTTGATCGAGACCATCGGCGTCGGCCAGAACGACGTAGACGTGATGGGACTCGCCCAGACGGTCCTCGCGGTCGTGGCGCCGGGCCTCGGAGACGAAGTTCAGGCGATGAAGGCCGGACTGCTGGAAATGGCGCACATCGTGGTCGTGAATAAAGGCGATCATGCGGGGGCGGATTCGACGCTCAGCGACTTGCGGGAGTGGTGTCCGATGGTCCTTCGAACCGTGGCGACGACCGGCGAAGGAATGCCGGATCTACTCTCCGCCATCGCCGAGCATCAACGAATGCGCGACCTACGAGGTCAACCAGGACGCTAAACGAATGGAGACGCCACCATGCTTCATCAGTTGTTGACCATCTCGCACCATGTCGCGCGGATCACACTGCACAACCCTCCGGCCAACGCGCTCAATACGGCGCTCCTCAAACAACTCGCGGGCGTCCTGAGCGAAGTCGAGCAAGACGACTATGTTCGAGCGGTGATCCTCACCGGATCGGGCCGTTTTTTTTGCGCCGGTGCGGACATTCACGAATTGACGCATCTGAACACGAGTCATGCCGGTACCGAGTTTGCCCTGCAGGGCCAGTCGTTGTTGAATCATATCGAACGGTGCAACAAGCCCGTGTTGGCGGCCATCAACGGCACCTGTGTCGGTGGAGGCCTCGAGTTGGCGCTCGCCTGTCATATCCGGATCGCCGCGGAAGGAGTCACATTCGGTTTGCCGGAAATCAAACTGGGCCTCATTCCTGGATTCGGCGGCACGCAGCGGTTGCCGAGAGTCGTGGGTGCCTCCAGAGCGGCCGAGATGATTCTGACCGGCGAGTCTGTCTCGGCAGAGGAGGCGCTCACAATGGGACTCGTCAGCCGGGTCGTTCCCTCCCATAAATTGTATGCGCAGGCGGATGCCGTCACATCGCTGATTGCCGCCCGCGGGACGCCTGCAATTGAAGCGGCGCTGCATGCCATTAGGGGCGGGCTCGACATCCCGCTGTCCGAAGGCTTGGCAAGAGAAGCGGAACTGTTCGGGGCCCTGTGCACCACATCGGAAAAGCACAAGGCCGTTCAAGCCTTTCTCGAAAAACGGCGGCCACGGATGGCCGAAACTGAGGCATCGAGCGCGTAGATCCCGGAGGAGCGCATGCTCGCAGCTCGCCTTGCCCGATATTGCCAGTCGCTGTCCTTCGACGATTTGTCCGACGACGTCGTCCATGAAGTCAAACGCAGAATTCTCGACAGTCTCGGCTGCGCGCTCGGAGCATGGAATGCGGCGCCGTGCCGGTTCGCCCGCCAGCTCGCGCAACAGGTCAAGGTGCCGAGGGGTGCGACGCTCTGGGGCACGACGCACAAGACGCTGCCGGATTTGGCGGCGTTTGCGAACGGCGGGTTGGTCCGCTATCTGGATTTCAACGATACCTACCTCGCCAAGGAACCGGCTCATCCCTCCGACAACATCCCCGCCGTGCTGGCACTCGGTGAAACGGTCCACGCCTCGGGCAAGCGAGTGATTCAGGCGACCGCGCTCGCGTACGAAGTGCAGTGTCGACTCTGCGACGCCGCGGCCCTTCGGCCTCGCGGGTGGGATCATGTGACCTACGGACCGTTCTCCTCGGCGCTTGCCGCCGCCAAGATTCTGAAGTTGTCTGAGATACAAACGCTGCACGCCGTCAATCTGGCCGGCGTCGCGAATGTGGCGCTGCGGCAGACACGGGTCGGCGACTTGTCCATGTGGAAAGCCTGCGCCTTTTCGAATGCGGCTCGCAACGCCGTGTTCGCCGCCATGTTGGCTGAACGGGGGATGACGGGTCCTTCACCAATTTTTGAAGGTGAGAAGGGCTTCATGAAACTCGTGTCCGGGCCGTTCGAGTTGCCGCCGTTCGGCGGCGAGCAAGGGCCCTCCGGTCCGGTCTCCTTCAAGATTCTGGATACCTATATCAAGCATTACCCGGTGGAATATCACGCGCAGAGTGCGGTGGAAGCCGCCTTGGATGTGCGGGCCGAGCTGATGCGGGCCGAAGGAGATCGGGCGGTCGAGCATGTGTCCGAGATCGAGATCGGCAGTTATGACGTCGCGATCGAGATCATCGGACGCGATCCCGAGAAGTGGCAGCCGACGACGAGAGAAACGGCGGACCACAGTTTTCCCTATTGCGTCGCGGTGGCGCTGCTCGACGGCGCGGTCTCGCTGCAGTCGTTCGGCCCCGAACGGCTGAAGGATGCCGCGCTGCGCGAGTTGATGAAAAAAGTCCGCGTCGTGCGCGTACCTGAGTTCGAGGACCGGTATCCTCACACGATGCCAACCCGTATCACGGTCCGGACCCGGGAAGGAAAAACCTATACGAGGCAGAAGGACGTTCCGTTGGGCCATCCCGGCCATCCCATGTCGGACGGGGACCTGGAGGTGAAGTTTCGTCGGCTGGCCCGCGGGCGTCTCGATCGCGTCCGCTGCGACCGGCTGATACGGTTCGTCTGGAAGTTGGACCAGGTCAAGGACATCGGAGCACTGATGCCGCTGATGGTTCGAACCTGACATTCTACGAGGGCGCAAGGCACGACGATGGGGCAACAGACGCAGACGAAGACCTCCCGCTTACGCGAGCTGCTGCGCAGCAAGACGATCGGCATTCCCGGCGCCTTCAACGCCCTCATCGCGATGCAAATCGAAAGGGCCGGCTACGAGGTCGTGTATGTCTCGGGTGCCGGGTTGTCCGCCTGCCGCGGTGTGCCGGACATCGGCCTGCTCACGCTGACCGATGTGGCGGCCGAGGCAGGGAGAATCGCGCAGGCGGTTTCCGTTCCGACGATCGTGGACGCGGACACGGGATACGGCGGCCCCGCGGACGTTGCAGAGGCGGTGACGGCCTTTGAGCGCGCCGGTCTCGCCGGCATGCAGATCGAAGATCAGGACACAGCCAAGAAATGCGGCCATCTGTCGGGGAAACGGCTGGTTCCGGCAGCCGAGATGGTTGCCAAGATCGCGGCGGCGTCGCGCGCGAAACGCGATCGGGATTTCATGATCATCGCCCGGACGGATGCTCGCGGCGTCGAGGGACTCGAGGCGGCCATCGGACGCGCCAGGGCGTACGTTGAAGCGGGGGCGGACGCGTTGTTCCCCGAGGCCCTGGAATCGGCCGACGAATTTCGCACTTTCGCGAACGAAATGAAGAAGGCCGGCATCACCGTGCCGCTGATCGCCAATATGACGGAGTTCGGAAAGACCCCGCTCCTGACTTGCGCCGAATTCGAATCCATGGGATATCGCGGCGTGCTCTTCCCCGTGACGGCATTGCGGACGGCCTTGCGGGCCATCGGCGAGCTGTTGTCGGAATTGAAGCTGTTCGGCACGCAGCGGGACTGGCTCCACCACATGATGACCAGGCAGGAGCTGTACGATCTGCTCCGCTATACAGCATCGCGTGAACCACAAGACGGGAGGAGTTATGGGGACAACCATGAGCGAGTCACTAGGCACTGAGGCGAAAAGCCATTTGTCCTATAGTCCAGGCCTCGAAGGTGTGATCGCCGGAGAGTCGGCCCTCTGTCTCGTGGACGAAGGGGAAGCAGGTCTTCTCTATCGGGGCTATGCGGTGACCGACTTGGCGGAGCACAGCACGTTCGAGGAAGTCGCCTATCTCCTGTTGCTCGGCGAATTACCCGGTCGCAAGGAAATGAAGGATTTCTCAGCGCAACTGGCGCGCCATGCGGTCCTGCCTCGTCCTGTGGAAGCCTTTCTCGAGACGGTGCCGTCCGGTTCGCATCCGATGGACGTGCTGAGAACGGGCGTCTCGCTGCTGGGGATCGTCGATCCCGAAGCGGCCGACAATTCGCGTGACGCGAACGTCCGAAAATCCATTCGCCTGCTGGCGCAGCTTCCGTTGCTGACGTCGGCAGCCTATCGTTTTGCCCATGAGAAACCGCTCGTGCCCCCGCACGGCGAGTTGAGCTTCGCGGAGAACCTGCTCTATCTGCTGACCGACCGGAAAGGCGACGATGAGGCACGAGCCATGGCCCATGCGCTCGATGTGTCCCTCACCCTGTACGCCGAGCATGAATTCAACGCCTCGACCTTCGCGGCCCGCGTCACGGCGTCCACGATGACGGATTTGTATTCGGCGATCACTTCGGCCATCGGCACGTTGAAAGGCCCGCTCCATGGCGGCGCGAACGAAGCGGTGGCGCGGATGTTTCTCGAGATCGGCACGCCGGAGAAGGCCGAGGCATGGGTGCGGGACGCGCTCGCGCGGAAGCGGCGGATCATGGGCTTCGGCCATCGCGTGCTCAAGCACGGCGATTCCCGCTCCGCGATCATCCAGCGCCATGCCGAGTCGTTGAGCCGGTCCTGCGGCGACCGCCGGTGGTACGAGATCGCGACGATCGTCGAACAGGTCATGCACCGGGAAAAAGGGCTCTACCCCAATCTCGACTTTTATACGGCGGTGGCCTATCTGCTGATGGCGCTTCCTCACGCATTCTATACGCCGGTCTTCGTCTGCTCCCGCATCACCGGATGGTGCGCGCATGTCATCGAACAACAGGACCATAACCGCCTGATGAGACCGCGCGCATTCTACACGGGGCCGCCGAGGAGGGAGTATGTCCCCCTTGATCGCCGTACCTGACCACATCACGCAAGCGCGCCAGGTGCCCGGCCTCTCTCCCGCATTGCCCTGGACGTCGTTCGCCGATTTCTTCCTCTCCCGCGTATCCGACCGTGGCTTAGTCGATCGACCGTTCTTAACGTATGTCGACGACGACCGAGGCCGGCAGTATACCTATACTTATGGAGAGTTCGGCACGGCCGTCCAACGGGCGGCCGCGTTCCTTCGCGACCACATCGGCCTGCGGCGCGGGGACCGGCTTGCCACGATTTTGTTCAACCATGACGTCACCGCGGTGCTGTATTTTGCCGCATGGGTCTCGGGAGTGACCGTCGTCCCGATCAACATCGAGGAATCGCCGGACAAGAAGCGGTTCATCCTCGAACATTCGGAGGCCACCGCGATCTGTTGCTGGCACAGTTGCCTTGAAGAAGTGGAAGCCCTTCGACATGAAGGGACGGCCGTACGACGAGTGGTCGCGGTCAACGACGAGGGGTTCACTCGGAACAGCGGCCACATCGGCGGACCATCGCCAAACGGGTCGGCTTCCGGCCACCCGGCTCACGCCGGTTCGCTGAGCGATGAAGCCTTGATCGTCTATACGTCCGGCACGACAGGCCCGCCCAAAGGCGTCGTGTTGACCGTCGAAAATCTCCTGACCGACGCCGATGCAATCGCCGAGTGGCACGGATTCGGCATCAACAGCCGGTTGATGTGCGTGTTGCCGCTCCATCATGTCAATGGAACGGTGGTGACGTTGCTGACGCCGTTCTATTGTGCCGGCAGCACCGTCCTGAACCGCAAATTCAAGAGCGCGGTCTTCTGGCGGAGATTGCACGAAGAGCGCGTGACCTGCGTCAGCGTCGTTCCCACGCTGCTCGAATTCCTGTTGGATGAAAATGAGGATGTGACAGGCTACAACTTGGACCGCCTCGGCGGCTTCATCTGCGGAGCCGGTCCCTTGCTCAAGGATACAGCCGCGCGGTTCGAAGACCGGTTCGGCTTTCGCATCCGCCACGGCTACGGATTGTCCGAAACCACCTGTTATTCCTGCTTCCTTCCCAACGATCTCTCGCCGGAGCAGCACCGTCACTGGATCAGAGACTATGAGTTTCCGTCGATCGGAGTCCCATTGAGGCACAACATGATGACGATCCTGGACGGGGAGGGCCGCCCTCTTCCGGAATGGTCGCGGGGAGAGATCTGCATCCGTGGCGGGACGGTCTGCGCCGGCTATTTCAAGCGGGACGATGCCAACGACGCGGCGTTCAAGGGAGGCTGGTTTCGTTCCGGCGACGAGGGATTCTATGTACGAGATGCACAGGGCCGGCAGTTTTTCTTTGTCTCAGGGCGCCTGAAGGAATTGATCATTCGAGGCGGTGTCAACATTTCGCCTCTGGAAATCGACGATGCGTTGAAGAGCCATCCGCTCGTGCTGTTCGCGATGGCGGTTGCATTCGACCACCGTTACTATGGGGAAGAGATCGCCGCGTATGTCGTGCCCCGCGGCGGTGCGCCGTGTCCGACGGAAGCAGAGTTGGTCGAGCACTGCCGGCGCGTGCTGCCTTTCTCGAAATGTCCGAAGGTCGTTCTGTTCGGCGAGGATGTTCCGTACACGTCGACCGGCAAGCCCAAACGTCTGGAATTGAAAACGCGTCTCGCGTCACGCCTGGCCGCCTATCGCAATCACCAATTCAAGGAGCACCGCTGAACTGCACCACTTTGTCGCCCGCCTTGTACTAGGGGCCGCCCTAGGTCTCTCATAGACTCTTTCTTTATTACACTTCAGTGGTTTCAGGCGCTGTTTGTGTATCTCCCGCGCTGCTGCCAATTCCAGGCCCATGGCGAATCCGTTGGCCACATCCAAGGAAGGTACATCGAAGCGGCCGGCAACGCTCGGCGACGTCCTCTATGCCAAGTCCAAGGCTCCGGTGCCGGAGCGGGACTGGGCGGCATTGGTCCGGTCCATTGCCGCGGGCGACCAACTCGCGTTGCACACGCTCTACGAGATGGCTCATCGCCTCGTCTTCACGTTGATCGTGCGAATCACCGCCAACCGGGAAACCGCCGAGGAGCTGACCGTCGACGTCTTCCACGATGTCTGGCGGCGCGCGTCGCGTTACGACGCCGCGAACGGCACGGTGCTCGGCTGGATCATGAACCAGGCCCGCTCGCGGGCGATCGACCGCCTCCGCTTCGAGAGCCGAAAGAAGCGCAGCCATGGCGGCGAGATGCAGCCGCTGGACGAGGCGGCGGCCGATCCGCACGACGTGCTCGAGCTGCGCGAGCAGAGCGAATCGCTGCGCGCGGCATTGCAGGTCTTGACGCCGGACGAGCGTCAGGCGATCGAAACGACGTTTTTCTCCGGGTTGACGCATGTCGAAGCCGCAGCGCGGCTGAATCAGCCGCTCGGCACCATCAAGACGCGCATTCGTTCAGGGCTGCACAAACTGCGGCAGAGACTGACCACGGAAATGGGGGACCATGAGCACGTCCGATAGGAGCCGCTGCGATCACAGTGAAGTCACGTGCGCGTACGCGACTCAGGCGTTGGCGGCGAGCGAGGCGGCGGCGGCCGAAGCCCATATCGCCTCGTGCCCGGACTGCCGCCGGGAGTGGGAGAGCCTCCGCCCGATAGTGGATCGGTTCGTCTCCTGGCCGACCGACGTGCTTCGTCCGAACGCCTCGCTGCAGGCGCGCCTGGCGCAACGCATCGCGGAGGAGACGGGCACGCCGCCGGTGCTGCCGGCGGCGCGGCGATGGTCCGAGCCGGAATGGGAGCAGGTTGCGCCCGGGATCGAATGTAAGCTGCTCGCGACGGACGCGGAACGGGACCGGGTCAGCATGCTGGTGCGCCTTGCCCCCGGCGCGAGTTATCCGGGGCATACGCACGCGGGCGTGGAAGAGTTGCATCTCCTGGACGGGGAGCTCTGGATCGACGAGCGCCGGCTCTTCCCGGGCGACTACAACTACGGGGCACCTGGCACAGGCGACGAGCGTGTCTGGAGCGAGACGGGCTGCACCTGTGTCCTCATCACCAGCACTAAAGATCTACTTCGCTAAAACGTTTTGGGCGGCATGAGACGCCCCTGCG
>DATFDJ010000234.1:0-11239 GCA_035252115.1 Nitrospira sp. | reverse complement strand
GCCGGAAGCCTTGCGAAACGACTCGGATTGAAGGAAGGCGAGCCGATCCAGCCGGCGGTCGTGGAGTGGTACTATAAGCACGATGCCCTCGGCGATCCGCTCATCGCCGACGATCATGTGCGTCTCCTCAAGCTTGCCACGCCGGAGCAGTTGTCGGAGATCAGGCGGCTCGCACTAAAGATCAACGACGTCCTGCAGCCGTTCTTCCTCGAGCGCCGGATGATCCTGGTGGATTTCAAGCTGGAGTTCGGGCTCTACAACGGACAATTGATCCTCGCCGATGAGATTTCACCGGACACGTGCCGGTTCTGGGATCGGACGACGAAGGAGTCGATGGATAAGGATCGGTTTCGGAAGGATTTGGGGAAGATCGAGGAGGCGTATCAGGAGGTGTTGAAGAGGGTGTGCGGATGAGGAGGTAGGCAGTCTCTCACGGCCTCCGGCATTCCGGCTCGACCGCACTAACCGTTCCCGTCGCTCGGCTGTGCAACTTGTTCCGTTCCGAGTCATGCTCGAACGGAACTTCGGACAGTGCTCGCCGTCGGCCCTGCCGAACACGCCGGTTCACGGAGTGCGGTGGCCCGAGCCTCCATGCAAGTCGCCCGTAAGATCCAGCCTATCCTCCACCGCGGAGATGAGGGGACGAAGAAGAGAAATGCTGCGGGGGTTTCTGAATTACGGATTGGTGGCGGCGGTGCTGGTGTGGGCGGCTGTCGTCGCCATGATGGCGTACCGCCTCGAAGATTCTCCCTGGCGCTGGGCGTTTGTCGCGCTGGCTTTGGGCGGCGTCGGCACGGTCGGCGTCATTTTTTGGATCAGGAAATATGTGCATCACATAGTGGAAACTCAGCGGCACCAGCAAACAAAACCGTAAGAATGATCAGGCGCAACCGATGAATCTCAAAGACCTCCAGAAGAACTGGAACAACTTCGGCAAAAAAGATCCGCTTTGGGCCATCCTTACAGTTGAAGCTAAAAAGGGGAACAGGTGGACGCCCGAGGAGTTTTTTGAGACGGGACGCGACGAGATCGAGCAACTGATGGAGCACATGAGAGGTCTAGGGTTGACTGTCCGTCGAAATCGGGCCCTGGATTTTGGTTGTGGTGTAGGACGACTGACTCAGGCGCTTGCCAAGTATTTTCAGGAAGTCATAGGAGTCGACATCGCGCCGTCGATGCTGACGGGCGCCCGCAAGTACAATCGCTACGGAGAGCAATGCCGATACGTTCTTAATGAACGAGATGATCTTCGGATTTTTGATAACAATTACTTTGACTTGATTTATTCCAATATTGTCCTTCATCACATGCGACCTGAGTACTGCAAAGCCTATCTCAAAGAATTTCTCAGGATCCTTACGCACGGCGGGTATCTCGTGTTCTATATGCCGAGTCGCGTGCTCAAAGAGTGGGTTCCACCACCGCCTGAACCCCCTTCGCCAAACTTGTTGCCGACGATCAAGCGGCTGATCAAACGAAGCATTCCGAAGCCGCTGCTAAACATGTACGTCAAGATTCGTTATGAGAGCGCCCCCGTCATGGAATCGTACTGTCTCAAGAAAGATGAAGTCGAAGCCTATCTCCGGGAGTACGGTGGTGAAGTCCTCGATACGACGCGTGATGTGACGACCATCCCGAATCGAGAAGGGTATCGGTATACCGTCACAAAGCATTAAGGTATCGCGATCACGATTCGTCGCTATGGGGATGGGCTTCATGTCATCGGCCGAATGGAAAATGAATCACACTCTGCACTGAGGGACATGAGGTGAAAGCAAAAATTCATGTGACGTTGAAACAAGGCATCCTCGACCCGCAAGGCAAGGCAATCGAGCATGCCCTCGATTCCCTCGGATTCAAGAACGCGGGGAATGTGCGTGTCGGCAAGTATATGGAGTTGGATCTCGAAGAAAAAGATAAGGATAAGGCCGAGGCGGAAGTGAAACAGATGTGCGAGAAGCTGTTGGCGAATACGATCATCGAAGAATATCGGTATGAGCTGACCTAACCGGAAGTTTTGAGTTGTTAGTGTTGAGTGTTTAGTTTCCGGTGCAAGCTCCGTTCCCATAACTAAAAACTTACAACTCAAAACTAAAAACTGATTTATGAACATCGGCATTTTGGTCTTTCCTGGTAGTAACTGCGATCACGACTGTCAGCATGTCCTTGCCGATGTGCTGGGACAGTCCGTCGACATGATCTGGCACAAGGAGGCGCTGTCCACCGGGCTGGATGCCGTGGTGATTCCCGGCGGGTTCTCGTATGGAGATTATCTTCGCACTGGTGCGATCGCCCGCTTCTCACCGGTGATGAGAGACGTGAAGAAGTTTGCCGACGACGGCGGCCTGGTCATCGGTGTCTGCAACGGGTTTCAGATCCTCCTCGAAGCGGGACTCTTGCCCGGCGCGATGCTGAGAAACCGCTCGCTGCATTTTGTCTGCAAAGACGTTCACGTCAGAGTAGAGAACGCCGCGACGCCGTTCACAAACATGTGCAAGCCAGGTCAAGTCTTGAAAATCCCGATCGCACACGCGGAAGGGAATTACTACACCGATCCAGTGACGCTCGCCGGCCTGCAGGCCAACGGCCAAATCGCGTTTCGGTATTGCGATGCGGACGGGAAGACGACGCCGGACGCCAATCCGAACGGCTCGGTCGATCACATCGCCGGCATCCGTAACGCCCAGGGCAATGTGCTCGGCATGATGCCGCATCCGGAACGTTGCGTGGAAGCGATGCTGGGCAATGAAGACGGCCGGCTGATCTTCCAATCGATGCTGGAGTCTTTAAAGCACAAAAGACCAGTCGGAGTATGACACGGGTCCTGTCGCTGACCAGCCCGTTCGTCCTCGCACCCCGCCCGGTGTGGGGACCCCCCTGCGGGCGAACGGGCGCCCAGGTCAGCGTCACCAGCAGATAAACATATAGACAATGAGAGGTTTGTGTGCCCGACAATGTCGCTCTGAGCCATTTCGAATCATCTGCTGGACGAGCATTGGGAGTTGCATGGTCGTTGCTTGTAAATTGAAAGAAGGGTTGTGCTCGGCATTCGGAGACGTAAGCCCGAGTTGTTCATGTGGTTGCGGGGAAAGGGAAAATTGAAAGCGCTTAGGAGTTTATGAATACAAGCGTGGATGGTGTGAACCGAAGTCATGTTGCTCTCGTATAGTGCGCGCGTGAGGGGAGGATCTTGACTATGGAAATCTTTCCCGGCATTTCGATGGATCCCAGTGTCAGATTCGGAAAGCCTTGTCTCACAGGAACGCGTATCGATGTCGCAACGGTAGTAGGGGCGCTGGCTGCAGGCGAGACTCTTGAGGTGGTGCAGGAGGCTTATGCCATTACACGTGAACAGATACTAGCGGCGCTTCGTTATGCTGCGCATGTCGCTGAGCATGTGCCGCCCGCAGTCGAGCAAACTTCTTGAAAATCTTGCTTGACGGGCAGGATACGATGCCGAACATATTATCGTACTGAGGCTGCGCGGCATCAAAGACTCAGAACTTCGCAAGCGGCTGGTAGAGGAGGAGATCATCTTTCTCACGCAGGATACAGAGTTTGAAGATGTTCCATCTGGTTGCCGAGGTCAGGTCATTATTTCACGTATACGGCAAAATCTGGCAATTCAGCGGAGAGTCAATATTTGGTTCGAGGCTCTTCGGGAATTTATGACCCGACGACATCCTGAGAAATTGTTTGATCTGCTCGAAAACGGACAAATCGTTCCCTGGGAAGTACGGAAAATCCAATGAAGTCGTCCAGCCAAGTGATCACCCAAGACGTCATCGCGCAGCACAATCTGACCGAGGATGAGTACAAGAAGATCGTCGAGATCCTCGGGCGCGAGCCCAATCTGACCGAGCTCGGCATGTTTTCGGTCATGTGGTCGGAACATTGCTCCTATAAGAGCTCGCGTGTCCACTTGAAGAAACTGCCGACCACGGGCCCTCGTGTGGTGCAAGGACCGGGCGAGAACGCGGGAGCGGTGGACATCGGCGACGGCCTGTGCGTCGTGTTCAAAATGGAGTCGCACAATCATCCGTCGTTCATCGAGCCCTACCAAGGCGCAGCGACGGGAGTCGGCGGCATTCTGCGCGACGTCTTTACGATGGGCGCCCGCCCGATCGCCCTACTGGACTCGCTGCGGTTCGGCGGGCTGGATACGGCCAAGAATCGTCACTTGGTGAAAGGCGTCGTGGCGGGCATTGCGGGATACGGCAACTGCATGGGTGTGCCGACGGTCGGCGGCGAAGTGCGATTCGACGACATCTATTCGCTGAACCCCCTCGTCAATGTGTTCTGTCTCGGGATCGCGCAGAAGGACAAGATTTTTCGCGGCACCGCGGCCGGCGTCGGCAATCCGGTGATCTACTTCGGCTCGAAGACCGGACGCGACGGCATCCATGGCGCGACGATGGCCTCCGATTCGTTCGACGATACGTCGGAGCAGAAACGTCCGACCGTTCAGGTGGGCGACCCTTTTCAAGAAAAACTCTTGCTCGAAGCCTGTCTTGAATTGATGGCAAACGACCTGCTGGTCGGCATTCAAGACATGGGAGCGGCGGGTCTCACCAGTTCATCCTGCGAAATGGCGTCCCGCGCCGGCAACGGCATCGAACTGGATTTGACGCACGCCCCACGCCGCGAGCCAGGCATGACGCCGTATGAATTGATGCTCTCGGAGTCGCAGGAACGCATGCTGATGGTCGCCAAGGCCGGGAAAGAAGATGACTGCATCAGGATCTGCCGGAAATGGGACCTGGATGTCGCCGTGATCGGCACGGTGACCGGCGACGGCATGTTGCGGGTGAAGGAGCACGGCACGGTCGTGGCCGAGATTCCAGCCAAGGCGCTGGCCGACGAAGGTCCACGGTACGAGCGTCCCTATTCTCCCCCCGCCTATCAGGACATGCTGACGAATCTCAACTATGACGCGATGGCGGATGTGAAGGATGCGGGCGCCGCGCTGATGGCGCTCCTCGGCTCTCCCACGATAGCGAGCAAGCGATGGATCTATGAGCAATACGACCATATGGTCCGAACCAATACCATGGTGCGGCCGGGCTCGGACGCAGCGGTCGTGCGCGTCAAGGGCACCGACAAGGCCGTCGCGATGACCGTGGACTGCAACGGCCGGTACTGCCTATTGCATCCGTACGAGGGCGCGCGGTTGGCCGTGGCCGAAGCGGCGCGCAATCTGGTGTGTTCCGGCGCTGAACCGATCGGACTGACCGACTGCCTCAATTTCGGCAATCCGGAGCGGCCCGACATCATGTGGCAATTCGTGCTGGCGATCGAAGGGATGAAGGACGCGTGCGAGCATTTCAAAATCCCTATCGTCAGCGGCAACGTCAGTTTCTATAACGAAACGAACGGCCTGTCGATCTATCCGACGCCGATGTTGGGAATGGTGGGACTGATCGAGCGGGCCGATCACGCGATGACGCAATGGTTCAAGGAGCAGGGAGACGACATCATCCTGCTGGGGACGACGCGGGACGATCTGGGCGGATCGGAATATCTCAAGATGCTGCACCATCGGGAGCAAGGGTCGCCTCCCTACTTGAACATGGATGCGGAACAGGCGTTGCACGAGTGCACACTGAGTTTGATCCGATCGGGTCTCGTGCAATCGGCGCACGATTGCTCCGACGGCGGCTTGGCTGTCGCGCTGGCCGAGTGCTGTATCTCGTCCGAAGACCGGAAGCTCGGCGCTGTGGTAAAATTGTTCCCTGGTCGGCTGAGGCACGATGCCGTGCTCTTCGGCGAAAGCCAATCGAGGATCGTGCTGTCGGCGAAACGGGTTCATCGGCAGGCCATTCTCGATCAGGCAAGACGACTGGGCGTGCCGGCGGAAGTGGTCGGTGGAGTGGGAGGAGACCGATTGGTGGTGTACGTGGGCGATCAGCAATCCACCACAAAGACCATCGATGTGGCCATTGCAGATCTCTACGGGCAGTGGGCCTGTTCGCTCGAACGGATGCTGGGAGACTCGTGACGCGTGATGCGTTAAGCGTGAAGCGTATGCGCCACAGAAACACACGCGGGATGTTACCGATGGCCTCACGCATGACGCATAACGTTTCACGTCCGCGCCTGATCATGCCCGACAAATTCCACGATGAGTGCGCCGTCTTCGGCATCTACGGGCACGAAGAGGCGGGAAATCTCGCGTATCTCGGGCTCTATGCGCTTCAGCACCGGGGGCAGGAGGCCTCGGGTATCGTGTCCGCCGACGGCGATCAGTTCTTCCTCCACAAGGGCATGGGGTTGGTTGCGGACATTTACGACAAGTCCGTTCTCGAGAAGCTGCCCGGCCATATGGCGATCGGTCACAACCGCTATTCCACCGCCGGCGGCAACGATTTGAAAAACGTGCAGCCGCTGATCGTGAACTTCGCCTTCGGAAATCTCGCCCTGGCGCACAACGGGAACCTGATCAATGCTCAGGTGTTGCGCAACGAGCTGGAAGCCTACGGTGCGATCTTTCAATCCACTTCCGACAGCGAAGTGATCATTCATCTCATCGCACACTCCAGGGCCGATACCTTTCTGGCCCGCGTGATCGACGCCTTGAGCCAGGTCCGGGGCGCCTTCTCCGTCGTATTGATGACCGACAACGGTTTGATCGCCGCACGCGATCCTCACGGGCTGCGGCCGCTCTGTATCGGCAGGCTGCGAAGCAGTTGGATCGTCGCATCCGAGACCTGTGCCTTCGATCTGCTCGACGCCGAGTATGTCCGCGAGGTGGAGCCGGGAGAGCTCGTGGTAATCAGCGATCAAGGGCTCGAAAGCCACCATCCCTTTTCCAAAGTCGATCCCGCGATGTGCGTGTTCGAGTACGTCTACTTTGCGAGGCCGGACAGCAAAATTTACGGAGCGAATGCCGTCTATGCCACGCGCAAAGCGCTCGGCCGGCAGTTGGCGCATGAATCGTGGGTGCCGGCGGACATCGTCATTCCCGTTCCGGACTCCGGCGTTCCGGCCGCACTCGGTTATGCCGAGGGTGGAGGCATCCGATTCGAAACGGGTCTGATCCGTAACCACTATGTCGGGCGAACGTTCATCGAGCCCGAGCAGTCCATCCGCCATTTCGGCGTGAAGGTCAAACTCAATGCCGTACCGGAAGTGCTGGAAGGAAAGCGCGTGGTGGTGGTCGATGACTCGCTCGTGCGCGGGACCACGAGCCGGAAGATCGTGAAGATGATCCGCCAGGCCGGCGCAAAAGAAGTCCACATGCGGATCAGCTCTCCGCCCATCATCTCGCCCTGCTTCTACGGCATCGATACGCCGACCAAGAAGGAATTGATCGCCTCGAGTCATTCCACCGAGGAAATCCGCAAGTACATCACCGCGGACAGCCTGGCGTACCTCAGTTTGGAAGGCATGCTCAAGGCCGCGCCGGGATCGCCCAATCAATATTGCAGCGCCTGCTTCACCGAGAAGTACCCCATCTCTTTCACCCGGGCCGAAGAGTTGCAACTTGGGCTGTTCGAATCCCAATCGTAAACCCTCACCAGAACCAGCGAAAACTGGATTTCCCTTGGCGGCTTGATACACTGATCCCGCCATGCGCCGACCGCTTTCGACATATTGGGTGATCCTCCGCGTGGGTCTGCTGCTCGTCTGGGTGCGCATCCTCCTGAGATTCATGAGCTTGCCCCAGGTTCTCGGGATGCTGGAGCCGAAACCCAGCCCGCATCAAAGGGATGAGCGGTCGGTCGAAGTTCTTCTCTATTATGTCGATCGCTGGTTGCTGCTCTTTCCGTACAATTCCAAAGGAAACTGCTTTCCGCGTTCCGTGGCGTTGTACAGATATGCCCGCCGCTTGGGGTTTCCCGTGCGCTTGCATTGCGGCGTGAGGAAAGACGGAGGAACACTGAACGGCCATGCCTGGCTGACATTGGACGGAAATCCGTTTCATGAAATGTCGCGGCAGTGGCAGCAATTCACCGTCACCTTTTCCTATCCATTCGATCACTCGCTCACCGCCGGACGGCCATTGCATGGATAACGTGGTGCACAATCGGCCGACGACAGGTTGGGACTGGATGGAACGCCTGCATCCGTTTCTCTCCGCCTTTCGCCACGCGCTGCGGTTCGTCTGGCAGAGCAGCCCGAAGCTTGCTGTGGCCGGCATCGCGCTGCGTACCATCCAGGGCCTCATGCCGTTGGCCGTTCTCTATTTCACCAAGCTGTTGATCGATGGGATGACGGAAAGATTGAACGCTCCACCGGCCGGCGGATCGTTCACTCCGGTGGCCGCGATCCTGGCCTGGTTGGCTGCGATCGCGATTTTCAGCGCCATGTTGACCGCTTTGGCGTCGTTGGTCGCACGAGTCCACGCACAAGTGGTCACCGATCACATGCATACGATCCTTCAAGCCAAATCGGTCGAAGTCGATCTCGAGTATTACGAGAACGCGAAGTATCAAGACACCCTGCATCGTGCGCAACAAGAGGCGCCCTATCGCCCGACGGCCATCCTCAATGCCTTGCTGCAAGTCGGACAGGAGGGGATTTCTCTTCTCGCCATGGCCGGCATTCTGTGGTGGCTGCATTGGTCTGTCCTGCCCGTCTTGCTGCTCAGCGCCGTCCCATTTTTCTTGGTCCGTGTGCGCCAGTCCAACCGGCTGTTTGCCTGGGAACGCGACCGCACCGCGCTCGAACGCCAGGCGTGGTATTTCAATTGGTTGCTGACGCAAGGAACGGCGGCGAAGGAAGTGCGGCTGTTCGACCTCGGTGCCCGACTCAGGCGTGGATTTCAGGAGGTGCGATCGATTCTCAGAGCCGAGCGTATCGAAATGGAACGAAGATGGGCGCTCGCGACTCTGGCGGCACAAGGCCTCGGGGTCGCCGGTGTATTCGCGGTCTACTCGTTTGTCGCGCTCCGGACCATAAACGGTGTGCTGACCGTGGGCGACTTGGTCATGTACTTTCAAGCGATTCAACGGGCATCCGCATTCCTGGAGGGTTTGGGCGGCAGTATTTCAAGTCTCTATGAGAGCAATCTGTTCTTAACGACGCTCCAGGAATTCTTGTCTGTCCGATCGCGTCTGCCGGTATCCGACACACCCAGGCCATTTCCGAGACCGATCATGCAGGGCATCGCGTTTCAGCAGGTATCTTTTCACTATCCCGATGAAGGGCGTATCGCCATTCACGATCTCTCGTTTACCGTCCGCCCGGGGGAACATGTCGCGTTCGTCGGCTCCAATGGAGCGGGGAAAACCACGCTGGTGAAGCTTCTCTGTCGTCTCTACGATCCTTCCTCAGGGCGCATTACGATCGATGGAGTCGACCTCCGCGACTATGCCATCCTCGATGTGCGCGGCGCCGTGAGCGGCATTTTTCAGGACTTTGTCAAATACCAAATGACGGCGGCGGAGAACATTGCGCTCGGGGTCGGCGATGCCAACGTCGATCGCACGGCCATTGTCCAGGCGGCCGGGCAGGCGGGAATTCATCAGGTGATTGAGCGGTTGCCCCATGGATACGACTCGCTGCTTGGCAAATTGTTCGACGGTGGTCATGAGCTCAGTATCGGAGAATGGCAGAAAATTGCATTGGCTCGAGCAGTCCTTCGCGACTCACAGATCGTGATCCTCGACGAGCCAACCAGCGCCATGGACGCGAAAGCCGAAGCCGAACTGTTCGAACGGTTTCACGAGCTGGCCAAGGGACGCATGGCCATTCTGATCAGCCATCGGTTGTCGACCGTCAAAATGGCCGATTGTATTTACGTCGTGGAAGATGGTCGGATTGCCGAACAGGGTACCCACGACGGACTCATGCGGAAGCAAGGGTTGTATGCCACACTCTTCTCGACGCAAGCCCAACACTACCGACAGGCTGTATAATCCGTTTTCTGTTTAGCCGACAGGCCATCCGCGTCTTTCCTCCGACGTAGTCCTACTTACAATCGAAAGTAGGGTTTCTCCATCTTCTAGTGAGCTAGGCACGGTCCACCGGGCCGGATACTCTCCACGACACGATGGCGCCGCATCGACGGCCTCTGTTGAAGGTCGGGATGCCGAATTGTGCCGAAAGGAGTCACCGCTCGTGATTCTCATTCTTGCCGATTCGACCGATCCCTGGGCGACGCTCCTCAATCGGGAAGTGCGGCGGCGCGGCGGCGACGTCGTCTGGGTCGAGCCTTCTCAACTTCTCGACCGAATCTCCCTCACCTGGCCGGTGTCGATGCGGACGGATCATGTGCGGGGGAGTGTGACGATCGACGGAGCCGTTCTGCCATTCGAGGAACTCACGGGAGTCTTTTCCCGATTCATCATGCCGCTTCCATTGGTGCTGGAGGATCTTTCTGCTCAGGACCGCGATTACGTAATCAAAGAATCCGGTGCCGCTTGGCTCGCGTTCCTGAATGGTCTGTCCTGTGCCGTGGTCAATCGTCCGGTGCCGGGCGGGCGCGCCACCGTGCCGGCCGGGAGTCGTCAATTGGCTTCCTTGGTCAGGCAGCACGGATATGTTCTCCCGCCGGCGCGGTTCACCACGAATCAAACCGATGCGCTGTCCCAGTACTCGACCTGGAATGAGCAGGTATATCTCAAACCGATTGGATCGCAGGAGGCGGGCCAATTCGTGAGCTCCCCGGACGGCGCGGAGAAGATTTCCCGTGTGATGGAACGGCAGGCGGTGTCATTGCAAGCGGTCCCGAGGGGCCGACGCGTCACCGTCTATGTCGCCGGAGAACGAGCGGTTGCCACCGTGATGCAAGCCGGTGATCGACGAGAATCGAACATAGATATTCGGCTTCCTGACGGGCAGCGCTGTGCGGCGCTTGTTCTCGATATGGGTTTGAACTTTGCGGAGTGTGAACTGGTGGTCTGTTCCGACGGCCGTACCTATTGCCTTGATATCAATGCCATGCCGGATTTTTGGCGCTGCCCTGCGGAAATCCAACGACGGGTTGTATCGACACTCAGCGAGTATCTGTCCGAACGGAGGAGCGTTCCATTTCATGATCCTGTTGATCGGCCCCATGGCGGATCCGGTGCTGGCGAACGTCTGTGCCAGGCTCGCAGCCCGGAACGCTGACCTGATGCTCGTTCATCCCGACTCGGAGGGTGAACGGTGGGATCTTGCATGGTCGACGGACGGCGGGGACGCCGCCGAATCGTTGCGAATCGGTACGCGCGACCTCCGCGCGTCCGATGTGACTTCGGTTTACCTTCGTTCGGCGGGGAACCGGACGCCGTCATCGCCGGGGGACCGTCGCACC
>DATFDJ010000233.1:0-7777 GCA_035252115.1 Nitrospira sp. | reverse complement strand
CGAGCCGCTTCCGGCGGCGAGACCGTTGCGGTATCGATACGAACTTCCGGGTTCAACGGTGCTTCATACGGAGTTTGTAGTCCCGGGACGGTCGATGTGTCCCCGCGTTGACCACGGCTGTAGGTCCCTTTGTAATCCCGTTGCATACAGAGCTCGAGCGGACATTCGAGGGACACTTCAATGAAGCGGGGGATGAGCGATCGGGCGAAGTCGCGGTACGCGCGCTTCACGGCGGTGGCATCGAAGATGACGACCACGCCATGGGCCGCCAGGCGTGAGCCGATCAAGGCCAGCGCACGGTAGAACAGATCGCGCTCCGCCTCCGAGTACGTCGGTGCGGGAGTGAGCGCACGCCGCACGGCATCCGACTCGAGCACCTCCACCGTCAGACCTGACGCTTCGAGCTCCTGCCGCAGCAGTGTCGTAATCGTACTCTTGCCCGATGCCGGGAGGCCGGTGAGCCAAATGGCGAAACTCTGCGAAGGTTTGTGAAGAGCCATCAGAGCCCGCAATACTCGTTCACCCGCTCCGGTTCGAAACGCGGCGCATCGAGGACGTTGATGATGAACGAAAAGATGTTTTTCCTGAGGCCGACCGACAAGGTGGGATACCAAACCGGACTCGCGACGACCAGGCCTCGGAAGGCAAAGAACGGCGCCGCCGTGGCTGTGATTTCCTTGTCGCCGCTGGCCTCCTGATAGGTATCCCAAAACGACCGAAAGAGGAACTCGAAGGGCCCGCGAAGCCTGCCCCACGCGATCAGCGAGTTCAGCAAGTAGTTCGTCGTCATCGCCGTCACATCGTCGGCCGCCTCTCCCCACTCCCCGCGCGAGCGATCCAGCACTGAAAAATCGGTTCCGGACCGGAACAGCACGTTGTACGGATGGAAATCTCCGTGCACCTGGCACAGGCGTCCGGTCTGGTTTCGAAGATGCCACCTCCAGCGATTGCAGCCTTCCTCGATTGTGCGCAACAGTGTCTCGGTGATGAAATGGAACCGCTTGGGATAGCTGTCGGTCAAACCCATGATGCACTCGCCGTGGCCGATCAATTCCCGCAGCCGCCGCTTGTAGAGATCCCGGTCTCGACGTTTCTTCGCGTGGATCTGAGCCAGATAGCGGGCCAGGGCGGCCGTCCGCTGCCGATCCAAGCGGCGTAACGGCCGGCCTTTCGCGAGCCGCCGGAGATCCTCGTGATAACTCGTGCCGTCCGCCCAGTCGTTCAAGACGAAAAATTCGCGGGCTCGAGCGATGGAAAACAACTCTTGCTCCGCCGTGAAGGCCCCCACGTCCAATGAAGCCACATGGCGCGGTAACGCCCCATACGACGCGTAGTCCCATAGCATCGCTTGGGCGCGATCAGCCATGTGTTCGTGACCGAAGGGGCCTGGGCTCACGGTTTCAATTACCGCCGACCGGATCCGTCGGCCGACGCGGAATGTCACTTTCACCGGCGAGCCGTACCCGTATCGCTTGTGCGTTCCCCGAGAGCTCTCTTTCCCAATAGGCCCGTATGACAGCAACGTCGTGTGAGATCCGAAACGATCCCGGAGATAGCGTTCGAGCGAGTGTTTCTTGAGTATCGGCATCGGCTGTTCGATGCCGATCATGTTCTAGGAAAGGCCAACGTTTTGTCCAGTACCGTCAGTGCCTGTCGCGGTCGGTTATTGAGAGTCGGCGATATCAGTCGTCTTCGTCCGCGGGACCGAACACCAGTTCGCACGTCCGTGTCAGCACGGCCGTATCGAACGGCTTGAGGATATACCCATTGGCTCCGCGACGCATCGCCTCGCTCAGGGCGGTATGATGCCCGCCGGCCGACATCATCACGATCGGAAGATGCGGATAGCGGGCCCGCAGTCGGCGCAGCACTTCCATGCCGTCCATGACCGGCATCTGCACGTCCAACAGCACGCCGCAGATGATGCTTCCTTTGGCTTCCAGCGCCATCAGGGCCAATGCCGTCCGGCCGTCGTGCGTGACGATGACCTCGTAGCCCATGAACTCCATGCGGTCTTTCAAGCTTTCGCAGATGTGCGGTTCGTTATCGACGATGAGCACGCGGCGCGGCATTGTCACCTGTCTCTCTTGTCGTGGATGGGCGCTTTGACGCGATCTTTCGATGCGACAAGCGCTATCTTGACCGTTCCGGCAAGCCGACCGTTCCACGTTCTTGCGTCGTGGACTCGACCACGATGAGCGTGCCGCGCATGATGGGGTGCAATTCGCAATGATAGGGATAGCGGCCCGGCGGCAGCGGGGCGATTGCAAAGCTGCTGTCCGGAGGAACCGCAATGGATTGAAACGCACAGGGCTCGTCGGTCAGGCACCCGTCATGGCGAACGGTATGGGGCGACGCGGTGGCGTTGATCCACCGGATGGAGCTGCCGGCCGGTACGACGGCGAGCGGCGGGTGGTAATAAGGGGCGGTCGTGTCGAACGCAATGTCCGCAACGGGAGCAGTCCCGATGCTGGCGAGGGCCCATGTCGCCACGACACAAGGGAAGACCAGGCCCCCAGCCATCCATCCGAGCCCTCTCACAAGGTATGAGCGATCCATGACCAGACTCCTTTCCACGGGCAGGTACGCCGACGCATGGCGACACGATAGTCCCCGACCGGATAAAGGGTCGATGCGTGGATGGAGCGCGTGAGATAAAGAAGGTATAAAAACTGTGGCAGGGCGGCTCTCTCTAGGAATCGCTTTCCGCGGAGAAGCGATAGCCGACGCCGGGATCCGTCATGATGAACCGGGGACGAGTCGGATCTTTCTCCAGTTTTTTCCGGAGCTGCCCGACGAACACACGCAAGTATTGCGCTTGGTCCACGTAGGCCGGGCCCCAGACTTCTTGGAGCAGCAAACGGTGCGTCAGCACTTTCCCGGCGTGCTCGATCATGTACTTGAGGAGATCGTACTCGGTGGGCGTGAGCTTCACGGCTTGTCCGTCCACCTTCACTTCACGGCGATCGAAATTCACCGACAGGCTCCCTGCCGTAAACACCGGGCTCGCGCTGCGGGCTCCCGCCGCCCGCCGCAAGAGCGAGCGGATGCGCGCGAGAAGTTCCTCGACGCCGAACGGTTTCGTCATGTAATTGTCGGCTCCGGCTTCGAGGGCTTCGACCTTCCGTGCCTCATCTCCCAATGCCGAGAGCACGATGATCGGCACGGTAGAAGAGGCTCGGATGCGGCGCACGGTGTCCACGCCTCCGATGCCGGGCATGAGAAGATCCAGAATCACGATGTCGGGATGCCGGTTGGCAAAGGCCGTGAGCGCCTGCTCCCCGGTCTCCGCGGTGTCGACCGCATAGCCTTTGCTTTCGAGGTTGACCTGAAGCGACCGGCGGATCTGCGGCTCATCGTCGACGACAAGGATGCGCGCGCCCGACGTCATGCGGTTCTCCCGGCGGCTTGTGGATCAGGATCCGTCCGTTCGTGGACCGGCGCTGCCAGCGGAAGCCAAAATCGAATGGTCGTCTCGCCCCCGGGCAGCGAGGCCGCCGAGATGCGGCCGCCGTGAGCTTCGACGATCGCTTTGCATATCGCCAAACCGAGTCCGGTACCCGGTGGAGTCGCCGAGCGCCGGGACCGGCCCCGAAAGAACCGATCGAAAATGCGATCGAGCTCTTCCGAAGGAATACCGTCGCCGGTATTCGATACGGAGACCTCCCACATCGAGTCCGACAGGGATGCTGTCATCCGGATCGGCGTACCTGGACTGGAAAACTTGGCGGCGTTGTCGAGCAGATTGACGAGGACCTGCTGAATCTGAACTCCATCGACGTAGACCGGGGGAAGAGCCGCAGACAACGAGACCTCCAGCGGCCGGTTTCCCATCAACACGTCGACTCGCCGGATCGCCGCCTCCGTCAGCTCATCGACCACGTGCCATTCACGATGCGGTCTCAGCATTCCGGCCTCGAGGCGCGACATGTCCAACAAATTGCCCACGAGACGATTCAAATAATCGACCTGCTCGTCGATGCTCTTCAAGAATTCCAGCCGCGACGGGCTGCCGGGGACATCGTTCCGCAGGCTGAACAGCATCGATTTGATGGCCGTCAGCGGCGTGCGTAGCTCGTGAGAGACCGAAGAGAGCAGTGAGGATTTCACGGCGTCGCTTTGGCGGAGCGCTTCCATGGCGACGGCCTGACTCTTGGAGAGTTCCCGCTCGGCTTTCAAGAATCGCCACGTCCCCATAGCGGCCACGATCACGACGAGGACCACGACGAGAATTTCCCAGCGAATCATCCGTTGCATACGGGCTTCGGAATGGCGCGTCATGAGCGCGACGGCCTCGTTGGCCGTCTGCAACAAGGCGGCATTCTCCTTCAAAAGCTCATCGCGCGCCACGGCGTAGGCGGCGTCCCGTGGCATGCGGAGGAACGCCTCGGCCTTGGCCGTAAATTCACGCAATCGGCGTTGCTGCTCGAGCAATGCGAGCCGTATCTCGTCCGTCTGGACGGGGGGAAACGTCAGCGAGCGGCTGCGAGCGACATCGGCTGCCGTCGAGCCTCCGCTGATCAGCGCCTGCAGCCGTTCCTCCAAGAGGTCGCGCGTATGTCTGTGAGGGCTCTCGATGCCCTGCGAGGAGAGCAAGACTTCTTTCATGTACCGTTCCAGCAACATGCGCTGGCGTCCCGCGATATCGATGACCAGCGCATCGGATTCGCGATTCTGGAGAACGGTCAGGGTGAGAGGGATACCGGCGAGGGACGAAATAATCAGGAGGCCGAGCACGCCCGCAACGGTCCACGTCACGTCACGGGGCTTGCCGGCAGGCGGGGCGAGGACGTCCAAGGCGACCTCCAGGCGCCCCCATCATACCAACGAGTCGGTCGCTTCGACCAGGAGGCCGGCATCCGCTACACCGCGGCTGCTTCAATTTCCTTTGCGGCCTTGGCGGCGAGGCTGTTTCTTCGGTTGTGGGCGATCGTGCGGTCGATGACCGCCCCGCAGTTGACACATTTCCATGCATAGAACACGAGAAAGAAATCGGAAAACCGTTCCAGCAGCATCAGGCCGTTGCACTTCGGACAATCCATCTCATGCCTCCTTCAACTGTCATGTGAATGGCGCGTGACTGACGAAGCGAGGCATCAGCAATTTGCGATCCAGCATCAGGTCCACGGAATTTCAACGACTTACCACTGTGGCGACTACTTATACGTACAAACCTGTACGATCCGCCGCCTGCCACGCTCCAATTTTGTGCGGCGTCGGCCACAGTATCCTTCATAGGGATAGGCCTACAGTGCGTGAAGAGACCAGCGATGCCAACGGCCCCTTCATTGGCATGTCTTGTGCTGATGCCCGGCTGGCGACGTCTTCCGGAAGCTTTCGTGGAGAATCAGGAAGATCAACCAGGGTGTCGGCATTAAAACAAAATGCTTCCCCCTTAAGTAGGCTGGGAAGCCGCCTAGTCCATCGGTACCATCGCCCTGTTTCAGAACCTGAATTCCTACGGAGGTTGCCATGTTGAAGTTACGGGCCGCGTGGCTTCTGTTGTGTGGCTTGGCGATCGTGGGCGGCGTGGCGGCACAGGATCAGGCGGCGACCGTGCTCCGGAACGTGGCTCCGTTCCCCAATGCGACGGGCATCCTGGAAACGTTCAGCGCAGCCGGAAAGATCGACCTCACCGGTCCATTTTTTCAAAGCCTCGGGACCAACGGCCGTTCCTGCGTCACGTGCCACCAACCGTCCGATGCCTGGAGCGTCTCGGCCGCGCATGTCGCGGAGCGGTTCGACGCCTCGCAGGGGCTCGATCCCATCTTCCGGACCAATGACGGGAGCACGTGCGACCACGGTGTGGACACGACCACGCTCGAAGGCCGCCGCCAAGCCTACAGTCTGTTGATCAGCCGGGGCTTGATCAGGATCGCGCTGGCGATCCCGGCGGGAGCCGAGTTCGACGTCGTGAGCGTGCAAAATCCGTATGGATGCAACGAGACTTCGACGCTCTCCATGTATCGCCGCCCGCTTCCGTCGACGAACCTCCGATTCCTGAGCACGGTGATGTGGGACGGACGGGAATCCTCGACTCAGACCGCCACGAAGCCGATCACGTTTGCGACCAACCCGGCCGATCTGTTGTCCGATCTCGCGCATCAAGCCCTGGATGCCACGAATGGCCATGCGCAAGCCTCGACGCCTCTCACGCCGGAGCAGCAACGCCAAATCGTCGCGTTCGAGATCGGACTGGCCACTGCGCAGGCGCGTGATTTCGGCGCCGGCGCGCTCGATGGCCATGGAGCGGCCGGCGGGCCGGTGCCGCTGTTCCTGCAGCCTTTCTATATCGGCATCAATGACCCGCTGGGGCAGAACCCGTTCAAAACGCCGTTCAACCCGGTTGTGTTTACGCTGTTCACGTCCTCATGGGCCGGGTCGCAGAATGACAACGGCGATCAGACCGCCGCACGCCGCGCGAGCATCCTGCGTGGGCAGACCCTCTTCAATTCGAAGCCCATCAACATCACGGGAGTCGGCGGGCTCAACGACGCCACGGGATCGACGCTCATCAAAGGCACGTGCGGGACGTGTCATGATGCGTTCAACGTCGGCAACCATTCGGTCTCCGCGCCGTTGAACATCGGCGTCGGTGATCCGAACAGCCCGTTGGATGTGAGTTACCTGCCGGTGATGACGCTGCGTCAAAAGGCCGATCCGAGTAAGACCATTGCGACCACCGATCCGGGCCGGGCCTTGATCACGGGCAAATGGGAGGACATCGGCAAGCTGAAGGGACCGATCCTGCGAGGCTTGGCCGCCCGGGCGCCCTACTTCCACAACGGTTCGGCGGCGGGACTGAAGGACGTCATCGAGTTCTACAACTCCCGCTTCGACATGGGCCTCACCGAGCAAGAGAAGGCCGACCTGGCGGCCTTTCTCAGCGCGTTGTAACGGCCCGGCGTGCGGAGGGAAGTCATGTCTTCTTGGAGCGTCCGGTCGCGAGATACCCCCGGAGTACGTCGCGCCGCGCAATGATGCCGATGAGTCTGTCCTTGGCGTCCACCACCGGGACGCGCACCAGGTCGCTCGCGCGCAGGACATGGACCAAGGTTCCAAGCGTCGTTTCCGGCCGGACGGAATACGGATGGCCGGTCATCACGTCGCCCGCCCTCACCGAGCGCAACGGATGGCCGTCGTCGACGGCGGCCAGCAGATCGTGCTCGCTGACGATGCCGGCGAGCTTGCGTCCTCCATCGAGGACGGGCACGGCGCCGAATCCTTGAATCATCAGCGACGCGATGATCGTGCCTTTTGTCGCGGGTCGCACCGATTGCACGCGCCGTTCCATGACCTGCTGCACCGTCATCGATTCGAAGTTCTTCACCCTGGGCGGGCCGGTCTTCTTCCGCTTAGGCATTGGCCATACTCCTCGCGCCTGCCTCTCTATTCTCCGTCCTTCACGGCGACGCCCCGATCCTGTTTCCAGCGAAAATAGACGACGGTCTGCTTGCCGGGTTCCACCTTCACGGCCTTGAGGCGCTCGACCTGGTCCCCATAGGCGGCCGCGATCTCGTAGAGACCGGGAGCCAATTCGACGAAGAGCCATGGCCCGTCCACCCGCTCGCGCGGAATGGCAATGGCTGCGCCCTGGGCCGGTTGAATCGTCACGTCGACACCGGAGAGAAACGGCTTGCCGCCGGCCGTAAAAATCATTTTCAGGGGGAACGCAGGATATTCCGCCGATCGCTCCTCGAGCCCGACCCCGGCGCTGAAATACCGTGTTGCGCCGTCGCGGTACAGAGGCAAGGCGTTCGTCACCGTTCGGCCCTCG
>DATFDJ010000232.1:0-26683 GCA_035252115.1 Nitrospira sp. | reverse complement strand
GAAGCCGACAATCTCCATCAGCAGGCCCGCCGCCTCTGCGATCTCATTCACTTCCTGTTGCACGACCGCCATGGTGCGAAGGGCTGGGGATAATGGACCGGGCGATTGCGATCGAGGTCTCCGGCCTCTCCAAGTCCTATGACGGCCATGCCGCCGTCTCGAACATCTCCTTTCAGGTCTATAGCGGAGAAATTTTCGGACTGCTCGGTCCGAACGGCGCCGGGAAGAGCACCACGCTTCGGACGCTGATCACGCTGCTGGCGCCGTCGTCCGGGACGGCGACGGTGCTGGGTCACGACACGGTCAAGCAGGCCGACCGCGTCCGGCACCTCATCGGGTACGTCCCGCAAGAACGGGCAATCGATCGGTTCCTGACGGGCCGTGAACATCTCCAACTGCTGGCCGCGCTCTATCATCTTCCGAAGCCGGAAGCGGCGAAGCGGATCGGCGAGTTGTTGAAGCTCGTGGAATTAGAGGCCCATGCCGACCGCCCGGCGAAGACCTATTCGGGCGGCATGAAACGCAAGCTCGACATCGCCTGCGGCCTTTTGCCCGACCCCAAAATTTTGTTCCTGGACGAGCCGACGTTGGGATTGGACGTGCAGAGCCGCCTGCGGATCTGGGACTATGTGCGCATGTTGAAGGCGCGCGGCATGACGGTCGTCATGACGACGAACTACCTGGATGAAGCGGATCAGCTCTGCGACCGGCTCGCGATCATCGACGGCGGAACGATCAAGACGATCGGATCGCCGGTGGAATTGAAAGTCGGGCTCGGCGGCGACATCGTCTCGCTGACGTTGAAAGAGACGAACCGCATCGCGGCATTGGAGTCGGCGCTCCGCGGGCAACCAGCCATCAAAGCCGTGAAGGCCACGCCGACCGGGCTCGATATTCGCGTCGAATCGCCGGAAAAAGCTCTGCCCGCCATCCTCGAAACGGCGAATCGTCTGGACTGCGGGCTGGAGTTCATCAAGTACAACCGCCCGCGGCTCGACGACGTGTTCATCGCGCACACCGGCCGGCGCATTGAGGAGCAAGTCCTCAATGCGCCGGAATGATGAGTTTTGAATTGTTAATGTGAGTTAGCGAACAACTAAGCACTAAAAACTCACAACTAAAAACTGATGTTTTAGGGCGGAACGATGAGTGAATATTGGCAAGAGATCAGCGCGCTGACGATGCGATGGGTGCGGCGACTCAGCCGCGAAAAGTTCAGCATGCTGTTCACGCTTGTGCAGCCCATGCTGTTCTGGCTGATCTTTTTCGGGAATTTGTTTCAGCGGGCGGCCGATGCGCAGGTCATGCAGGCGCCGAACTACATCAGCTTTCTGGCGGCCGGCGTCGTGGTGATGACCGTCTTGAACAACGGCCTGGCGGGCGGGGTGGATCTCCTGTTCGACAAGGAGAACGGCTTCCTGGAGCGGCTCATGTCGACGCCGATCCGGCGCAGCTCGGTGATCCTGAGCCGCTTCATCTTCGTCATGAGCATCACCAGCCTGCAAGTATTGGTGATCCTCGGTGTGGCCTTTCTCTTCGGCGTGCAGCCGGCGACCGGCCTACTCGGCGTCGCGGTGATTCTCTTGATCGGCATGCTCTTCGGTGTGGGCCTGACGGCCATCTCCATGGCCATGGCATTTTCCGTGAAGAGCCACGGCGATTTCTTCTCCGTGCTCGGTTTCTTGTCGCTCCCCATGATATTCTTAAGCTCAGCGTTGGTCCCACTCGACGCGATGCCGGGCTGGATGGGATTCCTGGCGCGGTTCAACCCGATGACGTGGGCGATCGACGCGGTCAGGCCGCTGATTTTGTCCGGTTGGGCTGAGGCGCTTCCCCATGTCGGCATGGTCCTGGTCGTCATGGCGATTTTCGATGCGGTCTGTTTGTATGGGGGCGCAAAAGCGTTCCGGCGGGCGATGGGGTAGAGGTAGTTTTTAGTTGCGAGTTCCGGGTTTCGCGAGGGTTGAATTCATGGAACTTGAAACACGAAACTCGTAACCCGTAGCTGTTGTTTGAGCCATCCATGGTAATTCCTGAAAGTCAGATCCGGGCCCTGATCCGATTGCTGGGCGACGAGGATGAGAAGATCGTCCAGACGATCAGCGACAGGTTGATCGACATTGGACCGCTTGCCGTGCCCCTTCTTCAAGAAGCCGAAATCGAACAGCCGGAAATGGCCGAACGGATTGCGTCGGTGCTCGAGGAAATCCGCGGCGGCAAGCTGGAGGACGAACTGGTCCACCTCGTTCAGTCGTCGGCTACTCAGGTGGACTTAGAGCAAGGGGCGTTCTTAATTGCCCGCTATGCCTACCCCTCGCTCGATGTGTCGGCCTACACCCGTACGCTGGACGAGATGGCCCAGGAGGTCCGGGATCGAATCGGTCCGCGGGCGTCGGGAGAAGAAACGGTCAAGACGCTCAATCGTTATCTCTTCACCGAACAGGGCTTCAAAGGCAACACCAAGAACTACTACGAAGCGGAAAACAGCTACGTGAACCGGGTCATCGACCGGCGCACGGGCATCCCGATCAGCCTGTCCGTCGTCTATCTGTTGATCGGCAAGCGGCTCCGCCTTCCCGTGCACGGCATCGGCATGCCGGGGCACTTCCTGGTCAAGTACGAATCGGACCGTTACAAGATTTTCGTGGATTGCTTCAACGGAGGCGCGCTGCTCACCGAGAAGAATTGCCAACGGTTCCTGACCGAAGCCGGGTACGGCTTCGATGAGAAGTATCTGCAGGAAAGTCCCGTCCGCGCCATCTTGTCGCGCATGACCAAGAATTTGCTCGCCATCTACGCGAAGCTCGATGATCCGCTGAAGAAATCCCGCCTGACGAAGTTTATTGAGATTCTCGGGTGTGATAACCGCGAAGGCGGCCTGTAGCAGGTCCTGCCTAAGGGACTGGCTCCGGCGCAGCCGTGCCTGTCCCGTTTTCCGACAGGTGGACAGCCACCGACCGGAAGGGTGACTGTCCCCGCCGGTTCTCAAATCTCCACGATCATACTTTCAACGTCAGCAGATCTCTGGCTTTCACGATCGGCCCCTTGAATTTCTCTCCTGCCTGACCGCGCACGTCGTACCGTTCGGCGATTTCATAAAAGTGCGACAGCACGAGGCGTCCGACACCCGCTTCGTGCGCCACTCTGCCGCAGAGTCCGGCATGCAGATGCGCGGGACCCGGCTTGTTCGCCGGAAACGAACAATCGAGCACAACCGTGTCGGCGCTGTCGCAGAGTCTCACGACATTGTCGCAATACAACGTGTCGCCGGAATAGGCCACCGCTTTGCCGCGGTATTCGATGCGATACCCCACGCAATGCAGATCCGGTACATGGGTCATCGTGCGGGGGACGATCCGCGTGTCGCCGATCGCGAAGGCTCGATCGGACACTTCCTTGAGCGTCACGTTAAAGGGCGGGCGCGAAAAACTCGGGAAGGTTCTCATGATCGTGCCGAGGATATGCTTCGATCCATGCGGTCCGATGACGGTGAGATCGGGCCGCTCGCCGCCGCCATACTTGGCAAAGATCACGGCGTCGAAGAAAAACGTGATGAAATCCGAAAAATGGTCCGCATGGAAATGGGAGAGCAACACGTGCGTAATGCGGTGGCGGTCTACGCCGGTCTTGAGCAGATTCGCCAGCGTCCGCGGACCGAAATCCAGGAGCAGCGTGTGATCGGTCCGGATCAGATAACCGGCTGCCGCGCGAGTCGGATGGACATTGGTGCCGGACCCAAGGATCGTGAGACGCATAGGTCAGATAAGGTTGAGGTTAAGGTTAAGCAAAAGGTTTCTTGCCACTCTCAGCCTCAACCTTAGCCTAAACCTCCAGCTCCTTCTGAAAGCTGTCGCGCAGCCGAGTCAAGAGCGTGCTTACCGTCTCCGCCTCGGTCCGGTTGAACGCCCGTTTGAAATAAGGCCGGAGGAAGGCGACGTGGGCGGCGAAGGTTTTTCGGAAGAGCGCATCGCCCTTGGACGTCAGACGGACCTTGATGCTCCGCCGGTCATTCGCCACTTGCTGTCGCTCGATCAGGCCCTTCTTCACCAAACGATCGAGGACGCCGGTTAAGGTGCCTTTCGTCACCAGGGTTCGAGCCGAGAGTTCGGAGCAGGTCATCCCGTCCGTGTCGCCGAGCGTGGCAATCACGTCGAATTGGGAACAGGTCAAGTGCATGGATCGGATATGGCGGCTATCGGCGCGTGAGAAGGCGAGATACGCTTCCACCAGCGGGCGAAGCACTTTGAGGAAGGGATCGTCCTTGAGATCCGGCAATTCCACGGAAAGCAGAATAGTCCTTGCTAGAACGGACGGTCAAGCGTGGATGGAATGCGTCTGCACCTGGTGCGTCCGTTGACGGAGGAAAGGCGCGCTCCCTATGATGCCCGGCGATGCGACATCGGGAAGGCGGCAATGTCAATCTGACGGCGATCTTTGTCCTGCTCGGCGTCGTGATCGGCGGCGTCTGGATTTGGAAGCGTCTCACGCCGGACCAGCAGGAGTACGTCATCGATCAAGCGATTCCGATTGCGGTGACGGGGCTCGTGATCGGCGGCGTCCTGATCTGGTTCTGGCGGACGTGGCTTCGCCGGCGCACGAAGCGGCGCGAGAGAGAGCGACTGCTCGCGCTCTTTCAACGGGAAACTGCGAGGGAGAAGAAGCTCGACATTGCCTTCGAAATGATCGAAATCAACGGCTATCGAATCGAGGGACTTGAATCGGCCGTGCCGGGGTTGAAGGAACTGTTTTCGACGACGTTGCAGCGCGCGCTCGGGGACAAGCAGCATCGGATTCGCGGGATGGCGGCCAGCCATCTCGGAGTCTTGCAGGACAAGAGCGTCGTCCCGTTGCTGGTGAAGGCGCTCGAAGACGACCACGCCTATGTGCGGTCGTGCGCGGCATTGGGACTGGGCCGTTTGCGGGCGACGGAAGCGCGAGATCGTCTCACCACGCTGATGAAGGACGACTGGGATCAGACAGTGAGGAGCAGGGCGAAGGAAGCACTGGAACGGATTGGGGGATGTTGAAAAAGCCGATCGCCCGCGCTTCACGCTTCACGGCCGACGCTTCACGAGGCTAAGCGGCTTTGGATTCTGCATGGGACTGCGCCTGTTCATTGATCCAATCGATGACCACGATTTCCGGCGCGCAATTGATCCGAAAAGGCAGGAACGACCATCCCAGGCCGCGATTGACATAGAGGCGATGCCGGTTGGTTTCGTGTCGCCCCGCCACCCGGCCGCTGCAGCCGGGCGGGAGCCAGAAGGTCGGCACGCCGGGGATCCGCCACTGTCCGCCGTGACTGTGCCCGCAGAGGATCAGGTCGACACGATGACTCTCGTCCATTTGATCGGCCACGTTGGGTGCGTGAGCCAGGAGGACGGTGAAGCGGCGCTGCGCGGGCGGTGGAATGCAGCGGAGATCCGCCCGATGCAACGAAGGATCGTCGACTCCCGCGATGGCTAATTCGCCCGATCCGGTCGGGATAAACGTCGTTTGATTGATCAGGAGTGTAAGCTTGTACCGGTCGGCGAGCTCCGCGAACTGGGAAATGGGCACGCCGCTGTAGTGGTCGTGGTTGCCCAGCGTGATGAAGACGGGAGCGATGTTGCGCAACCTGGTCAGGAAACGGAAGAGGTACGGCAGGCCTTCAGGGACGTTTAGCAAGTCCCCCGTGATGAAAATCCAATCCGGTCGAAGGTCGCGAACCGCCAGCACGGTGGCATCGTGACGGGGTTGATGGCGGTCGATGTGCAGATCGCTGAGGTGCACGGCCCGACGCCCGGCCAGCGCGTCATGGACCTGCGTCACGGTCGTGATCTCGTGCCGGTCCAGACCGATTTCCCAGTGAGGAAAGAGCCGAAAAAACCGGTAGAAGGGTTCGCTGAGGCAGTGACCGATGAAGGTACGAAGCCGATCGGGCCAAGAAGCGACGCGCCTGGTCATTTCATGACCTGATCCAGGTCGGCTCGATCGCCCGCCGTTACTCGATACCCTCGCTCGTAGAGCAGGGTCATGCCCTTCATCAGCTCGTCGAGGTTGCGGACACGATACCAATGATCGAACCGGCTGGTGAGGGCCTCGGACGGGGATCGTGATTGGTCGGCCGGGTCCAGGGACAGCGATGCGAAGAGGTCCTGCAGTTCGGCGGCATTGTAGACGTGATCATCATTGGAGTCGGCGACGAGCGCAAATTCGTACGCCGTCAAACTCACCGAGAGGAGCGTCTGCGTTTTTGCAAAATCGTCCCGCGCCGCATCCATCCCTCCCGGATACCTTCTCGGGCAATCCTTGGACGGTTCCAGCACGGTGGACGGCCGCCATGCAATGCCTTGAGCGGCGGGAGGAGGGGGCGTCTTGGATCCTTTATAGAACCAGGACAGACAAGTGCTCGCCAGGCCGAATGCTTGTTTGTCGTGATGAACCTGACGCACGATATGTCGTGCAAATTGAGCGAACACGGTGTTGTCGGCCGCTGCCGCCTCCGTTGCGGAGCCCATGATTCCCGTGACGACCAGGACCGGGACGATGCGCGACCATGTGGAGCAGGACATCGTCATGGCGAAAGTATAACATGCCCGATTCGGAATCCCGACAATTTATTCCGTTCAATTTATTCAGGCTCCTTCTCTGAGGAATCGTACTGTACGCATGCAGGACACGGATCGACGAGAACCTTATCTAACGCCGAAACTTCCCGGCATCGGCGGACGCATCAGAGTGCTGCCCGAGGATTTCGTCGTCGAGGAGCAGCCGCTGTATTTACCCTGCGGCGAGGGCGAACATCTGTATGTGAAGATCACGAAACGTCTGCTTACCACGCCCGACCTCGTACGCAGGCTCTCGTCCACGCTCGGCATCAAGGTCCAAGGCATCGGAACGGCGGGTTTGAAGGACGCACGTGCCGTGACGACCCAAACGGTTTCGTTGCACTTTGGCGAGCCGGAACGGCTTGGCCGTCTCGAACCGGACGAGCGGATTCTCGCCGTCGAAGTGCTCGGACGCCATCGCAATCGGTTGCGCCCCGGCCACCACGCCGGCAATCGGTTTCGTCTGACCGTTCGCGATGCGGCCGAGCATGCTCGGGATACGGTGCCGGCGGTGCTTGAAGTGTTGCAGCGGCGCGGGGTGCCGAACTACTTCGGACCGCAGCGTCAGGGAAAAAGCGGTGAGAATTTTCGCGTGGGCGCGGCATTGCTGGCGGATTCCGCGAGGCGCGCACGGATGAGCCGTGGACAGCGGATCTGGTATCTGAACAGTTTTCAGGCCCATCTCTTCAATAAGATCCTGGCACGCCGAATCGACCGGATCGATCGGGTGCTGCCCGGGGATTGGGCCATGAAGACGGACAACGGAGCCTGCTTCCTGGTTGAACATGCCGAACAGGAGCAGGCGCGCGCGGATCGATTCGAAATCAGTCCGACGGGGATTTTGTTCGGCTCCCGTGTGTCGTGGGCCGCCGGTGAGCCGGGCGAGATCGAACGGGCTGTGGTCGCCGAAGAGGGTGCGACGCCCGAAAGCTTGACGCAGGCCGCCAAGGCCTGCGGCTTCCGCGGTGAACGCCGTGCGCTTCGAGTCCCTCTTGCCCAACTGGAATGGTCTTTTGCGGGCAACGTGCTCACCCTGGCATTCTCCCTTCCGCCGGGGGCTTATGCCACGAGCGTCCTCCGGGAAATCATGAAGCTGCCCGGGTCAAACTGAATAACCGTATCGTTCTCTCATCCCGAACATACGTCTCCTCCTGCGTGATAAAATTAACGGCGAGGAGAGCGTTCATGCCGGCCGCACAAGAAACCGTCATCCTGCAGGGCCACATCATCGATTCGCTGATTCTGGCCAAGGTGCTGGATACCATCCTCATGATGGGGGGATCGTTCGATTTCGAGGACATGGCGATCGGCAAGTCGCGCCATGAGCCGTCTCGTGCGAAGATCGTGGTGAGAGCTCCGTCCGCCGCGTTGCTCGCGGACATTCTGCAGGCCGTGCTCCCTCACGGCGCGACCGTCGAGCGGGAACGGGATTGCGAGTGCAGGCCTGCGCCGGCCGACGGGGTCTTTCCCGACGATTTCTATGCCACGACCCACCTGCCGACCCAAGTTAGGCTCGGCGGACAATGGGTCGAGGTCGATCACGTCGAAATGGATTTGGGCATCGTGGTGGATGCCGGGCGCGCGAGCGCGCGAGCCGTCCCCATGGGCGAGGTGACGCGAGGCGAGCTGGTCGTGACCGGCCGAACCGGAATCCGGGTGATTCCATTGCAGCGTCCGCAGGAGCGCGATGTCTTCAGCTTCATGGAGTCCCAGGTCTCGGCGGAGCGTCCCCACGGACACATCATCACCGATGTGGCAAAACGCATGCAGGTCTTGCGCGAGGGATATCGGGCCGGACGGCCCGATTCTCACGTGCTCCTTGCCGGCGGGCCCGCCATTGTGCATTCAGGCGGCCGGGAAGCGCTCGCGTGGCTGATCGACGAGGGCTTCATCCAGGTCCTGTTCTGTGGAAACGCGCTGGCGGCGCACGACATGGAAGCCGATCTGTATGGGACATCGTTAGGGTACGGGCTCACGGCCGGCAGAGCCGTTCCCCATGGTCATGAGCACCATCTGCGAACCATCAACCGCATCCGAGCCATCGGCAGTATCCGGAAAGCGGTGGAAACGGGTCTGATCAAGCAGGGCATCATGGCCGCTTGCGTGAAGCGGGGCGTGCGGGTCGTCATGGCCGGGACCATCAGGGACGATGGCCCGTTGCCGGAAGTCATCACGGATTCCATGGCTGCGCAGGCTGCGATGCGGGCGGCGATTCCGGGAACGGGACTGGCGCTGCTCGTCGCGTCGACCTTGCATGCCGTCGCCACGGGCAATCTGCTGCCGGCGACCGTTCCGACGGTCTGTGTCGACGTGAATCCCGCCGTGCCGACGAAGCTCGCCGACCGCGGCAGCTTTCAGGCAGTGGGCCTCATCATGGATGCGGCGTCGTTCCTGTCCGAATTGGCCAGAGTCCTGGGGAGGACGGGATGAGCCGCTTGTTGGTCTGTCCACCGGATTTTTTTGGGATCGAGTACGAGATCAATCCCTGGATGCGGGTGACCAACCGCGTCGATCACCGACAGGCGGTCGCCCAGTGGCATGGACTGATGCGGGTGCTCGAACAGGATGTGGGTGCCGCGCTGGAAAGGATGACGCCGCGTCCGGGACTGCCCGATCTGGTCTTCACTGCCAACGCCGGCGTCGTGGTCGGCAAGACCGCGGTGGTCAGTCGATTCCGTTACCCGGAACGCCGGCGTGAGGAGGCCTGTTTCGAAGACTGGTTTCGCGGCCACGGATACGGCGTCGTGACGTTCGATGAAGAAATCTACTTTGAAGGCGCCGGCGACCTGCTGGGCTTTTCCGACGTCTGGTTCGGCGGATACCGGCAGCGCTCCGACATCCGCGCCTTTCCCATCCTCAGCGATCTCTTCCAGAAGGAAATTATCCCGCTCGAACTCGTGGATGGACGGTTTTATCATCTCGACACCTGTTTCTGTCCGCTGAGCGGGGGGGATCTCTTATTCCATCCGGCGGCGTTCGATCGCTATGGGCAGGACGTGATCGCAGAACGGATTGCTCCAGCGCAGCGACTCGTCGTCCCAGAACAGGAGGCGCTCAAGTTCGCCTGTAACGCCGTCTGCGTCGGAAAGCATGTCGTGGTGCCAGCCGGTTGTCCCGAGACCATGGGCTTGCTGGAGTCGCGAGGATACCAGCCGCACCCTGTTCCACTGGATGAGTTCATGAAATCCGGCGGATCTGCGAAATGTCTCACCCTCGCCCTGGACTAGGTGAATCGATGACGCGCTACGATTTTCCTCTGAACAGAAACGCGCCATAGAGTCCTGCGATGGAGATCGTCACCAATTCGATCGTCAGGAGGAGCCGGCTGACGACCGCTTCGGGCGTGGGGGGATCGAGAATGAAACGCATGCCGAGGAATTCCGGCGACTCCGACGGAGGCGTTTCCCAGGGCGGGAACACCACCGCGAGCACCAGCGCAGCCACCATCCCGTACAACACCTTCAGATTCAGCGCGTCGGGCACATCGCTCCGATCCGGCACTGCGGGCGGCGGCGGTTGTTCATCGAACGAGTAGGCATCCAAGCGCTGCCCACAGGCGGTGCAATACCGGTACAGCTCGGGAAGCTCGCGTCGACAAGATGGACAGGTCCTCATACGGTGCCCTACGAGGCTACACGGAATGGCCATGGATTTGCTAGATGGGCCGACTACCGAGGTGTGTCAAAAATGATAACTGAGACCGATACTGGCAGTCAGGGCGCTGTAGGTGGCTCGAAATCCGAAGGGATCAGCGGCAGGGTCACTGTCGTTGGACGTGTAGCCGATACGGGCTCTATGGTACTGCAGTTCGCCGAACAACGCCCATCGCCGAGTCATGTAGTAGCGAGCTCCGCCTTCTACATTGAGACCAATGGCTGTGCCGGATTGCCCGGGAGGGGCCGACGGACCTTTGAGCGAGGCAAAAAACAGCGCCGGTCCGACTCCGACATACGGTTGAAGACGATATTTGGGATACCGGAACATGAGCGTGGCCACGTCCCAGATAATCATCCGTTGATCGACACCCGACAGCGTGCCGGTGGAAACCGGCGGGCCTCCTGATCCGCTGAATGTCAACGATCCCTGCTTGATGTGGGGATTGGCATAGGAGAGACCCGTTTCGATGCCGATCCAGCGTGCTCGCGTAAAATAATGGCCGAGCTTGGCGCCGAGCATAATCGAATTCTTCAACGGTTGATCGGAAACATCGAGTCCTCCGATGCCGTCTTGAGTCACTTTCCCGCCGCTCAGCGCTTGCGGGAAGGTCATGCCGATTTGTCCTGCCACATAGCTTTCCGCCTGCGCCGATGCCGCCCCCAACAAGCTCAAGCACAGCATGGTCGCTGTCCACAGTGGTGGTACGGTGCAAGGGAAACGAAGTATCTTCATGGACCTTTCCACACGGTGGCTGCCATCACGCTCATCCTAGCGGTCTTGCCGATGCGCACGAAGTGAATTTCGAAATCCCGGTAAGCGTGAGCAAGCCATATGCCACTTGAGGGGGCACAAAACCCCTTTATTACCGAGGAGCAGCAAGAGATAGCTCATGCGCCATGACTGTCTGTTTCGACAGACTGTGCTGTACCACGCGTGAACAACGTTCGTTGACAGGCCTGAACGTCGCTTCCTATAATCCGCCGGCCTTTGCAGGACGATGAATTTCTTCTCCAACTGCTCGTTTGCAGCGCGACTCGCCCACATTATTGACGGTTCGCCGTTACCGCGCGGCTGCGTGGGGAAATAGGCGACGACCCTCGGAAGGATCCGGCTTCTGCGATTCCAGAGATGAAAACGATCGATCGAATCAGTGTCGTCGGCGCCGGCGCCTGGGGAACCGCGCTCGCCAAACATTTGGCGGAAAAGGGCGTGACCGTTCGGCTCTGGGCGTATGAGCGCGAGGTCGCGGACTCCATCGGTGCGAGTCACGAAAATCGCCTCTACCTGCCCGGCGTCATGCTCCCTTCCTCCCTGGCGGTCACCAATGTGTTGGGGGATGCGGTGCAGGACTGTGACGGCTTGCTGTTCGCGGTCCCGTCGCATGTGGCGCGAGAGGTGCTTCGGCAACTGGGCCCGCTTCTCATGCCCGGCCTTCCCATTGTCAGTGCGACCAAAGGCGTGGAAGAAGACACGTTCAAACTGATGACACAGGTTATGGAAGACGTGCTTCCCGCATCGACGCATCGGCATCTTCTCGTCTTATCGGGACCGACCTTTGCCGTGGAGGTGGCTCAAGGAAGGCCTGCCGCTCTCTGTTTGGCCGGTCCGGACCGTGACACGGTGGCCGCATTTCAGGCGGCCTTCATGACATCGGCTCTCCGTGTCTATGCGGATAGCGACGTGATCGGGGTTCAGTTGGGCGGCGCGCTGAAAAACGTCATCGCGCTGGCCGCGGGCGTCGTGGATGGCTTGGAGCTGGGTCACAACAGCCGGGCGGCTCTCGTGACGAGGGGATTGGCCGAGATGGTCCGGCTGGGAACGGCGATGGGCGCCGATCCTCGAACGTTCTACGGCTTATCCGGCGTCGGGGATCTGCTGCTGACCTGCACCGGGACATTGAGTCGTAACCACACGGTCGGTGTCCGGTTGGGGCGGGGCGAAAAGTTGGAGACGATCTTGAGCGGAATGCAGGCGGTGGCGGAAGGCGTCCGCACCGCCAGAGCGGCACTGGGTTTGGCCCGCCGGGTCAAGGTGGATATGCCGATTGTGCGAGAGATCAATGCGGTGTTGTTCGAAGGCAAATCCTGCCGGCGAGCGGTCACCGATCTGATGGAACGGATGCCCAAAACCGAAAAAGGACCGGCATGAACCGCCAGCGCCTCGAACGCATGCTGATGGATGTGCGATCCGGACGTCTGGCGATCGCCGACGCGCTGGAAGCACTACGATCGTTGCCGTTCGAGGATCTCGGCTTCGCCTCGCTGGATCACCATCGTTCGATCAGACAGGGCTTCCCGGAAGTGATCTTGTGCGAGGGCAAGACGCCGAGCCAAATCCGCGCCATCGCGCGCGCGCTCCTCACGCATCACCGACCGTTCCTTGCGACGCGGGCCACCCGCGAAATCGCCGCCTCGATCAAGCGGCTGCATCGCCGGGCCCGGTATTACGCGGACGCGCGCGTCGTGGCCGTGCGCGATCACAAGGTGCCGCTCGTGGGCCATGTGTTGGTCATCACGGCCGGGACATCGGATATCCCGGTGGCGGAAGAGGCGCGGGTGACGGCCGAAACGATGGGAAGCCGGGTCGTGACCCTCTACGACGTCGGCGTGGCCGGCATCCATCGATTGTTGGATCGGCGAAGTCGGTTGATGGAGGCGAGGGTCATTGTGGTGGTGGCCGGGATGGACGGTGTGCTGCCGAGCGTCGTCGGAGGTCTCGTGCATTGTCCGGTCGTGGCGGTCCCGACAAACAGGGGTTACGGGGCCAGCTTCGGGGGACTCGCTGCGCTGCTCACCATGCTGAATTCTTGCGCGGCCGGGGTCGGCGTGATGAACATCGATAACGGGTTTGGCGCCGGCTGTCTCGCGCACCGGATCAACGTTCTTGGTGAAGCGTCGCTCGTGAAGCGTCGTGTGTGAAGCTTGAGCGAAACTCGAAACCTGCGCCTACCGTACTTCAATCATTCCCCGCTTGGGCCAGGATACCATGATCGTCCTCGGGCCCTTTTCACCGTTTGCCAGCAACTTGGCCCGCATTTCGTAGTGATACATGCCGGCGACGGCAGGAGCTTTGTTGTGGTCCAGGCCATCCCACGCGAGGACGATGGGTACGCGGGGGAAATCGCCGTCCGCGGCAGGAATCGCATGAGCGTCGACGGTCTTGCGTGTCGAGAGGAATCGAAGCGACGTTTTGGAGGGAGAAGAGACGAGAGAGGAGACTTCCAACAACGTGGCGCCGTCCAAGTCTTTCGGTAGTTGGACCGTCGCCATGAACTCAAGGGTGCCGCCGGAGACCGTGTACGGATTCGGTGTGATTGTAAACTCGAGAATCTTTAGATCCGGTTCAGGGCGGGGTGCGCGGCTGGGCTTCGGTTTTGCGGAAACCTGGACGGAACCGGCACAGACGATCGCGAGCGAGACGGTAAGCCACAGAGTCCGGCGCCACCACATACCCGGAATTCCGAAATAACGCATCGTAAGCGGCATCCGGTGTCGAATCGCCTTGCCGATAAAAAGAGCACGGTCGCGTCTGTCGACGCCGGTGGGGATAACATAGTACCGGGTACCTGTCAAATTTTCCCTCCGTCAGATTGCCGTTCATCCGTGCCTTGGGTAAGATGGCGCCGCTTTCACTGAACAGAGGACGGCACGTGGGCGCCCATCTGCACTTCGACTGTTTTTCCGGGATCAGCGGCGATATGACCTTGGGAGCCTTGGTCGATGTCGGCGTGCCGTTTCACGAGTTGGTGCGCGGTCTCAAGGGCTTGCGCCTGTCGGGTTTTCGGCTCAGCAAGCGCCGGGTACAGCGAGGCGCGATCCATGCCACCAAGATCGACGTACGGCTCGGCGCCGGGCTGCGTTCGCCGTTGCCGTTAAAGCGAATCCGTTCCATTCTCTCCAAGAGCCGGCTTTCCGAGCAGGTCAAACAGCAAAGCCGGTCGGTGTTCGAGCGTCTTGCCGAGGCCGAAGGAGAAGCGCATCGTACGGCCACAGACCATGTGCATTTCCATGAAGTGTCGGTGCTCGATTCCTTCGTGGATATCGTCGGCAGTCTGATCGGCTGTGAACTGTTGGACATTTCCCGCGTGACCGCTTCCGCTGTCAATGTGGGAAGCGGCACGCTGCAATCGGCTCATGGCGTGCTTCCGGCTCCGGGACCGGCGGTAGCTATTCTGTCGAGAGGGCTGCCGGTGTACGGCGCAGGGCCGGCGCGCGAATTGACCACGCCGACGGGCATGGCGCTGTTACGCACGCTGACGGGAGAATTCGGCCCGATGCCCCTCATGACACCGGCTGCCATCGGGTATGGAGCCGGCGAGGCCGACCCGGCAGGCTGGCCGAACGTCTTGCGGGTCTTCCTGGATCGGAAGCCGGCCGCGCGAGGCCGCATGGTCGACAAGATCGTCCAGATCGAAACCAATCTCGACGACGTCAATCCTCAGACCTACGAGCACATCATGGAGCGATTGTTCGGCCAAGGCGCGCTCGATGTGACCCTCACGCCGGTGATCATGAAGCGGGGCAGGCCCGGGATCGTGCTCGGCTGTCTTGCCGACTCGGAGAGAACCCAGGCCATGCTCGACGTCCTGTTCGAAGAAACCACCGCGCTGGGCGTCCGAGTGCAAGAAGTGACGCGCCAACTTCTTCCGCGGAGATTCGAATCCGTCCGGATTTCCGGAGGGACCGTTCGAATCAAGATCGCCGGGCTGGATCGAGACAACGCGAAGGCCGCTCCCGAATATGCCGACTGCAAACGCATCGCGGAGCGAACCGGCCGTCCAGTCAAAGCGGTATTGGAGGAAGCGACGATGGCCTACCGCCGCCGCGGCACGGGCACAAAGGACGGCGCGTGACGCTGCTGCTCTACGGTCTTCTCTTCATCGCTTCCATTGTCATCACGCTCGGCGCCTGTGCGCTCTTTACGAATGCGGTCGAATGGTTGGGCAAACGCCTCAATCTGTCCGAGGGGGCCGTCGGCAGCGTGCTGGCCGCCATCGGCACCACGCTTCCGGAGACATCGATTCCCGTCGTGGCGATTTTTTTCGGCACGGGACAGGAGAAAGCCGAGGTGGGGTTGGGCGCGATTCTTGGGGCGCCCTTCATGCTCAGTACCTTGGTGATCCCGATCCTCGCCGCGTTGCTGGTCATCTATGCTTCGGTCGGCAAACGGGATCCTCTTTTCAAGCTGAAGTACAACGACGTCACTGTCGACCTGTCCTTCTTTGCCGTTGCCTATACGGTGGCGCTGGTCTGCGCCTTGATCCCATCGCGGCTGTTCCATATTTTAGCTGCTCTCGCACTGCTCGGCCTCTATAGCTATTACATCAAGCTGAAGTTCGGCGATTCCGACGAAGAAGGTGAGACGATCGATCTGGAGCCTCTGCTCTTTTCAAGAAAAGCCGCGACGCCGGCGTATCTGCTCATCGCCGTCCAAGCCTTGGCCGGGCTCGGAGGTCTGGTGCTTGGCGCGCATCTCTTCGTCATGGCCGCAGAGTCGGCGGCGAATTTCTTATCGATTTCTCCGTTGATTCTCGCGCTGCTGATCGCGCCGCTTGCGACCGAGCTCCCTGAAATGTCGAACAGTTTTCTCTGGCTCTACCAAAAGAAAGACCGGTTGGCCGTCGGAAACGTCACCGGGGCGATGGTCTTTCAGGGCACGGTGCCGGTCTCGGTCGGATTGATCGGCACGGAATGGGTGCTCGCTCCGTCCGCGATGCTCACCATGGTCCTCGCGGTGATGGCGGCCGGGATGCTGTTGCTCCAATCCGCTGTCGGGGGTATGTGGCGGCCCTGGTTGATGAGCGCGGGAGTGCTCCTTTATATAGGGTATGCGGTGTATCTCTATGGTTGGTAAGCGGTAACATTGTTTATTTGGTCTATTGGTTCGTCTGGTTTGTTTTGTTATGCAGAGGAACAACATACGCTGGCTGTTGGTTCATTTGGTTTGTTTGGGAGAACTTTTGTGAGATCCCAACCAAAGAAACCAAATAGACCAAACAAACCAAATCAACCGGGCCGCCAGCAGCGGCCGCTTTTGGGCATTACCATGGGGGATCCGGCCGGAATCGGCCCGGAGGTGATCGCGAAAGCGTTGGCCGGCACAACACTGCGGCGCCTCTGTGTTCCTCTCGTGATCGGATCGCTGCCGATCATGCAGCGCACCGTGAAGCAATTGAAGCTCAAGCTCGACGTCGTTCCCGTCCAGGGCCATGGCGGGATGGCGGTCCTGCCGACACAGATTGCGATGCTGGATCCGCTGGAACGGCCGCTCGAGCGCATGATGCAGGGAATCGCGGCCGTTGAAACGGGGGCGGCCTCGGTCGCCTTTATCAAAAAGGCCGTGCAGTTGGCTCAGGCCGGGTGTATCGACGGCATGGTCACCGCCCCCATCAATAAGGAAGCGATCAACATGGCCGGCTGTCATGTCCCAGGGCATACGGAGTTGCTCGCCGAGCTCACCGGGACTGTAGAATCGGGCATGATGATCGTCGGCGGCCCGTTGAAGATCATGTTCGTGACGACTCATGTGGCGATCAAGGAGCTTCCGTCCGTGCTGACGCAAGAGAAGATCGAACGGGGGATCCGGCTGGCTCATCGGGCCCTGACACAGTTGTTCGGCATCAAGAAACCGCGCATCGGTGTTGCGGCGCTCAATCCGCACGCGGGAGAACATGGACTGTTCGGAGACGAGGAAGCCCGCGTGGTGCTTCCCGCGGCGCGGGCTGCCCAAGCCAAAGGGATCCCCGCAAGCGATCCCCTGCCTGCCGATACGCTGTTCGGCCGCGCCGCGCGCGGGGAATTCGACGGCGTGGTCGCCTTGTACCATGATCAGGGTCTCATTCCGCTGAAGCTCGTGGCGTTCGGAACCTGCGTCAACCTGACCGTGGGGTTGCCGATCATCCGCACGTCGGTGGATCATGGGACGGCCTTCGATATCGTCGGCAAGGGCATTGCCGATCCCGGGAGCTTGATCGAGGCCGTGAAGCTCGCCGCCGTGCTCGCCGGTAAATGCAAATCCAAGGCCTAGGAAAGGTTTGATCGACATGGCACACGATCTTCAAAAAGGATTGGCCGTGATTCAGCAACAGTTGAAGGAGCTCGACGTCATCTTCAACGATGCCATTGAGACGCTGAACATGGCGGCCGGGACCGAACGAGTGGCGAAATGGCGGGTCAGGACGGCAGCCCTGCTCGCCGCATCGCTGGGAGAAAAAGCCGGACGGGATTTCGCGAGCATCGAGCCAGGCCCCTCGTTTACGAACGATCTCGTCGAAGAGTTCACGGATCTCGTCGACACGTTTCGCTCGCCGCTCAAGGATCTGTCCAAACAGTTGATTCAGACAGGCCGGGCTCCGGGTGCCGGAGGCTGAGGGGTGTCCGGCGAGCTTCCTCCCCCCAAGAAGCGGCTCGGCCAGCACTTTCTCATCGATCCGAACATTGTCCGCAAGATCGTCATAGCCGCTGAGATCACTCCCGACGAGACCGTCCTCGAGATAGGTCCCGGCCGCGGCGCATTGACGGAAGAACTTGCCGCGACGGCCGGCCGCGTGGTGGCGGTGGAACTCGATCCGGCGCTGTACCGATTCCTTCAGGCACGACAACACGAACGGTCCAACGTCGAACTGATCCATGCGGACGCGCTAACCTATCCGTTGGAACGCCTACCGGTCGGCACGGTCGTCGTGGCGAACCTTCCCTACTACATTTCGACGCCCCTCCTGTTCACGCTGCTCGAGCAACGTGCACGGTTTCCGAGGATGGTATTGATGCTGCAAGAAGAGGTGGCCGACCGGTTGGCTGCCAACCCTGGCAGCGACGACTATGGCGTGCTGTCGGTCATGGCTCAATACGCGGCTGAGGTGGACAAGTTGTTTCGCGTCTCGGCTCAGTGTTTCAGACCGAGGCCGGAGGTCGCATCGGCCGTGGTCTCGTTGCGAAGTAAACTCTCCACGGATCTTTCATCCCAAGAGGAACGGACCTTCGCCGGGCTTGTGAAAGGCTCGTTCGCGCACCGGAGAAAGATGATGCTGAACTCGCTGCGTGACGAGGGGTACGATCAGCGGACGGTCACCGAGGCGATGAGTCGCCTCGGTCTCTCCGCACAGGTCCGTGCGGAATCTCTTTCACCGGAACAGTTTGTAGGATTGACGCGGTTGCTCCATTCTCGTTTCTAATGATGAACATGGTTAGTGCGATATCGCCGAAGACGGCCACGTTTCACTTTGTCTGCGCTGAGATGTAGAAACAGTTGGGATGCCTCGCATACTCCGGTGCCTCAGGTCGACCGTACGATGCTGCGCCGTTGCTCGGCTGTGCAACACGGTCCGTTCGAGCTTCGCCTGAACGGACATCGGACAGTGCTCGCCGTCGTGCGTCACGACCGCGCCGGCTCAGCTGTACGGTGCCCGGGCCTCGGCACAAGGCGTATGCTTGGCATCCCAATCCTTCGAGGAGAAAACGAGAGAGCTTGGTGTCGCTGCAACTGCTGGAGCGAAGGCTCGCTCAGAATAGAGCTAGCAGACGACCCAACTTGATGAGTGAGTCATATCCCTTCATTGTTACGCCATCTCCTCAGGAGGTGCCAAGATACAATGGGTGAAATGAGCACGGTGGGGCTGTTCGCCAGGACAGGACCCGCAATCTCGTCCTGAGGCATAGAAGCGTCCTGGCAGCCAGCCATCCAACATCTCCCAGACCATGGGATGCCGCGCAGGAGAAGAGATAGCTCAGGCAGCGTCCTCGCGAATATAGTCGAGAAACTCGCAGAGATGCTGTTCCTGTTCCGGTCGCATGGCGATGAACATGACGCCGAACATGTCGCCGCCGACCCATCGGGCGATGGCCGACTCCACGGCGACGGGGTCGGGATAGCACGGCAATTGTAAAATTAAACTGTAGGGACGTTCCAGAGGAATGCTCGTCTCACTGGTCACTCGACAGCCGCCCTGGGAGAGGTCGACGACCACTCCTTCCCCTTCCGAGTCTTCCTCCGTCTCGGTCGGGACGACAATCGGCGCAAAAGACAACAGCGCTCCGGGCGGAAGGGACGTTCGCCGGTGTTTCCGGCGTTCGATGATGCGATAGGGAGTGGTGTCGAGCGAGGCCATGCTCCTCACGATGCGATATGAGTGTAGGCTCCATCTTAGTCGCCATCAGAGCGGCGGCAAGGAAAAATCCGTTTCACGCGGGCGGCATCGCAGAGCCGTATCACGCATCCCGCCAACGTCGGCGGGACTTCGACTTGGTGCGGCTCTCGTTTGAAATGACTTCCCCCCTGTGTTAGCATCCCGCTTCATGGGCGTTACCAATCCGGCCAAGCGGGGTGAGGCCCGGCGCGCCCCTGCGATCCCCCCCCATATCAAGCGAGAAGTCATCGGCGTGACCCTGATCGCGCTGAGCCTGCTGACGGTCCTGAGCCTGCTGTCTTTTGTCCCGGGGGAGCCGAAAGCCGTGGCCACAGCAGGGTCGGTCACGTCCGCTCCCACGCACAATCTCATCGGATCGGCCGGTGCGATCTTCTCCTCGGTGTTGTTTTCCCTGATCGGCGGGGCCGCCTACCTGTTCCCCGTTCTGCTGGGCCTCATGGGGGTTCGCTGTTTCTCGCAAAGCGATTGGTCGATCCGGCTCCGTAACGCCGCCGCGTCGCTGGTCGCCCTTCTGTTTCTCAGCGCGTTTCTGCATTTGGAGCTCATGGCGGTTCCCACGGTCTCGAGCGGACTGGTCTTCCGCGGACAAGCCGGCGGACTCTTTGGGCAGGCGCTGGCCGGTGGGCTGCGCGCTTACTTCGCGAGCACCGGAGCCCATATCCTGATCATTGCCGGTTTTCTGATTGCCATGCTGTTCACGACGCCATTGTCCTTGGCGCAGATCGCGACTCGTCTCCCGGTGTGGGGCCGCTGGATGAGCGATCGTCTCCGCCGCATGATTCCAGCGCGGCCTCCCGAGGACGCCGTGGTCGAAACGCGAAAGACTTCCAGGTCGCGCAAGCCGAAGACGATTCGCGCGGTCATCGAAGAGGCCTTGCCGGCGGCGGAAGAGCCGCCGCCGCTCGCTCCACCGCTCATTCAGCCGCCGGTACCTGCCGCGCCGGAAGCCGGAGAACCGGCGAGCGCTGAGGCCGAGCCCGATCCTGCGATGGAAAAGCGACAGGAAAAGAGGGGCGACTATGAGTTACCCGATCCAGCCGAGTTGTTGACCGAGCCGACCGGAGTCCTCTCGAAGGTCACGGAAGAGGAACTGAAAGCGCAATCCGAAATTTTGGCGAAAGCATTGCTGAGCTTCGGGGTCGAGGGAAAGGTGACGGAAGTCCGGCCCGGCCCCGTCGTGACGATGTACGAGTTTGAGCCCGCGCCCGGGACGAAGGTCGCCCGGATCGTGAATCTGGCGGACGACTTGGCGCTGGCCATGAAGGCCATCAGCCTGCGCATTGTCGCGCCCTTGCCGGGCAAATCCGTGGTCGGAATCGAAGTGCCGAATCCCTATCGTGAGACCGTGTCGATGAGAGAAGTCCTGCTCAGCGATGCCTTTTCACGGGCGCGATCGAAACTGACGCTCGCGCTCGGCAAGGACATTTTCGGGTCTCCGATCACAGCCGATCTGAAGACCATGCCCCATTTGCTCGTCGCCGGCGCGACCGGAGCGGGGAAGAGCGTCAGTCTGAATACCATGCTGCTGAGCCTGCTCTTTTCAGCCAGACCGGACGAGGTCAAGCTGCTATTGATCGACCCGAAGATGCTCGAATTCCAAACCTATGACGGGATTCCGCATTTGCTCCGACCCGTCATCACCGATCCCAAATCGGCCGCGCGCGGATTGAGCTGGGTTGTGCAGGAGATGGAGCGGCGGTACAAACTCCTGGCGGAGGCCGGCGTGCGCAACGTCGACGCCTACAACCGCAAGGTGGCCGGCGCGCAGGGTGTGCTGAGCGACGGAGAAGGCGCCAAGCCGGACCAGCCGGAGTTACCGATACAATTTCTGTCAGAGGGAGAACGGCTCGCGGCGGGAGAAAGCGCGATTCCCGATGGAAGCCCGGGTTCTTATGCCCCGCCCCCGACTCCGCCGGAACCGTTGCCCTATATTGTCGTGATGATCGACGAGCTCGCCGATCTCATGATGGTGGCCCCAAAAGACGTGGAAGACAAGATTGCGCGACTGGCTCAAATGGCGAGAGCATCGGGCATCCATCTCGTCCTCGCCACCCAGCGGCCGTCGGTGGATGTCCTGACGGGATTGATCAAGGCCAACTTCCCGGCCAGGATCGCGTTTCAGGTCTCGTCGAAGACGGATTCCCGGACGATTCTGGATGCCAACGGCGCCGAAGCGCTCCTTGGCCGTGGAGATATGCTGTATCTCGCTTCCGGAACCGGACGCCTGATGCGGCTGCACGGGTCCTTCGTCTCGGACGACGATGTCCGGCGGGTCGTGGAGTTCGTCAAGCACCAAGCGCTGCCGACCTACAACCAGGAGCTGCAGTCGTTGAAGCTGGAAGAGGCCAAGGAGGAGGCGGCGCAGGACGAGGTCTATGAACAGGCGAAGGAGTTGGTGCTCTCGACGGGCCAGGCCTCGGCGTCGTTGATCCAGCGGCGACTGAGGGTGGGATATCCCCGTGCGGCGCGCATGATCGAACAAATGGAATCCGACGGACTCGTCGGAGCCGCGGGACGGGACGGCAGGCGCGAGGTCATCGGACGGCGGGGGCCGGTGGGAGATGCGCAGGGATGAGAGTGACCGTCGGAGTCGGCGCCATTGCCATTGTGCTGGCCTGTCATGCGGCCGTTCCGGCTCAGGAAGGTGCCGGCGACCAGGCGCGCAAGGAAGTGCAGGACGTGGTCAAGCGCCTCCAGGCCCGGTACGAGAAGACCAAAGATCTGCAGGCCGATTTTACGCAGAAGACGCTGATCGAAGGATTCGAGCGTCCTATGACGTCCACGGGCAAGGTCTACATCAAGAAGCCGGGCCGCCTGCGGTGGACGTACGTGGATCCCGCGAACGAAGACATTTACGTGAATCGCGACGACGTGAAAGTCTACGTGCCGGAGCATAAGCAAGTCCTGGTCGGGAAGCTGACTCAGATGGCGGCCTCCAGAGCGCCGCTGGAGCTCCTGCAAGGAGCGGCCAGATTGGAAGAATCGTTTGACGTTCAACCGACACCGGGGAAGGAGCGGGGCGTGGGAGGCCTTCGCTTGCTCACGCTACTGCCCAAAGGCCACGCGCAAGAACCGGGCAAACCTATGCAGCGGATCGTGGTGGAGGTGTTCCCCAAAACATATTTTATTCGAACCGTCTCCCTTCATGAAAACAGCGGCAATGTCTCGCACTTCGAGTTCTCGTCGCTCCAATACAATATCGGACTGGGAGACGAATTGTTTGAGCCGAAGTTTCCGCCCGATGTGGAAGTGGTCAAGGCGCCGGTATTGAATGCACCGTGAGGCCGCGATGCGTCAAGCGCGATGCGTCAATCGGGAAAAGCGAGCAATCGTCATCGATGACATTTGACGGTCGGTGAATCATGACGAGGAAGGCCGGTCACAGAGAGGGAAGATCATGGCAGCCGTAACAGAATCGGTTTCCGAGGCGGTCGACCGGGCAGTGGCTCGATTGGATTTCGAGCGAGTGCACCGTGAATATTGGGACCAAAACGAATTTGTGTTTATCCCTCAATTCCTCGACCGTTCGCTCGTCGAAGAGGTCCTGGTGCCACAGGCTCAGGGCGTCAAGGGAGAGTTGAACCGCAACTATATTCCCGGCCACAAGAAGGGCGGGAGCGTCAGCTACTATACCGTGCAGGAAAAGGCGCCCCGGTTTCTCGACCTCTATCGGTCTCACTCGTTCCTCGATTTCCTCAGCGGCTTATCCCATGCCGCGCTCCAGCTCTGTCCGGACAACGATCCGCACTCCTGTGCGCTCTACTACTACACGGAGCCGGGCGACCACATCGGGTTCCATTACGACACGTCCTATTATAAGGGAGCTCGGTATACCGTCCTGATGGGGTTGGTGGACAATTCGACGCAATGCAAGTTGGTCTGCGAACTGTTCAAGGATGTTCCGAACAGGGCATCCCGCCATTTGGAGCTCATCACCCAGCCGGGTGACCTGGTCGTCTTCAACGGCGACAAGCTGTGGCATGCCGTCACTCCATTGGGACCGGGCGAAGAGCGGATTGCCCTGACCATGGAATATGTCACCGATCCCAGCATGGGACCCTTCAAGAGGTTGTACTCCAACCTCAAAGACTCCTTCGCCTATTTCGGCCTGCGCGCAGTCTTCAAACGGGCCACCGCTTCGGCTCGACGGATCGTCTGAACTGTTCCAGATCCAGCCTTCCCGACGAGCACCGATGGCCGATCGCGTGCCCTCTCATCTCCTCAGTGCCGTCATCGGTTCGGATAGTTGGTGCGGAGACGCGACTGGTTGCCGCATGTGCACGGTCATCGTCTGGCCGGTCAGCCTTGGTCGGCCGGCACGGAGCGGCCTCGATCGTTTCGGAAACGGCCCTCGATTGGTGGAGTGCAATTCTGTGAGCGAGGTTTGCATCGCGCGGGCAATCAACCACGCGAGCGTGAGGCCGGGAGTCCAATACACGGCGTCGCGCATCTGTTCGACCAGATCTTTGGGGAGGTTGACGGTGAGGCGGACCTTGCGGGAAGGAAGGGGGGGAAGCTCGATCCGTTCATCGGAATCCACCGTCGAGCACTCTGTCACCATATCGGGCCTCCGTTGTTTAGTGAGAAGCCATCCAGAAGAACCATGCCCAGCCTCGGCACGCAGATGAGAGGCCGCGCGTCTCTGCTGACACGACACGCGGCCTGGATGGCGAAACGAGAGGCGATGAAGTCGCTTCGGATGGGCACGATCCGAAGGTCATCCCACCGGGCAGACGAGCCTTCGCTCGTCAGAGTGGGGTTCATCGGCGGCTCGCTTCGCCCGGAATCCGGCTGACCGATCTCGTGGACCATGCGATGAACGGTCTTGAGTGAACCACAGCCGCTGCTCACAGCAACCCTTGTACCATCACCACCTCTCAGGCTGGCGATGGGGCAAAGATCAGGAGCAGGCTTGTGTTTGCCGTCTTATGGCGGGATTTCTTGCGCGGAAACCGACTTTTCGCGGAAGAATAAATGAGTATCGGATTGAATACCGCCGTTATCCGAAGAGATACGGGGGCATGATAGAGCTGGGCATGGCACGATTACCGCTCGTCCTCGCACCCCGCCCGGTGTAGGGACCCCGCTGCGGGCGAGCGGTAATCATGCCACCCGCTTCATCATTGATAAGGCTAAGGCTGTTACTGGTGGAGATGCTTCATCGCCGCCGCACACAGGATGATGAAGAACCCCATCCAGAGCGCCGCGCGTTGGAATGGAATCGCCTCGTAGGCTTCGCCTTCTTCGGCCTCGTCATCGGACTTGAAAATCACGGTATAGAGAAACAGCGTCACGAGGCCGAGGACCAAAAACAGCTTGATGAAGAAGACCGTGAGATATTTGGCATGGTGCTGAACCCCGCTGCCGGTTTGCGAAACCAGCACCTGGTTGACGTAGTGAAGGTTGATGCCGCCTGTGAACAGCAGAACGACCAAGAGAATGCCGGCGACTTTCTTATAGTGTTGATAGAACACGTCCGTGATCGGCTTGATCTGCGCCTTCGGGACGGCTTTTTGAAGACCGGGCGTCACGGCCATCACGAGAAAGGCCAACCCGCCGATCCAGATGACTGCCGACAGGAGGTGAAACCAGTGGTTGACGATCGGGAAGAGGGTGTTGAGGTCGTTGGCAATACTCTGGAGAGCATCCATGAATTGAACAGTTTTTAGTGTTGAGTTTTTAGTTGTGAATTGCGGAAAACTAAGAACTCAACACTCATAACTCAAAACTTAAAGACAGGAGCGTCGTTGCCGAATCGCTTCTTTCTGAGTTCTTCCATCAAGTCGACCGTAATCAGCGGGATCCCATGTTCCCGCGCGTGTTTCTCGACCCCCTTCTTGACCATCGCACGAAGAAAATACGGAATTCGGCTCAACCGCAGCTCCGAGGCTTCGTCCCATGCCACTGCAGTGTCCTCAGGGACGTTGAAGGCGACCTTGACTTTCTCGCCGCCCTTCGGCTGGTACAGACACCATTGGTCCTCGTCGAGCCAATCGCCGTGATCGACGTAGGGACGGGCCCGGCAGCCGCCGCAGATGTCGCTGTACTCGCAGTCTCCGCACTTGCCTTTGAGCTGCGGGTAGCGGAATGAATTGAACACGTCCGACCGTTCCCAGAGATCGACGAAGCTGTTCCGGCGCACATTGCCGGCCGACAACGGCATGTACGGACAGGGAGTCAATTCGCCGTTGGGCGTCACGCGCGCGTAGTTCGTTCCCGCCAGGCAGCCCCCTCCCATATACCCGGTGGCCTTCGTAATGGGCGAATGGGGATCTTTTTCGTACGCCAGACGCTTGAAGTGCGGCGCGCAACGAGCGCGAACCAGCATGCCCTTGTAGTTGTCCTGGCAGGTCACGAGATACCCGAGCACTTCCTCGTACTGAGCCGGCGTAATGTCCGTCAGCTCTTCGCCGCGGCCGGTACAGACCATGAAGAAGACATTCAGGACGCGGGCGCCCTGGCCGTGCGCCCATTCGACGACCGCCGGCAGTTCCCGATAGTTCATCGGCTGCGCGCTGAAATGAACTTGAAACTGGAGTCCGTTGCGCCTGCTGGCTTCGATGCCGGCGACGGCCGCCTCCCAGGCGCCCGGAACGCCCCGGAAGGCATTGTGCTTGGCCGGATCCAGTGAATCGATGCTGATGCCGACGCCCATGACCCCGATCTCGACCAGCATTTTCGCCATTCGATCGTCGATCAACATGCCGTTCGTGCCGAACACCACCATGAATCCGAGCTTCACGGCATAGCGGGCGATGTCGAGAATGTCGGGACGGACCAGCGGTTCGCCGCCGGTGATGACCAACAGACATCCCTTGTTGACCACGGCGATCTGGTCGATCAGGCGAAAACATTCTTCCGTCGAGAGTTCGTCGTCACCGCCCGCCGCCTTGGTCGTCGCGTCCAGATAGCAGTGGTCGCATTTGAGATTGCAGCGCTTGGTGAGATTGAGCGCGACGAGATACGGCTTGAAGTCGTCGACGGTCCTGCCGTCGAAAGGCCCCTCGCCCTTCGACACCGGTGTGAAATACTGCGTGATTTGCTGCTGGAACGTCCCCAGGGCGCCCGTCAGCGAAGAGCCGTTGAAGATCGGAAGAGATTTACCCATAAATGCGAGTTTTGAGTTCTGAGTTTTTAGTGTTTAGTTTTGGGACTGAGCGACCAACTCACAACTCAACATTCACAACTCAAAACTCAAGACGAAGTCTTGCCGGTGAGGTTGGCGATCATATCTTTGAGGTTGCCGGTCTTCATGGCCTCCGCCATGTAGCCCTTGGCCTGTTCGATACCT
>DATFDJ010000231.1:0-11506 GCA_035252115.1 Nitrospira sp. | reverse complement strand
GATGAATGCCGCATGGCCTTCTCTCCGCTCCTGCGATTCGGCACCTCCACCCGCTCGCTTCCCCGCGTCTCTCGTATTGCTGCGCCTGCTCACGCCCCGCGGCAAGAAGTATCACGATGCGGTGAAGGCCTACGGACCTTACGATAAATTGGCCCGCCCTCTTCCCGACATGCGAGAGGCGACCGCGCACCTGGTGGCGCAGGCCGTCGGCGAAGGGCGGCGCGCTTATGTGCTCGTGAATAACCGTCCGAAAGCCAGTGCACCGGGTACCACGAAGGCGCTGTATCGATTGCTCGCCGACCACAAGATCGGGCCGCTCAGGTACGCGATGGGACCGTCGGCCTCGAAAGAGTCCCTCTGCCAAATCTTACCGCTTGGCGACACGGCATGCACCGTGGAGTTTGGGCGTCGCATCGATCCGGCAGTGAATGATCGGGTTCTCGCCTTTGCGGACGCTGTCCGCGCACAACGATGGCCCGGAGTCTTGGATGTCGTACCCAGCTACTGCTCTGTGACGATCCATACCGATCCGCTGGTGGTGGACGTGACGGCCTTGTCCGATCGTGTCCTCACACTCTCGCGCACGGCATTCATGGAATGCAGACTGCCGGGACGGACGCACACAATTCCCGTGCTCTACGGCGGCAAATCGGGCCCTGATCTGCCGGATGTCGCCGCGTTCGCCAATCTGTCGATTGAAGAGACCATCCGGCTACACGCCTCGGTCTCCTATCGAGTGTATATGCTGGGTTTCAGCCCCGGCTTTCCCTACCTGGGCTCGGTGCCGGCGACCATCGCGATTCCTCGTCTGTCCACGCCGCGCACCAGCGTGCCGGCCGGCTCCGTCGGCATTGCGGAAAATCAGACCGGAATTTATCCGACCGCGACCCCGGGCGGATGGCGCCTGGTCGGTCGGACACCGGTGTCGCTCTATCGTCCTCACGCAGCTGTTCCGTTTTTGATCAACCCGGGCGATACGGTCCGATTCCTGCCGATCGGGTGGGAAGAGTTCCTTCGTCTTTCATGCGCACCCGATGTTGACGCACCTTGATTTGAACAGCGACATGGGAGAACGCGACAGCGCCGAAGGCCTGGCGCTGGACGGGGAACTCATGCCGATGATTACGTCGGTGAATATCGCGTGCGGAGGCCATGCCGGCTCATTGGAGCTCATGCGCCGAACTACGCAAACGGCAGCGCGGCATGGCGTCGCCATCGGTGCCCATCCCGGCTTGCCGGACCGCGCCTCATTCGGCCGGACCGAACGCGTCCTGCCGGCGAACGACATCGAAACGTTGGTCGCAGAGCAGATACACACGCTGGTCGGAGTGCTGGCTGCAGAAGGTCTCACGCTGTCGCATGTCAAGCCGCACGGCGCGCTCTACAATATGGCCGCGAGAGACGTCGTCGTCGCTCAGGCGATCGTCAACGCGGTGAGACAGGTCGATGCGAGACTTCTGGTCTATGCCTTGGCGGGCTCGGTCCTTGCCGACAGGGCTCGGGCAGCAGGTCTGGTCGTGGTCCATGAAGCCTTTGCCGATCGAGCATACCGGTCCGGCAGCACCCTGGTTCCCCGACACGAAAGGGGTTCGGTTCTCGAACGTGACGAGGAGGTCCGGCGACAACTCCGTCAAGTTATCGAAGGCCGTGTCGTCGCCGTGGACGGCGCCACGCTCTCGATCCGAGCAGACAGCCTTTGCCTGCACAGCGATACCCCTCACAGCGTCGCACTGGCCCGCATGATTCGCCATGAGCTCGACGGCGCCGGCGTCGCCGTCGGTGCGGTGTCCCATGCACGACGTTGAGCCCGCACAGATTCACGTGATACGGCCGGGATGGTGCACCACCCTACAAGACCTGGGTCGCTATGGCTATCAGCATTATGGCTTGTCGCCTGCAGGCGCGATGGACCGGCGCTCGTTGATCATTGCAAATCGTCTGGTGGGAAATCACGATGGGGACGCGGCGCTCGAAATCACATTGGTAGGGCCTGAGCTTCTTTTTGACAAGGAGACAATCCTTGCCCTTGGCGGCGCTGATCTCACCGCCTCGATCAACGGCGCCGCCGCGCCTCTCTGGACGAGTTTATTCGTGACAGCGGGAAGCCGGCTGGCGTTCGGCGCACGCCGGGCCGGAGCTCGTTGTTACCTTGCTGTCGCGGGCGGATTCGATGTGCCGTTGCAATGGGGAAGCAGATCCACGCACCTGTCCACCCGCACGGGAGGCGTGCAGGGCCGGATTCTATCTGCAGGCGAGACGCTGGTGAGCAAGTACGCAACATCCCGTCATCACGCCAGCATTGGATGCTCGCTTCCGACCGGCTTACACCCGGTCTTCGAGCGCCGCGCAAGGCTGCGCGTCCTTCCGGCACCGCAACGAGAGGCATTCAGCCTCGACGCACTGACCGTACTCACGACGGCGCCGTATACCGTCACCAATCAATCCGATCGGATGGGATATCGTCTGGAGGGACAGGGACTGACGCAGGCAGGAACGCCATGGGGGATTTCCGACGGCACTGTCATGGGCGCGCTGCAAGTGCCCCCGGACGGGCAACCGATTCTATTAATGGCCGATCGGTCCACGACCGGCGGGTATCCCAAGATCGCCGTCGTCATCTCGGCCGATCTTCCTCTGGCGGCCCAATTGCTTCCGGACGACCACATGATGTTTACCCCCACGACCGTGGCCGAGGCCCAGTCCGCTCTACAGGCGCAGTGGCGGGCACTCGAGCGGATCCTTCCGCCGCACGGAACCGCTCGAACGTGAGAAGGAGATTCACGGCACTCCCCGCTGTGAATAGATTCGACGTCCCAATTGCAACAGAAGCCGAACCAATCGTTGGAACACAGCGTGCTTATCGCGCATCGCACCATCGGTGCAGCAGAACTCGGCATAGCTCAGCATGATGGTGGGTCGAGAATTCCACGGGATATTCCCAGTTTTGAAGCGAATAAAATCGGGGCAAGGTAAGCCAACATGGTTGTGGAGGAGTCATGCCGAACACCAATGCGTCCTTCTCACCGCGGATGCGAAGCGACGAACTGAAGGCCCAAATCGAGAAACTGGAAGCCCTCGATCATCGCGCACCCATCCAGCCCACGCTGACGGAATTCGACGCGGAGACGGAGGCATTGCTCACGCGCCTCTACGGTGCAACCCATCGATACCTCGAAGCCTATAAATACGCGACGCTCGCCGAATCGGAAGCGTTCGTGAACCTCCCGGAATCGGCACAGGAGCCGATGGCCAAAGACTTCCCCAAGACCGCCGTTCAGCAGCGCCGCCAGACGCTGCTGGGGATCCTGTCGGAAATGTCCGATATGGAAGCCAAAGAAGTGGTGATGCTCACCGGAGAAGACCGCGAAGATCCACCGAGCATTTAGGTAGGCCCGCGCGGCGAACCAGCTACGTCATTCTTCCGTCCGTCGCGGAGCGGCGGACGTTCTCTCCGGTAGCCTGTGCGGCCCTAGGCAGGATTCCTCGTGCCTCAGGAACACCAAGCAATTCCATGCGGAACAATTCGCCCGGGGGTACGCCGAGTGTCAAGCGGACCCGTGGGTGGTGCAGTCTCGGTACTATGAGCAGCGGTGTGCGGCATCCGGTGGACTTCGCTTCAATGGAGAGTCGCCTCATGGTCTTTTTCGGCCTCGCCTATTTTGCGCAGGGCGTCGCCGGTGGACTTGCGAAACAACCTCTTACGTACTATTGCAAATCGCTGGGAATGACGGCCGACGCCGTCGCGGCTTTTTTTGCGCTGGCCGCCGTCCCGTGGATGCTCAAACCCTTGTACGGATTGGTCACCGATTTCGTTCCCCTGTGGGGCTATCGGCGGAAAAGTCATCTGATTCTCATGGCGGGGCTGGGGGCAATGGGGTTCTTGTGGATGAGTTGGTGCTCATCGACGAACCTCCTGGCGCCGGCTCTGCTCATCGCCACCCTCGGTATCGCGGCGATCGATGTCGTGGTGGATGCGCTGATGGTGGAACGGGGACTGACGCTCGGCCTCATCAGACAATTTCAGGGTCAGCAATGGACCTGGCTCAATCTCGCAGCCGTCACAACTGCATTGATCGGCGGGTGGCTCAGCCATGACTTGGAACCCTCTGAAGCCGTTCAGACCGCGGCGCTCCTCATGGCAGGCGCGCCGGCCATCGTAATCTTCGCCGCCTGGCGGCTGGTCGACGAACCGAAAATCGCGCCGCAGTCCACGCGTATCCGAAGCACGGCATCGGATCTTGTCGCTGCATGGCGATCGAAGACCTTGTGGACCGTGGCCGGGTTTCTGGCGTTCTGGAATCTGATTCCGAATTTCGGCACCCCGCTCTACTATCATATGAGCGACCGGCTTCACTTCGATCAATATTTCATCGGAGAACTCATCTCCGTCGGGTCGTTTGGCGCCATCCTCGGCGCCATGGCCTATCGCCGGTATGGCGCCGCACAATTCACGACCCGCCAATGGCTCACTCTCAGCATCGCATGCAATGCGGCTATGGCATTGGCGTACCTCTGTCTGAGGGATCCACAATCCGCTGTGCTGCTGCATTTGGCGGGCGGCATCGTCAGTATGATCGGGCTTCTGACGCTCTTCAGTTTGGCCGCCTCGGTCTGTCCGCCCCAAGCGGCGGGATGTACCTTCGCCGCGCTGATGGCCGTATATAGCGCAGCCGCGCAAGTCTCGGCCATCATGGGCGGACACCTCTATGAAACCGTCTTCCATCGCGAGATTGGCCCCCTGATCTGCCTTGCAGCGGTCTGTACATTGGCGGCGCTTGCATGGGTGCCGTTTCTTCCGTTCGAGGACGTTTCACCCAGGGCACTGACGAACAAGAGGTGCTGCGTCGCCTGATGATTAGGACAAGCCTGCGGAACGCACCACAGATGAAGAGGATTGGTGCTCCAGCGGGTGCCTCGCGAATCGCCGGGGCGGCGAGGACGAAGAGGGTTTCTGGTGACTGGACCTCAATGACAGACTTCTAGGGAGAATGCCCATCTTGCACGGCCGCCGGACATCGCTATAATACGGCCACCGTGACAAGCAAACCCCTAGTTCAACCCCACATCACACCCTGGGTCGGGCTTTCGTTTTGGCTCGTGTTCATGGCATCTGTCCTCTATTCTGTGTCGGGCGGCGCACAGATGCTCGAAATGGCCGACTTGATTGCTCATCCTCAGCATTACGATCGCAAAGAAGTCGTCGTCATGGGGAAAGTACACAACGTCCAACAGGCGACGGACAAGCAGGGCCAGCCCGCTTTTCAGTTTCTACTCAAGGATTCGTCGGGTACGTTGAAAGTCACGAGCCGGACCGAAGTGCAGGAGGGAGATCAGGTCATCGTCGAAGGCACTTTTACCCGCCGTCGGCAAGCAGGCCGCATCACAATTTACAACGAAGTGCAGGCCAACGCCGTTCGTCCTCTCAACGAATTGCACCCGGACCTCGTCGCGTAAAGTAGCCCGTTTCGTTGCCGTTCTTTCTTTCCATCGGCTCACCATACTTCTCCGTTTTCTCTTGTTCTCTACATGACACCCTAGGAATGTTCCTAGTCTCCTCCGTCATTTCCACAGGTGACGATAGGGCAAAGTACCCGGTCGACCATGCCACGACAGCGAATACGGCAGACGATGAAACAGCCGGCCATCATACAGGCCCTCCTTCAGCGTCGGCGCTACGATGAGCGCTCTCTGCCGACCGTCCTCTGGCACGCCGTGCGCAACCGCGTATGGTACCGCCGGGAAAAGCGGATTTATGTCTACGAGGCAGAACGGATACAGCATGTGCCCGATTCGTTCTTGCTCCAACGGAACCGATTGGAAGATCTCCGATACTATGAGCGCACGGTCTCATGGCAGATGTCGCCGGACGCTTATCAACAAGAAGCGCGCCTGCGACTGGCGAAGGGCGAACACCTCTACACGCTCGTGGATCAAGGACGACTGGTCCATTACGCCTGGCTTGCCACTCATCACGTGCGGGGTGAAGACAGGACCGTGGGCCAAGTATTCTTTGCGCCACCCGATTCTGCGGCATTGTACGATCATTACACCCACCCCCTCGCCCGGAGGCGGGGGCTCTATTTCAAAGCCCTCTGTCAGCTTTTGCACGACGTGCCCGTCCTTACAAAGGCGAAACGAGCCTATATCTATGTCTATGCCGACAACAGTCCTTCGCGGCATGTCATCGAAAAAATCGGGTTCCGTTATGTGGGAAGTCTCGTTGAAGAACGTCGATTGCTTGCCGTCCGCCGCTTTCCCGTTTCGGCCGGAGGGGAATTCCGCACGGCATTGCTTGAAGAGAGCAGGCAGGAGCATCGACTGCTTACCGCAAAAGGACCGTGAGAATCCCGACGGCGGACGCCAAGACGGAGAGGACGGCGAGGAACGTGGCACGGCGGAGTTTGGCTTCGAGGTCGTTCGATCGTCGGGTCAACCGTTCCAGAGAGACTTCGACGTTCGCCAGACGCTCGAGATCCGGCCGTGGCGTGGCGTTTTTCCTGACCAGCGATTCGACGACAGGGACCAGGTTCGGAAGCTGCTTCAGGAGGAGACTGACAATCGGATTCATGGACGTGCCTGCCACACCCGCATCATATGGCCCACCGTACGCCGTGGCGGAGCGAATCACGTTCATCTTACCAGATCCGCGATACCGGTCGTCCCGCTCATGGATGGAGCAGCTCCTGTTGCAACTGCGCCAAATGCCGGCTCAATCGTTCCAGTTCCAGACGGGTATCCTCCCACTGTTCCGGATCCACGCCTTCGGACTGTCCACGCTCCAGTTGCTCGGCCTGTTCCTGTAATCGCCGGCTCTCTGCGATCAACAGATCCGCCACCTCACGTTTCAATTCTGCGGCCGTGAGCGGCGCCTGGGTCCCGCCCTGGATGCTGTCACCGGCCATCGCACGCAGGGCGTTGACGGCTCGGCCCAGATCCTGAGCCCGCTCGGTAAGCTCCTGGCGGAGTTCGATGGTGAGAACCGAGAGACGCCTCGCCATCGATTGATAGGCCGCCACGAGACAAGCCAGCGCCCAGAACATCACAATGCCCATGGCGCGGTTCGTCATCGCGATATGCTCGGAGACCATGGGAGGAGAAAAGAAATAGCCCACGATCGTCAACGCGGAACACAGAGCCGCGACAATCAGCGGCGCGGAGACCTGTGCCGTCCAATAGGTGAGGCCGAGTGGAATGGCGTACAAGAGCCAGGGAGTAAAGCCCAGCCCCATACGGGTGTCGATGAAAAAAACGACGACGAGCAGCGCACCGATTCCAATGGACAAACCCCGTTGATCAGGCTTCATCTATTGGCGCTCGGCCAGTGACAGACCGACGGTCTCGTTCAGGAGCGCTTGCCGTGTAATCGCCAAACCACACGTGGCACAGGTCAGGAATCCGCCGTTGGATTCCAAACCCGTATCCTTGCACGTGGGACAGGCCGGCGTCCCGAGCACACAGGTCGGCCGAATCGTGTTCGGCATGTCGGACATCGAAAACGCGGCAAGAATTGCCGCCTCCTCTGCCGAGTGACCTCACGTCATCAGATATGTTGCAAGAGGGAAAGGAATACAGGATAAAAAGAAATGCGTTCACGAAGAAAAAAGTTGGCCCATTGTACTCATGCCGGCGAATTTGTCAAAAAGATTTTTCGGGGGTCGCCACGGCACCGTCAGTCCCCATCTTCTGTGGATAATCCTGTGAACAAATCCCTCTTCGGACGTCGGGGAGCCAGCACTGGCGGAAGAATCGATCAGATTGCCTATTTCTTAGGCATTGATCGTTCTCGTCACACACTACTATTTGTTGTGGTCTTCGGCGGGCTTGGAGATTTTTTTACACATCGTCAGCTCGAAGGCGCTTGACAAGCCGTGAACGGCCGTACGGACGCCTCGGGCCCGTTCCACCAGGTTCCATATCCACAGGCTAATGGCTGTGCCCTCAGGCTGCGGCGACGGCAGCCGGGTCCAGCATGACCTTGATCCAGCCTTCTTGCCGCCGGTCGAAATGTTTGTAGGCCTCCAGCGCAGTCATGAGCGGCGCAACCTGCGTCAGAACCTTCGCCGGATCGACCGCTCCGCTCTCAACGAGCCGGACTAGGCGGGGAACGTACTTGCGGTGGTCGCAATTCCCCATGCGGACCGTCAGATTTTTGTTCATGGCGGCTCCGATGGGAAACGTGCGGGCCGTTTGCGGATAGACGCCGACGATCGAGAGGGTTCCGCCCTTTGCCAAGGATTCAACGGCCCACGTCAGCACCATGGATGGTGCGTCACCCGGCTCCCAATTGCCGCCCGACGGCTTGGTCCGAGGCGCGATCTCTTCGACTTCCTGTTTCAACTGTGGCTCCCGCTCTTTCGCCTGGTTCGCTGCCGGCCCTCGGCGAGGGGCCGTCGCATCGACGCCCACCGCATCGATGGCACGATCAACTCCTGCACCCTCCGTCAGTGCCTTGAGCACCTCGACTGGATCTTCGACGCTAAAATCGATCGTTTCCGCCCCTTGGGCCCGAGCCATGTCCAGCCGGGAGGGAATCGTATCGACTGCGAAGATCCGGCCGGCGTCCATGAGCTTCAAGCTGGCAATCACGAATTGACCGACAGGACCACAGCCGAAGACGGCCACCGTTCGGCCAGGATGAATCGCGGCCATGTCCGCCGCCATATAGCCGGTGGGAAAGATATCCGATAACAGAATGGCTTGATGGTCGGTGATGTCGTTCTGCAGCGTGACCAGTCCGACGTTCGCAAAAGGGATGCGGGCTTTTTCCGCCTGCAAGCCGTGAAAAGGCCCGGTCTGCTTGGGGCCCCCGAAAAAAGCCGTCCCGGCGGATGGCCCGTTGGGATTGGCCCGGTCGCATTGCGAATAGTAGCCGTCGCGGCAGTAGACACAGGACCCGCAGGCAATCGTCGACGGAATCACGACACGGTCTCCGGGTTTGATGTTCCGCACCGATCTCCCAAGCGTTTCGACGATCCCTACTCCCTCATGGCCGAGAATTGTCCCGGGTTGCATGCCGGAAAGCGTGCCGCGAATCATATGCAGGTCGGTGCCGCAGATCGCCGTGGCGGTCAGGCGAACAATCGCATCGGTGGGTTCCTGGATTGTCGGTTCGGGCATCTCGTCAAGCCGAATGTCGCCGACGTCATGGAAGACGATCGCTTTCATCTCGTTCCTTTCAAATGGGCAATGGGTTAGATGCAACTATGCCGCATGCCCAGAAGTGGGGGGACTGGGAAAGCAACCAGTCAAACCGCCGGTGTCCACCAGAGTGGGGGAAGATGACAAAAAGCGCGAGCGGTTGTTCAAACACCGCTCGCGCACAGGTTTCAACGCCGGTGAAGCAAGAGTGTCTCAGGTCGGAGTTGCGGCTCTCACGATGGGCCGGAAGATCGAAATCCGAATGAATCGGACTGTTCCAAGGAATGCTTGGCTCTTCACACCAGCCAGCGACGCGACATTCGAATGGCACTTCCTTTGCTTAAGATCGTGAACATTTCTCCCGAACCGATGAGGTCGACATGAGACACGCAATGAAGATCGTCATGACAATGCTCGCACTGAACGGCCTGCTGGTGCAGGCCTGCACCACGGGTTATGGGTCAGGAAGCGGCGACGAAGACATGGCCCAGACCGAACGGATCAATGAAACGGCGATCAAATACATCCCGCCCCCCGAGCTTGGCAAGACCGCGTCGCGGCCTAAGCAATCGATGCGGGCCGAGGTGGCTTCCCGCAATGCAACCGGTCTCTCGCCCGGGTCGTTGAGCGACGTCCTCTTCGACTTCGATCAAGCCGTCCTCCGCCCCGATGCTCTTCCCGTATTGGAAGCGAACGCGAAGCGGCTTCAGGTCGACGGCGTCACTCGTCTCCTCCTCGAAGGACGTGGCGACGAGGTCGGCACAGCGGCCTATAACATGGTGTTGGGAGATCGGCGCGCGAAACGGGTGAAGAGCTACCTGGAAGACTTGGGATTGATCGTCGAGTTCAGGACGACCAGCTATGGCAAAGATCGGCCGCTCTGTTTCGAACACAGTATGGACTGTTATCAGCGCAACCGAAGCGTCCACTTCGTCGTGAAAGAATAGCCTAAGCATTTCGTCGCTCGTATCTCGCCATCGGCCATCGGCCTTGTCGAGCGAATAGCGAGTATCCAGGGAAATCCTCCTTTCGCGGCCATCAGCAGCCATCAGCTATTCGCTCTTCTTCCCGCTTCACGTTTCACGAAATACGCTTCACGGCCTTGCTGCGGCCGGGGGCGTAAAGACTTCGTTCAAATCGCTGAAGGAACCGCCGGGAGTCGGGCCGCCGTCGACAATGTGAATATGCCCCTGCACGACCGCCGAGCCGATACCGTGACGCCCAGTCGGCATCGGCGCCATCGCTTGCCACGCGTCGCGCGTTGGGTCATATGCCTCATTTTCACGGAAAGTACCGTCCGGTCCCTCGCCGCCGAACACGAAGATCGTGCTGCCGACGACAGCCGCCGTGATACCGCTACGGGCTGTCGGTAGGTCCGCGACGCGGCTCCAACGATCGGTCGCGGGATCGTACATTTCGGTCACGGCAAGATTCCGGTGATAGTCGCCATTCAGACGTCCGCCGATCGCATAGACCTTCCCCAAGACCGTCGCGGTCGCCAGATGATCGCGAGGAGTGGGCAGCGGCGCACGCGCTGTCCACACGTCGCGCAGCGGATCGTAGACCTCGACCGCGGCGCTGTTGTCCTTCCCGTCATAACCGCCGACGGCATACAGTTTCCCGTCGTATTCGGTCACCGAGAGCGCGCCGCGGGCGGTCGGCATTGGTGCGCGCTCCGTCCACGTATCACCGGCCGGATCATATGCGTACACCGTCGCGACCGGGTGCCAGACGCTGAGTCCCGCTTGCCTGTAGCCGCCGACGACATACAGCTTCCCGCCCGCCACCCCAATGCCGACATGGTGCAGACCGACCGGCAGGGCAGCCTTCGAGGTCCATCGCTCTGCGGAAGGATCGTAGACTTCGACGGACGAGGTAATCGCGAGATTGATCACGTTCGTGAGGCTGGGCTTTTCGAACCCGCCCACCACGTAAATCCTGTCGGACAGCGTCGCCGCCGCCACCTCCGTCCGCTTCGTCGGTGCAGCAGCCGCCGTGCGCCAGACGCCCGGGTCCATCTGCGGATGCAGCGAGAGCGCGGAGGCCGGCAGCGCGAGAACGCAGAGCACAATGAAGAGCGGCCAGACAGCCGACTTTCCGCCGCTGCCTTTGCAGCCCGGATGGCCGCAGCCGCAGGTCGCGTTGCCCGGACTCCCCGCGGCGCATTTGGGGCTGCAGTACATCCACTGCTCAGGAACTGAACAGGTACAACCTGAGTGTACGCACTTGAATCTCATCGTTCCGTATCTCGCATTTGATCGCTCGCTTTCATGTTCCTCTTGCGCTGCTCGGTTGCTTGGTGTACCGTACCGCCGGTCTTGGGACCCCATCGTAACAACGCTGTAAATCGTATGTCCTAATTCTCCGA
>DATFDJ010000230.1:0-5734 GCA_035252115.1 Nitrospira sp. | reverse complement strand
GCGTCGAGTCAGGGTGTCAGCGGCGGGAGCGATTTTCAATATGTGCTGATCGGGATCGTCGTGGGGTTCCTGGCCGGGATGGTGCTGAGCCAAGGCCTGAGCAAGACGCGGGCGTTGTTTGGCAGCCTGCTCGCGTATGTCGTAGCGCAGACGGCCAGTGTGCTGTGGGGACTCCTGGCGGCCGGCGTCACCGCGGCTCTATTATGGATAGTCCTCCAAATGAGACCGGGGGGTCGGCGAGGACGGACCCTGGATGATTGGACCTGGTACAGCAGCAGGGGGGGCGGATGGGGCGGCGGCTCATTCGGTGGAGGCGGATTCAGCGGGGGAGGCGGCGATTTCGGCGGCGGAGGGGCCAGTGGCGATTGGTAAGCGTCCGCACCTTTCGGCGGAAGATCGAGCCAGAATCAGCGAGGCGGTCCGGACCGCTGAACGAGACACAAAGGCCGAAATCGTCCCGATGTTGGTCTCGAGGTCAGGTCTGTACCGTGACGCCCAGCACCGAACCGGTCTGATCCTCGGCCTGCTCGTGCTGAGCGCGCTGCTGACGCTGGAGACGGCGTGGCTGCCGTGGGGGTGGCATGCCTCGAACGCCGCGTGGCTGCTGTTGGGCACCGTGGGAGCCTATGCGCTCGGCGTCTGGCTCGGCACATTTCCGCCCGTCATCCGGCTCGTCACCTCGACGGAACGGATGCGGCAGAAAGTCAGACTCCGAGCGGAACGAGCCTTCGCACAGCACGATATCTCGCAGACGAAGGAACGAACCGGAGTCCTTCTGCTGCTGTCGCTGCTCGAGCGCCAGGTCTATGTCCTGCCTGATAAAGAGGTCGCGCAACGAATTCAGGCGAGCGAGTGGGGCGACATGGTGAAGATCATGACAGCGCGTCTTCGAACCGGCGATCTCGTCGGCGGGTTTTGCGCCGGGATCGAACGGTGCGGAGCGCTCTTGGCTCGCGCCTGTCCCGTGACCTCCGGCCACAATCCGAACGAGATTTCTGATCGCGTGATCGAAGAGCCGTGAACCGACCTCCGGAAGCCACGCTTCAATAGACTGCCTGCGGACCTTCCGCTAGAATCTGAGCCTATGTCCGAGCCGACTCCCCGGCCCATCGCGAGCGCCAACATCCAGGACGATAACCATTCCGTCGTCAAAGCCGCCGGACTCATCGGTGTGGCGACCTTCTCCAGCCGCATCCTGGGCTTCATTCGCGACATGGTGCTCGCCCGTCTCTTTGGCGCCACGCCGGCGGCCGACGCGTTCTTCGTCGCTTATCGTGTCCCCAATCTGTTGCGAGAGCTCTTTGCCGAGGGTTCCATGTCCTCGGCCTTCATTCCGGTCTTTACCGAGTACCACACGTTGAAATCGAAGCGTGAGGCATGGGAATTGGCGAGCGCCGTCTTCACGACCTTATTGACCATCGTCACCGGCATCACGATCCTCGGCATTGTCTTGGCGCCCGGCATCGTGTGGCTGCTGGCCCCGGGATTTCACGACGATTCGGCGAAGCTTGCCATGACCACGCTGTTGACGCGGATCATGTTTCCCTACCTGGTGTTCATCAGTCTCGCGGCGCTCGCCATGGGGATTCTGAATTCACTTCGCGCCTTCGCGGCGCCGGCCTTCTCGCCGGTGTTCTTCAATATCTTTATCATTGGCTGCGCCTGGTTTCTCTCTCCGGCGCTGTCCGAGCCGATCCTCGGCGTCGCAGTCGGCGTGGTGGCCGGCGGTGCCGCCCAATTCGCCATGCAGCTTCCGGGGCTCAAGCTGCGAGGCATGCTGTTCGGATTTCGCTCCGAAAGGAACCATCCCGGTGTCCGGAGGATCGGCAAGCTGATGGTGCCCTCGCTGCTCGGCTTGTCGGTGACGCAGATCAACATCACCGTGAGCACGATTCTCGCGTCGTTTTTTTCCGGCGGTCCGACCTACCTGTTTTACGGCATGCGGTTGATCCAGTTTCCCTTGGGAATTTTCGGGGTCGCGCTCGCCACGGCTATTTTGCCGACGCTCTCCGCTCAGGCGACGAGGGGCGCGCTCGATGAACTGCGGACGACGGTCGGCTTCGGCCTCCGCATGATTCTCTTCATCATCGTGCCGGCGATGCTCGGACTGATCCTGCTGCGGGAACCGCTCGTCCATGTATTCTTCGAGCACGGATCGTTTACGCATGCCGATACGGTGGCCACAGCCACGGCGGTGTTGTGTTACGCGGTCGGACTCTGGGCCTTCGCGGGGGTGCGCATCATCGTGGCGGCGTTCTATTCTCTTCAGGACACGAAAACCCCGGCCCTCACCGCTGCCATCGCGGTAGCAGGAAACATTGCGCTCTCTTTGCTGCTGATGTCGCCGCTCGGGGTGTCCGGCCTCGCGCTGGCCACCGCCCTGGCCGCCATGGTGAACGGCGGCATCCTGATCGCCGTCCTCAACCGGCGTCTCGGCGGCGTCGATTGGGTCTCGGTCGGCGGCTCGACTTTGCGTGTGATCGCGGCCTGTCTGCCGCTGGTGGCCGCCTGCCTCTGGGTGGCCAGCGCGCACGTCTGGACACATCCGGGCGAATGGATGGCGAAGTCCGTCATGCTGTTCGTTGCTATCGGCCTCAGTGTGAGCGGGTACGCCGCGGTCCATGCGCTGTTCGGTTCGGAAGAATTGATCCTGGTCTGGGGGATGGTGCAGAAGAAATTCAGTCGAATGATGAGCCGGTAAGCCGTGAAGAGAGATCGTAGCCTGGTCAATGCAACCGTGTTCCGCTCCACGTGGGGATGGATCGGCATCGCAGAATCCGCACAAGGCATCTGCGCCGTCACGCTGCCTCAGGCCACGACACGCGGCGCTGAATCGAGACTGCGCGAGGCCGCCGGTCCCTTCGCCGTCGGGAAGCCGTCACCGGGATTGCGCCGGGCGAGAACGGAGTTGCTTCAGTACCTTTCGGGGGACAAGCGGTCGTTCTCGTTACGGCTGGACCTGCGAGGAGGGACAGAATTCCAACAACGAGTCTGGCAGGTGCTGCAGCGGATGCCGTACGGGTCTCTTCGAAGCTATCAATGGGTAGCCGGTCGTGTGGGAGGACCGCGCTACGCCCGGGCGGTCGGTAACGCGGTGGGCGCCAATCCGATTCCGATGGTCATTCCCTGCCACAGGGTCGTCGCCTGTGGTCCGTCCCTCGGAGGGTTCTCCGGAGGCCTGCCGATGAAGCGACGGCTCCTCAATCTGGAGGGAACGTTGTCGTCGCTCGTGAAGCGCCAATCGTCAAGAAGAGCTGATAGCTGATGGCGTATGGCTGATGGCACGAACGGGGACTAAGAGCTGATGGCTTATGGGCGCGAGCTGATAAAAGAGCAGATGGCTCATGGCGCTGGCCGGAGGAATCATACGCTGTAGGCCATATGCTCGGTTTTGGCTGAACAGCGAGATCCGAGCGACGAACGACGAGATACGGTTCCCGAATGAAAGCGGTCATCCAGCGGGTGAGTCGCGCGCAGGTCGACGTCGATGGTCGGGTCGTCGGTCAGATCGGTCAAGGACTCTTGGTCTTCCTCGGAGTGGCGAGAGGCGATGGGGAGGCCGATGTCCGCCGGTTGGCCGAAAAGTTTCGAACACTCCGGATATTTGCCGACGACCAAGGGAAGATGAATCGCTCGTTGATCGACGTAGGCGGCTCCGTGCTGCTGGTCTCCCAGTTCACGTTGTTGGGGAACACCAAGAACGGCCGCCGGCCGAGCTTTGAGGAAGCCGCTCCCCCGGAAGACGCGAGACGACTGTATGAACTGGCAGTCGAGCAATTGCGGACACAAGGAACGTCGGTGGAAACCGGCGTCTTCGGGGCACACATGAACGTAGAAGCGGTGAACGACGGACCGGTGACGTTCGTGTTGGAGAGCCGTTGAAGCAGCCGGCTGTCGATGAATCGGCGTGGATCAAGTCCCGGACCAGGCGGCCGATAGAGACGATGGGAGCCGATCTTCAGGCTCTTCTGCTATACTGAAAGAAAGCGCGTCTCACCGGTCAGGAGAGAGAGATGGGAACACCGGTTCCTCCTCGGCACCCGCTGCGGCAACTCTTCGGGGCGTTGACCGAGAAGAGCTTCACCGAGCACCTCGGCTGGCCCGATTTGAACGTCACCAGCTACGTCTCGAATCTCCTCGTCGACTTCACCCGCGCCGATCAACTCTATAAAATCCGAAATCAGCACGGCAATCCGATCAATACCGTGGTCGAACTGCTGTACGAATCGGAAGTGCTGCTCGACGCGCAATCCCTGGACCGGGAGCGGGAGGTGCATCGACATATCGGCGATTTCACGCTCTTCATGACGGGACTCTTTCCCGAGTATTTGCGCCGGCTGAAAACTGCCGGCATGATTTATCACAAGGATTTTCTCGTGGACTACGTCAAAACCGGGAAGCGATCCTATCGGATCGTGGCCGACATCGCCGATGGACCGTCACAGGATGAGCCCCCGCTGTTCCGGAAACTTTCCGAAAACTTCGAGCTGTGCGTGACGGGACTGGGCTTCGTCCGGTCGGATCTCGACCGGATGCGCGATCCTGCTTATCGTCAAGCTCGAGATCTCCTCCTCAATTGAAACCCATCGTCCCTCTCCTGCTCGTCCACGGCGGCGCGGGCCGACGTCGTATGACGTCCGCGCAATCCGCCGGTCTCACGGAGGCGCTGATCACCGGCTATTCCTTGTTGCGGCAAGGCGCGCCCGCGCTCACGGCGGTGGAATGCGCAATCGGACTCCTGGAAGAGTCCGGTTTGTTCAACGCGGGGCGGGGCTCCAACCGACAGTTGGACGGTGTGCAGCGCATGGATGCGTCGATCATGGAAGGAACGAATCTACGAGCCGGCGCCGTCGCCTCCTTGGAGGGCATTCTGCATCCCATCTCCACAGCCAGGCTGGTGATGGAAGAAACCGACCATGTTCTTCTGGCCGGACCGTCGGCTGCCAGGTTTTCGCGGCATTTTTCATTGCAGCGCCTTCCGCGAAGTCGATCCGGGGCGCCTGTCCCGTACGGCGAGATGCTGAAGAGAAAAGGAAGCACGCATCGGCACGGGACCGTCGGAGCCGTGGCGCTGGATCGGTCGGGAACCCTGGCTGCCGGTGCATCGACCGGCGGGATACGCTCCATGTTGCCGGGCCGGGTCGGCGACACGCCGCTCATCGGATGCGGCGTCTACGCGGACAACAGGAGCGGAGCCGTCTCGATGACCGGCATCGGCGAAGGCATCATCAGACTGGCCGTGGCGAAGTCCATCTGCGATCGTCTGGCCCGTGGCGGCAGTCCTGTGGCTGCAGCCCGATTCGTCCTGCGGCAATTGGTCTCGCGAATTGGAGGCGCGGCTGGTACACTGGTCGTCACACCGGCCGGCCGATTCACTATCGCGCATGTCACACCCCATATGGCGGCCGGATGGTGGCGGGGAACCGGACAGCCGGTCGTCCGCCCCCGATGGCCATGAGCGACAGCCTCTTTCACCTGGCATTCCCCACGCACGATCTCGAAGCGGCAAAGCGGTTTTACGTCGACGGGCTCGGCTGCACCCTGGGGCGGGAATCGTCGCGCGCCGTGACATTCGGGCTGGCCGGTCACCAGCTCGTGGCTCACGTGACCGACCAATCGCAGGCTCAGCGAGGAATCTATCCGCGGCATTTCGGCCTGATCTTTTTGTCGAAGCCGGCATGGCAGGAGTTGGCCGATCGAGCGAAAGCCAAGGGGTTATCCTTCTATCAGCAGC
>DATFDJ010000229.1:0-19213 GCA_035252115.1 Nitrospira sp. | reverse complement strand
TCGTCGATACCTGCGGCACCGGAGGCGACGGGCTCCATACCTTCAACATCTCCACCACTGCGGCCTTCGTGGTCGCCGGCACGGGCCTGAAGGTCGCCAAACACGGCAACCGGTCGGTTTCGTCGAAATGCGGCAGCGCCGACGTCCTGACCGCTCTCGGCGTGAAGATCGATCTCCCGACCGACCGCATCGCCGACTGCATCAACGAGGTCGGGATCGGCTTTCTCTTCGCCCCGCTCTACCATGGCGCCATGAGACACTGCGCCGGCATCCGGCACGATATGGGGATCAGAACCATGCTGAACATTCTGGGCCCGCTCAGCAATCCGGCGGGAGCCGGGATTCAGGTGGTGGGTGTCTATGAACCGCGGCTTACCGAATTGCTGGGCAAAGTCCTCATGCACTTGGGCTCCCATCATTGCTTCGTGGTGCATGGAATGGACGGGCTCGACGAAATCACGCTGACCGATCGCACCATGGTCTCGGAAGCAAAGGGCGGCGTCTTGTCGAATTATGCGATCAACCCCTCGGAGTTCGGTTTGACCCGCGTCTCGCACAAGGAACTCGCAGGCGGTTCACCTCAAGAGAACGCGACGATCACGAAGGACATCTTGAACGGAAAGAAGGGACCGAAACGCGATGTCGTCTGCCTGAATGCGGCCCCGGCGTTGGTGGCGGGCCGCAAGGTCAAGACGCTGCAGGAAGGGTTCCGTCTGGCGGCGGAGACGATCGACTCGGGCGCTGCGGCGGACAAATTAGCCGGATTGATCGCTTACTCCAACAAGGGTTGACGTGACATGATCCTCAGTCGAATCCTGGAGCACAAGAAAGCCGAAGTTCGCCGCAAACAGAGCCGCGGCTACCGGTCCGAGCTCAACGCCAGAATCCTCGACGCCTCGACCCCGATGGGATTTGCGGTGACGCTCGATGCCACCCGCACGGCGAGCAGCCCGGCGCTCATCGCCGAGGTGAAAAAGGCGTCGCCGAGTCTGGGACTCCTCAAGCCGGAGTTCGAGGAACGATTCGACCCGGTCGCCATCGCGAAGCAGTACTCCGACCACGGGGCCTCCGCCCTTTCGGTGCTCACGGACAAGGATTTTTTCCAGGGCGATCTCGAATATCTGCGCACGATCAAACAGCACGTGCCGTTGCCGGTCCTGAACAAGGAATTCATGGTCGACGACGTCCAATTCTACGAGGCGCGAGCCTTCGGCGCCGACGCGGTGTTGTTGATCGTCGCAGCGCTCGAACGCCGCCAGTTGATGGAGTTCCACGCCTTGGCGCGTGAGCTGTCGCTCGACGTGTTGATCGAGACCCATCACGAACGCGAGCTCGATACGGTGCTGGAGTGGATTCCGGACGCTTATCTGATCGGCATCAACAACCGCGACCTGAGCACATTTTCCACCGACCTGGGGGTGACGTTTCGTCTGGCGAAGCGCATCCCGGCCGGCAAGCTGATCGTCAGCGAAAGCGGGATCCACAAGCGGGCCGATGTCGACCGCTTGCTGGAAGCGGGCGTTCATGCCATGTTGGTCGGCGAGGCCTTGATCAAGGCCGAGTCGATCGCGACCAAGATCGCCGAGCTTCGAGGAGAGTCCGCCGGCGCGCCGAACGAGCGTACGGGCCTATGATGTTCGGCAGCAACAATTTCGAGATACGATGACCGATACTCCTCCGCGGATCAAGATTTGCGGGATCACCAACGAGGCCGATGCGCGAGCCGCCGTGGGCGCCGGCGCCGATGCGCTGGGGTTTGTCCTGTACCGGAAGAGCCCCCGTTACGTCGAACCGGCAGCGGTCAAACAGATCATCGCCGCCTTGCCGCCGCTCGTCATCCCGGTCGGCCTCTTCGTCAATGAGGAAGCCAAGGTCGTGAGGGATCTGATGGACGACTGTGGTTTGGCCTTGGCGCAACTGCATGGCGACGAAACGGCGTCCTATTGTCTCGAACTGGCGCGGCCCGTCTTGAAAGCCGTCAGAGTGAAGGACAGAGGCAGTTTCCTCGCGCTCGCCGAATTTCAAGGACGTGCCGGCGTGCGAGGATTCATCCTCGATACCTATTCGGCGGACCAGTACGGTGGGACGGGACGACCGATCGATTGGAATCTCGCGGCGGAAGCAGCCCGAGCGTCGACGATCATTTTGGCCGGGGGGCTCACCGCTGATAACGTCGAGCATGCCATCCGCGCCGTGCGGCCCCATGGGGTCGATGTCAGCAGCGGGGTGGAATCGGCTCCCGGGAAAAAGGATCATGAGAAAATCCGGGCTTTCGTTGCCGCCGTGCGAGTTGTGTCCTCCGCCTGAGGCCGCTTATACTGTTTCTTCCTTCTTCCTCAAAAAGGTTCACAATGCCTTCGCTTCCCGACAAGAGAGGTCGATTCGGTTCGTACGGAGGGCGCTATGTGCCTGAGACGCTCATGCCGGCGCTCCTGGAGCTGGAGCAGGAATATGCGAAGGCCAAAAAGGATCGGCGCTTTCAGGCTGAATTCGCGAATTACCTGAAGCACTACGTCGGCCGCCCCACACCCCTGTATTTTGCCTCACGCCTCACCAAGCGGTTGGGCGGCGCAAAAATCTATCTCAAACGCGAGGACCTCTGTCATACCGGCGCCCACAAGATCAACAACGCGATCGGGCAGGGGCTGCTGGCCAGACGGATGAGGAAGCCCCGCATCATCGCCGAGACCGGAGCCGGTCAGCATGGCGTGGCGACGGCGACCGTCGCGGCGATGTTCGGCCTCCAGTGTGAAATCTACATGGGAACGGAGGACATGCAGCGTCAGGCATTGAACGTCTTCCGCATGCGTCTCCTTGGCTCAACCGTCACCGGTGTGGACGCGGGCAGCCGCACCTTGAAGGACGCGATCAGCGAAGCCATGCGGGATTGGACGACGAATATCCGGACTACGCACTACATTCTCGGCTCCGTGCTCGGCGCGCATCCCTATCCCATGATGATCCGCGATTTTCAATCGATCATCGGAAAGGAAGCGCGCAAACAAATTCTGACCGCTGAAGGCCGCTTACCGGACAGCTTGATCGCGTGCGTCGGCGGCGGCAGCAACGCCATGGGGCTGTTCCACGCCTTCATCGGCGACAAGAGCGTCGAAATGGTCGGCGTGGAGGCGGGCGGCCTCGGCCTCGCAAGCGGGAAACATGCGGCCCGGTTTTCCGGCGGCAAACCCGGCGTGCTGCAAGGCACCATGACATATCTCCTCCAGAACGACGACGGGCAAATCAACCTGACGCATTCGGTGTCCGCCGGCCTCGATTACGCAGCCGTGGGACCGGAACACAGCTATCTGCGGGAAATCGGCCGCGCCACCTACACGTCGGCGAGCGACGATGAGGCGTTGGCTGCATTCGATTTGCTTGCCAGGGAGGAAGGCATCATGCCGGCTCTGGAAAGCGCCCACGCGATCGCCCATACCGTCAAGGTGGCGCCGACGATGAAGAAGCATCAGGTTCTCGTCGTCAATCTGTCTGGTCGCGGCGATAAGGACGTGCAGCAGGTCGCTCGGATACGCGGGATTACTCTGTGAGCCGTTCTAATCGCTCCAGACACAGCTCCTCAGTGATCGCTGATCGGTCGTCACTTGTCACAGGTCACTCGTCACAGAATCGCAACCGACTGGACACGACATTTCAGCGGCTCCGGACGAAGGGAGAGAAGGCGCTCATCGCGTACATCATGGCCGGAGACCCGACGCTCGCCGAGACGGAGCACTTGGTGCCGGCGCTGGAAGAAGCGGGCGCCGACGTCATTGAATTGGGAGTGCCGTTCTCCGATCCCATCGCCGACGGGCCGGCGATTCAGCAGGCGGCGGACCGGGCGCTCAGAAGCGGGACATCGTTACGAGCGATCCTTTCGATGGTCTCGCGCCTCCGGACGAAGACACAGATCCCCATCGTCCTCATGACCTACTACAACACCATCCATGCGTTCGGACCGGAGACATTCTGTCGGGAAGCGGTCGCGACAGGGGTGGATGGACTGATCGTACCGGACATGCCGCCTGATGAAGCCGGTTTCCTGCAAGGCCCCGCCATGAGCTCCGGTTTGCAGTTGATCTTTCTGCTCGCGCCGACCAGTACCGTCCAGAGGAGATCGCTTGTCGCGCGGCACTCGCAGGGATTTATCTACTATGTTTCATTGACCGGCATCACCGGCGCCAAGTTGAACAACGTGGCGGACGTCGGGGCCAACGTCGACAAGATCCGAAAGATCTCCAAGACCCCCGTTGCCGTGGGTTTCGGAGTCGCCACGCCGGAAGACGCGAAGAACGTCGCCGCCGTCGCGGACGGCGTCATCGTCGGCAGCGCCATCGTGAAGCAGATTGCCGCTCACCAACAAGACCCGGGCATGGTGGGCCACGTGGCAGGATTCGTGCGCTCGCTCAAAGCCGCGATGCTCTCGGCTCCGCGTGGATGAGACGGGGTCAGGAACCATTTGCGCAAAGCGTTGGGGTCTGGTCCCATTCTCCCGCTTCGCGTGGGACCTGACCCCTTAAGCGTTTGCTGTGGGATCAGCCTGTTCAAAAAGGCCGTCCAGCAAGGCCGCAGCAAGCGAGATGCTGAGGCGTATTTCCGAATACGTTGAGGCATTGAGCGATGTGAGAACGCAGCTGGCGGGATTTTTCAACAGGCTGCACTAGCGTTTGCCCTGGGGAGGCATATACGAGATCATCTCTTTGGCGAGTTCTTTCGCCACGTCCTTGAGGTTAGGACGGAAGAACATGTAGCTGCTCGATTTTTCGTGGCGGGCTTTCCAGACCGTCGTGCCGGTTGTGGCATCGACCAGCCGGAGACTCAGGCCGACCCGTCCCACGTTGTCGCCTTCCTTACGGACATATTCCCACGAGTTCACCCGCACGACGAGGAAGGAATCGACATTGAGCGCCTTGCCGAGCTTGATGGCGGATTCCTTATCCGACTGCCCCGTCATTTCCAAACGGGAAAAGTAAAACACCAACGAGTCGAACGCTTCCTTGGACGCTTGGAAGATATCGGTCACGCTTTCCGGCGTTACGACCCGCTCGATGTTGGCCACCTTCATCAAGGCGCTGGACAGGACGTCCTGGATGTCCTCCCGGGCGCTGTCGTATTGGCTCGCCATCGGAGGCAACACCGCGATCGCCTGAGGGCGAAACATTTTCGCGCCGGGCCCTTCCCAAACTTCCTGCAGCCCCCCGCAGCCAGCCAGGACCACGACGCAGGCTGCAAGAGCCGATCGAAGAATATCGCGCCGGGTGATCAACATCGCTTCAGTATACCATTAGATAAAAGCAGGAGGTTGAAAAAGACCTGCCAGCTTCGTTCTCGCATCGCTCAGACTCTCGACGTACCGAGAAGCGTACGCCTCGACCCCTCGCTTGCTGCGGCCTTGTCTGTGGAAAGGCGCGTCTTGGCGCGCCGGGGTCGGGCGGGTGAGATCGCAGACTTTTTGAACCTCCTGCCACAAACCCCGCTAAAATGTCAGGGAAAGAGACCCGGATGCCAGCGCCCCTTTTTCACGGAAATCGTACCCGCCGCCGACATCGAACCGCAGCATGAAGATACGGACTCCGAGGCCTGCTGTGGGCGTGAACGGGGTGCCCGCGTCTTTCATGTTCTTGAAGGCGCCGACGCGGAAGGAGAGGAATTCCGTCAGAATGGTCTGTTCGGCGCCGAGACTGAGTACCTGACTCTTCACGCCCGGCACCAGCGTCGTGTTCGAGGTCGCGTCCACATCGGCTGTTAACGTCAAGGTCGAGTAGGGGTTGACCGCCATCCCGCCCCGCACTTGGGGTCTCAACTTGATTTCGCCGCCGAGCGGCGCGTCGAACGTCGGTTGGTTGAGATCCTTCGCCACTACGCCGAAGCGCAGCCAGGACGACGGGCGATAGATCGCGCCGACGTCGATGCCGTATGAAGTCGAAATGGTCGCCTTTCCGAAGCTGTCCGACAGCTTGACGTTGTGTCCGCCCTGAAGGTCGATGCTTCCATTATAGGCGGCGCCTTGGATCACTTTTCCCGTCACGCCGATGGAAAACATCTTGTCGAAGAACGCATAGGCATAGGAAAAGGACACTTGCCGCGCTTCCAATGCGGGCAGTGTCATCACACCCGAGAGGTTGACGGTCGAACCGGTCTGGGTTGCAGCGACCGGCGTACTGACGAATCCCCCTCCGGTGGCGACGTCCGAGACATTGAAGCCGAAGGCATGTTCGCCGAAATGTCCTTTCACATACAGGCCGGCGGAGCCGTTCACTGACACATTGGCTCCGGGTTTATTGATGCGGTTGGCGATGTCGTTCGCTTTCGCAATATTGGCAGCGGACGTATCGTTCGGGTTGAAATTTTCAAGATCGTGGATGGCATCATGGATGCCAAGCCGATCGATCGCCTGGCCGCCGCCTTGAATCCGAATATCGACGGTCTGCGTCATGGCCAGACCGGCGGGATTCCAATAGGTCGCCAACGCATCGGTCGTCACCGCGACACCGGCTCCACCCATGCCCATGGCCCGAGGCCCGACTGTGACGAATTCTACGGCGAGGACATGGCTTGGAATCAGACCAATGACCATCCCGAGCGCGATGGCACAGAGGCGGTTGGAATGGGTACGCATATGACTCCTGCCTCGGACTGTTGCCGAGTCTAGGTGATGATCCGCATTCCGTCAAGGTTTTCGCACGAGGATTCTATATTCGACGGAGTGTTCAAACGACCGGCCAGCAAGGCCGCAGCAAGCGCGGGCGCGAGGCGTGCGTTGTTCGGCACGTTGAGCGTCCAAGCGAAGCGAGAACGCCGCTCGCTGGTCGTTTCAACACTCCATCAAATGATTTGGCCGTCCTGCATGTGCACGATCCGATCCGCCTGCGCAGAGAGTTTGTCGTTGTGCGTCACGATGACGAACGTGGTCCCGCGCGCCTTGTTCAGCTCTCTCATGAGATTGAACAACGCTTCACCCGTATGGGTGTCCAGGTTGCCGGTCGGTTCATCCGCCAGCACGAGATCGGGCTTTTGCAGCAGCGCCCGCGCCACGGCGACACGCTGCTGTTCGCCGCCGGACAATTCGCCCGGTTTGTGGTGCAGCCGTGCGCCCAGACCGACCTCGTTCAGGATGGCCACGGCTTCCCGTTGAACTTCATCGGGCTCCCGCCGTTGGATCAAGGCCGGCATGCAGGCGTTTTCGAGTGCGGTGAACTCGGGGAGGAGATGGTGGAATTGAAACACGAATCCGATGCGCCGATTGCGGAATTCCGCCTGCGCCGGCTCGGCGAGCCGAAAGAGATCCTGTCCTTCGAACAACACCGTGCCTTTCGTCGGTTGGTCGAGCAGACCCAGGATATGCAGCAAGGTGCTCTTGCCGGCTCCCGACGCACCGACGACGGCGATCAACTCTCCCCGTTGAATGGTCAAATCGATGCCTTTCAGCACCGCCAAAGTCTGCTCGCCCATGGGAAAGGATTTGTAGAGATTGGAAACAGTGATCATGAAGAGTGCCGCATGAGTATCAATGCTTGTTGGTCATTCTTCGCAGCAGTCGAGCCTCAAACGCATGACGATTCACGTATCACGCTTCACGCTTATTCATACCGCAGCGCCGCCACCGGTTCGAGCTTCGCGGCCTGAAGCGACGGATATACGGTCGCGGCAAAACTGATCAGGATCGCGGAACCCGCCACCAGCAGGACGTCTTCGGCCAACACGTGGACCGGGATCTTGGAGATGTAATAGACGGTGGGATCGAAGGTCCAAAACGTCTGAATCAGCCAGAGAAACGCATAGCCGAGGGGGATGCCGATCGCGGTGCCGGAGAGCCCGATGATGAGGCCGTTGAGCATGAAGATCCGTCTGATGCTCTGCCTCGTGGCGCCCATGGCTTTGAGAATGGCGATCTCCTTCTGCTTTTCCGTCACGATCATCGTCAACGTGCTCACGATATTGAAGGACGCCACAATGGTGATCAGCACCAGCAACAGGAACATCATCGTCTTTTCCAGCTTGAGCGCGGAGAACAGGTTCCGGTTCAACTGCATCCAATCGCGCGCACCGTAACTGAAGCCGAGCGCCTGTTCGATCGCATGGGACACTTCGTTCGAGCGGAACACGTCCTTGACCTTCACTTCGATGCCCGACACCGTATCGCCCATTGCGAAGAACTTCTGGGCCTCCGCCAGATCGATGTAGGCCAGCGACGAGTCGTATTCATACATGCCGGAATGGAAGATGCCGACCACGGCGAAGGTCCTGATCTTCGGCACCATGCCCATCGCACTGATCGGCCCCGTCGGCGAGACGACGCTGATGATATCCCCAGGAAAGGCGCCGAGCCGCAGCGCCAATTCTTTTCCGAGGATGATGCCGGGCTTTTCGGACGGGCGAGGCGCGCCGTTGGGATCGTCCGGAGGCGGAAGATTCACTTTGACCAGCCGGCTCACGTCCGTCAACTGTCCCGTCGCCAGGTTTTTTTCCAACTCCGTGACTTTCGCCTCGCGCTGCGGATCGATCCCGCGGAGGACGACGCCCTGCGCGCCCGACTGTGTGGTGAGCATGACCTGCTTCAGGATAAACGGCGTCGCGGCCACAACATCGGGCACGGCCTCGACCTTCTGAGCGACGGAGTTATAGTCGCTCATGGAATCTTTCATTCGGTCCTGCACGATGATGTGGGCGGTCGTGCCCAGGATCTTGGCCTGAATATCCTCTTTGAAGCCGGTCATGATGCCGACCGTGCCGATCAAGGCGGCCACCCCGAGCGTGATGCCGGCGATGGAGACGAAGGTATTGAGCGAGATCGTCCGGTTGCGGCGCTTGGCCCGCAGATACCGGAGCCCGACGAAGATTTCGTAGGGAAGGGCCACGCTACTTTTCCGGCCTGAGTTGCGGAAAGAGGACCACGTCGCGAATGGAGGCCTGGTTGGTAAAGAGCATCACCAGACGGTCGATGCCGATGCCTTCGCCGGCCGTCGGCGGCATGCCGTATTCCAGCGCCCGGAGGAAATCTTCATCCACCACATGGGCTTCTTCGTCGCCCGCCTCGCGCTGTGCGGCTTGCTCTTCGAACCGCGCGCGCTGGTCCAAGGGATCGTTCAGCTCGGAAAAGGCGTTCGCGATCTCCCGCCCGGCGATGTACAGTTCGAACCGGTCGGTCAGCGAGGGATTCGCATCCTTGCGGCGCGCCAGCGGAGAGATGTCGATCGGATAGTCGGTGATGAACGTCGGCTGCACGAGGTTCGGTTCGACCGTCTCTTCGAAGATCTCGTTCACGATGTTGAACAGCGGCCACTTGGGATCGACCGGCACATTCAGTTTCCCGGCCGCCGCCGTCGCCTTGTCCTTGTCGCGCAGCACCGCCTCGTCGAGCCCGTTCACCTCCAGAATCGCCTGATGATACGACCAGCGCCGCCAGGGCGGCGTCAGATCGATCTTCTTGTCCTGATAGTCGATCACCGTGCCGCCCAAGATCTGCCGCGCCAGTGTCGCGATCAACTCCTCGGTCAGGAGAATCAGGTCCTGATAATCGGCATAGGAAACATAGAACTCGAGCATCGTGAATTCCGGATTGTGAATCGTCGAGATGCCCTCATTTCGGAAGTTGCGGTTGATTTCGAAGACGCGGGGGAATCCGCCGACGATCAGGCGCTTCAGATAGAGCTCCGGGGCGATCCGGAGATAGAGGTCTGCGCCGAGCGCATTGTGGTGGGTGACGAACGGCTTCGCGGCCGCGCCGCCGGGGATGGGATGCATCATCGGCGTCTCGACTTCCAGGAATCCGCGCTCGATCAGGAATGACCGGATCCCGGCGATGATTCGGCTGCGTGTCGAAAAGATTCCGTGCACCTCGGGATTCGCAATCAAATCCACGTATCGTTGCCGGTACCGCGTTTCGACGTCGGTGAGCCCGTGCCATTTTTCTGGGAGCGGGCGCAGGGCTTTGCTCAACAATGTCAACTCGTGGACCTCGACCGTCAATTCATTCGTCTTCGTCCTGAACAGCGTTCCCGTGACGCCAATCCAGTCGCCGAGATCCAATTGCTCTGCGACCCGGTACGCCTGCTCGCTCAAAAGATCCTTTTTCAAATACACCTGAAGCCGGTCCGCCCCGTCCTGCAAGACGGCAAAACCAGCTTTGCCGAAGCGGCGCAGCGCCACCACGCGCCCGGCCAGCGTGCAGGGAATCTTCTCCTGCTCGAGCACCTCTTTGGTCTTTCCGCCGTGGAGCTCGATCAACCGTCCGGCCCGATCCTTCACGTCGAACCGGGCGCCGTACGGAGCCACGCCCCATTCTCTCAAGAGGTCGAGCTTCTTGATCCGTTGTTGGCGCTGTTCGTTGAGTTCATCCATCTTTGTCTGTCTGGTCTATTCCGTCTGTCCGGTCTATTCAGTCTCAACCAGATAGACCATCGTCAAGCCCGCTGACCGCCGACGGCTGGCCGCTGCCCTTCGCAAGCTTCTTGGTGAGATAGGCTTCGATGAAGCCGTCGACGTCGCCGTCCATCACGGCGCCGACCTGACCCACTTCGTAGCCGGTCCGGTGATCCTTCACCATCTGATAGGGCTGGAAGACATAGGATCGAATCTGGCTGCCCCACGCGATGTCTTTTTTCTCGCCGACGATGGCATTGAATTCGGCCTCTTTCTTCTTCTGTTCGACCTCGAACAGGCGCGCCTTGAGAATCTTCATCGCCCCGTTCCGATTTTGAAGCTGAGACCGCTCATTCTGGCATTGCACCACGATACCGGTCGGCAGATGCGTAATGCGGATCGCCGTTTCCACCTTGTTGACGTTCTGCCCGCCGGCCCCGCCGGACCGGAACGTGTCGATCTTCAGGTCTTTGTCGTCGATCACCACGTCCACGTCTTCGTCCAGCTCGGGATAGACGAAGACCGACGCAAAGGAAGTATGCCGCCGCTTGTTGGCGTCGAACGGGGAGATCCGCACCAGACGATGCACGCCGGCCTCGGCCTTCAGGTAGCCGTAGGCATAGGGGCCGGTGATCGAAACGGTCGCGCTCTTGATGCCGGCCTCGTCGCCGGCCTGGAGATCGAGTGTCTCGACCTTGAACTTCTTCCGGTCGGCCCAGCGCACATACATGCGGAGAAGCATCTGCGCCCAATCCTGCGATTCCGTTCCGCCCGCGCCGGGATGGATCGAGACGATGGCATTGTTCTGATCCAACTCACCGGCCAGGAGCAGTTCGACCCGCAACGTCGCCACCCAAGGCTCCAGGCGGTCCAGTTCGCCGGTCAGCTCGCGTTCGAGATCGGCGTCGCCGCTCTCTTCGGCCAATTCCAGCAGGGCATCGAGGTCCTTCAACGCCCCCTCGATCTCACGCCATTGGCTCAACTCGCGTTCGAGCACAGCCTTCTTGCGGCTGACCTTCGCGGCCGCCTGGGCGTTGCTCCAAAAATTCGGTTGTGCGATTTGTCGCTCCAGCTCGTCGAGCTCGGATGTCATGCGAGCGAAGTCAAAGATGCCCCCGAAGTTCCGCCACTTGCTCACCGATCGCACGGACGCGCACACGAATCTCATCCAACATCGCATGAACCTTTCTTTAAACGGGAGTCGCCGCCACGGTATGCTGCTCCGGCCCTTCGGTCCGGAAGAGCCCGAACAGACACAGGATGGCGCAGATTAACACACAGCCGTAGGCAAACACATCCCCATGCCGGCTGTAGAACGTATGCGGCTGCCATGCGGGAATCGTCGCCTGCATCGCAGTCTCGGTGAAGATCGGGGAAGCTTGGAGAATGCGGCCGAACGGATCGATGAATCCGGAGACGCCCGTGTTGGCGGCGCGCGCGAAGGCGAGATGGTTTTCGACCGAGCGGAAGACGACCATCGAGAAGTGCTGCATGGGGGCGGATGACTCGCCGAACCAGGCGTCGTTGGTGATGGTGACCAGAAAGTCTGCGCCGTTCAGCGCGAACCGCCGCACCAAGTCGGGAAAGATCACCTCGTAACAGATCAACACGCCGAATTTCACCGGCCGTGACGCTGCCGGCGCGTTCTCGGCCGCCTGAGACGTCCGTTTCGGCGTGAAGGAAAACACGTTGGGACCGGGCCCGGCATGGAAATCGCCGATTCCTTCGACGAGCTTGTCCAAGAAGAACAACAGCGACGACTTCAGCGGAATATATTCGCCGAAGGGAACCAGGTGCTGCTTGTCGTAGCGCCCCAGCAGGGTCCCATCCGGCGACAAGAGATAGGCGCTGTTCAGAAGATACGGCGTCCGGTCGGTATCGAATCGCACGGCCGGACTCCCGAACAGCAGCGGCGCCGATGCGCGATGCGCGATCGCCACCAATTGTAATTGATACACCGGCTCGCGCTCGTACACGAAGGGCGTGGCCGCTTCCGGCCACACCACCAAATCGGTTCCATAGCCCAACGATTCCGTGAGCCGGTTGTACCGCGCCAAGGTTTCATCGCGATAGGCCTGGTCCCATTTGACCGCTTGATCCACGTTCGGCTGCACCACGCCGACGTCAATCCGCGTCTGCGGCGCCTTGATCTCCTCTCCCACGATGAGCGACGTGCTGTAGGCCCAGGAGAGTCCCACCAGGATGGCCGAGGTCGTGATCAATTCCCACGGCAGCCGAGCCGGTACGAATCCGCGGAACAAGGGCATGAGCCAGGCGATCAATTCCGCGATGGCCACGTTCACCAGCACGATCAGAAAGGAAACGCCGTACACACCCAAATGATCGGCGATTTGAATCACATCGATTTGGCGATACTGTGAATAGCCTAGGAGCGCCCACGGCAGTCCACTGAAGAGATAGGTGCGGGCCAGTTCGAGCGTCACCCACAGGCAGGGGACGGCGAACAACCCGTAGCGGGGCACGAGAGAGCGGAACCAGACGAAGCCCGCGCTGTAGAGCGCAAGGAACAAGCCGAGATACCCGGTCAGCAAGAGCATCACGGCATAACTGATCACCAGCGGCACATGACCGTAGGTGTGCATCGCCGTGACGACCCAGGCCATGATGCCCGTGAATCCGATGGTCCCGCTCAACCAACCGAGACGGAAGGCCTGCCGGCGGCTGCTGCCATCGAGCGCCAGATGGAGTGGAACGAGCGCGATCCAGGCGAGAAGACCGAGATCGAATTTGGGGAAGCAAAAAGGAAGCAGAACTCCGCTCGCGACTGCGAGCGCAATCGGGCGAACAGGCCAATCACGCATTGCGCGTTACCTTAACGGAAGGGCCTGGGTGATGCAACCGCAGCGAAGAAGAAGAGGAAGGCTCAGGTTGAGGTTTATGTCTAGGTTGATGATGAGGCTGAAGGCTGAAGGTGAAAATGAAGGTTGGAGGCTGAGGAGGAGGCGGGAAGAGAGCGAGTGAGGGGGACAGGCACCGCCAAGGCTGGAGCCAGTCCCCTCAACATGCTCCTAGTGCGTCATGAAGGAGAGCGGCACCTGTTGCTGATCGAATGCGACCTGTTCCAATTCACAGGACGTGGCTTTGTCGTCGTCGGCCAACTGAACGCCGAAGACACGGTCGCGCACCCAGCGGACCGTCACTCTCTTGATCAACAACGCCGATTGGGTGGGTGGAATCAGCAGGAGCGTCAGAACCATGCCGACCCGGACATCGTGGGACCCATGCAGGCAGGTTCCGTCGGGAGCGAGGTTGGCGGTGATCCCGCTGGCATGGAACTCCCCATCTGAATAATACACGGCGCACGCGATCGGGACCCGAAGACTGGTTCGTTTATCTGAATGGAACATCATCGGGAGCCTGCTCCAAGAACGCCGGGTAAAGCATCACCTGATCGTGGATCCGATGGCAGCCGCTCGGGGAGCATCCGGAGCAGCGCCATCGCCGCGACCGTGGCGATCCCGGCTGCATTGACGATGAGATCTTCGAGTGAAGGATATCTGCCCGGTACGGACCCTTGCAGAATTTCGGTCCATAGACCGAAGACGAACGCGGCAACGCTGCCGACGATCACGGCATGCAAGTGCGGCCAGAGACGTCGCTGCAATCCCCGGATCAACAACCAAGCCAATACGCCATAGCCGGGCGCGTGAGCCCAATCGACGAAGATGGGCGACATCGTGATCAGCACGTGGCCGCTCACTCCCACTCCGGGAACGATCATGGCTCCCCACCACAACGCACTCATGCAGCCGAGTATCAGAACGATGGTCACAGCCCGCTCCTGGTGTTGTCATCGGACATAGTCGCGAGCGTACTGAAATCCCGCAGTGGGAAACTACTGGACATTGGTAGGGGGACGATCACGGAGCCTTGCACCCCTACAATGGGGGGCATTGAGCTCTATCTCCGACTGCAGTTTTTCGCTTCCAAGATGATTTCCTCAGGGAAAACAGGTATTCTCCGATCGATGAACAGATTCAATCGAAATGTACGGCGCATACGCATGTCAATGATCGGGCCGGTCGGCCTCGCCGCGCTCATGGCGAGCGCGTGCGTGATGAAAAGCACATACGATGCGGCGATCATGGACCTGGATACCGCGAAGGCGGAACTGGAAAGCACGAAAGCCCAAAAGCAGGCTCTCGCCGAGGAAGTCGCCGCGCAGGAGAACGCCACCAAGGAAACGACTCGGCAAGCGGAAGCAGCGGTTGCCGCGCTCCAGCAAGCGAAAAGTGATGCGGAAGCGGAATCGAAGGCGGCGGAAGAACGCCTCTCGAGACTGAGGCGCATCGTGGCGCAACTCACCGCGATACAGCACTCGCTTCGTGAGTCGCTGGAAGCAGCAAAACACGACGCCGACGCGTTGAAATCCACAGCCGAGAAGTATCAGGCCAAGCTGGATGAGACGGAGGGACCACGCACATCGTCGTTCCCGCCGCCGATCCCAGCCAACGACACACCGGCCCCGCCGCCGCCGATGCCTTCAGAACGTCCCGCACAGACACAAGCCCAATCCGATCCCTTGTCGAAATCCCCGGCTGCTCCACCCATGACTTCGGCTTCGCCGGACACCGCTCCGGCAAAACCGTCCGGACATCAGAAGACTCAGCCGGCGGATGAAGGTTGGTTTTCCTCCATTAAGGAATGGCTCCTCTCGCTCTGGCATTCCGTCTTCTCATAGTTAGACCATCGCTCAGACTGTTTTCCTTCCGTCGCGCTGTGCTAGGCTCTGCATTATCGCCTTCCACCGTCACCGTCCTATGCGATACGTCCATCTCGGCCGTTCAGGCGTACAGGTCAGCCGGCTCTGTCTCGGGACGATGAACTTCGGACCGCAGACGAGCGAGCCGGACAGTTTTGCCATCATGGATCGCGCGCTCGAACTCGGCATCAATTTTTTCGATTCGGCGAACGTCTATGGGTGGAAGACCGGGGAGGGGTGGACCGAGCAGATCATCGGACGTTGGCTCGCTCAACGGAACGGGCAGCGCGAGAAGATCGTGCTCGCGACGAAGGTGTACGGGCGGATGGGCGACTGGCCCAACGAGAGTCGTTTGTCGGCGCTTCATATCAAGCGGGCTTGCGAAGAAAGCTTGCGCCGCCTGCAGACCGACCATATCGACTTGTACCAGATGCACCATATCGATCGCGACACGCCGTGGGATGAAATCTGGCAAGCGATGGAGCAGTTGGTCCGCGAAGGCAAGGTCTTGTATGTCGGAAGCAGCAACTTCGCAGGCTGGCATCTGGCCCAGGCTCAAGAAACAGCCCGAGCCCGACACTTTCTCGGGTTGATCTCGGAACAGAGCCTCTACAATTTGACCGAGCGCATGATCGAATTGGAAGTCATTCCGGCCTGCGAAGCCTACGGGATCGGCCTGATCCCTTGGAGCCCACTCGCACGAGGCTTACTGGCCGACGCCCTGCAACCGGCGGCGGCGGGCCGGCGTGCGGCGAAAGATCTCCAGCAGGATATCGAGAAATATCGCACGCAACTGGAAGCGTATGGCGCGCTGTGCAAGCAACTCGGCGAGCGCCAAGCCGACGTCGCCGTCGCCTGGCTGCTGCATCAGAAGGCGGTGACCGCGCCCATCATCGGACCCCGCACGCTGGAACAATTGAACGGCACCATGCGCGCGCTGGAGATCACGCTCAGCCGGGAGACGCTAAAGAAATTGGATGAAATTTTTCCGGGCCCCGGAGGCCCCGCGCCGGAAGCCTATGCCTGGTAATAGCAGGCTGTTGAAAAAGCCCGCCAGCTGCGTTCTCGCATCACTCAAACCCTCAACGTACCTGAAACCGTACGCCTCGGGTCTTCACTCGCTGCGGCCTTGCTGGACGAACTTTTTGAACCGCCTGCAACACGGTACTGTCCCGTTCATAATCTCCACATACTTTAAGGTTGCGGCCCCTCTTCTCGTCTCCTACAATTCAGCCACCATGTTTTACCTAAAGAGGGACACTCTATGTACGGTATCGTAACAATCGGTTTTCTGCTTGCCTTGCCACTCACATTGGTTTCTTGTGCAACGATCACCGATGGAAGCACCCAAGAGGTCAGCTTTCAATCATCTCCTGAGGGCGTGCGTGTGACCCTCATAAAACGCGTTCGCGATAGCTCTGCCGACAATGTATTCAAAGACGAACGCCTTGACTTAGGACAGACCCCTTTTGTTATTCCGTTAGATCGTGCCGAGAACCAAATGATTGAATTCAGCAAGGACGGCTACAAAAAGGTATCGATGAAACTGACGACAATGTTGAACGGTTGGTTCTGGGGTAACCTGGTGCTCGGGGGTCCCTTTGGATCCACGACTGACAGCACGTCTGGTGCAATGTATGAGTATTCGCCCAGTCAATACTTCGTAACTCTCAATCCTGAAGCACCTTTAACAGTGGAGACGGCCGCGTTGAAGAGCCAGCGAGATAAAGCCAAAGAGTTCATTATCCGCCGGTTCAATTATTTGATCACTGATCTCAGCAAGGGAGGCGGGGAGGACTTGCGAGCAACTTTCGGGCTTCTGAAAGTTAATGCCGACCAAGAAGCAGATGCACAGCGAAAAATGCGCGCGCTGTCCGAAGTCTATCCTGATGCGGCCGTCTTTGCGGATAGATTGACTGAGCTCTATCTCAAATAGCTTTCTCACGAGTGGCGACGATCAGCCGCGCGCTGTAGGGGGCAAAACAAAATGGCCGGAAGTCTTTTCTTGAAACGGACGGCTCGTTGAAGCGGCACTTGCGCTTTCGGTGGTCAACGAACGTCCTGTTTCCAGTTCTCAACCGTCAGGGAAGGAATGCGCTGGAAGTGCAAGAGGTTGTTCGTGACCAAGATGCGCTGACCTTCCAGGGCCGTAGCGCCAATGAGAAGATCCGCATCGGGCAGCAGCTCACCTCGGCGATACAACTCAGCGTAGAGGGTGGCGGCGCGGTCAATGACACGATCCGTCAAGGACAGGATGAGACTGACTTGACACAGGGCCTCAAAGGCAATCTCTTGGGCACGAGCCTGCTTAGCTTTGAGCCCACGCAGAATCTCATAGCGCGTGATGATGGAGAACGCGAGCCGATCATGATCAGCCAGGTACAGGCGCACTCGTTGAGTCACAACCGGATGCTGTTTCAGAAGTTCAGAGAGGACATCGGTATCGAGGAGTGCGAGCCGCTGCGGCATTAGGCGGCTGGTTCACGGAGGAAGTGTCGGCGGTCTAAGGCGATGGTCTCAACTTGGGTCACCTGCTCGGCGGTCAAGCCTTGATAGACTTGCGTTACTCGCTGCAGAATGTCCTCGGTACCGACAGCGGGGGTTGTCTCCACCGTCACCTGAACTTCGGCCTCGTCAGCGAGTGCCAGCGGCTCCAAAGGTTCTAGAACTCCATCATGATAACGGGCTTTGATGGTCTGTCGCATGGTGTGGCGTCCTGTCAGCAACTGACCTGATTCTTTTGCTTCGTCCTCTATGGCCCTATTGTACAGGAACGATATGGAAATCTCACCACCTGTTGCAGAACTCTCGCATATCACCTCGCTTTTTGGGCCTGTACATCGCGCATGACAGCTTCCCGGCCCGCAAATCATACCCGACGGGTGCGATGGCGCGCTCGCTTAGCCAGGCCCTTTTTCCAGCACCGTGTACAGCGCGTTGCAGAAGAATTCATCGAGATAGGGAACTTGCGCCAGCGAGCGGACCGCACGGCCCACTCGAAACGTCCGGCCTCCGAAGCCGATGCGTTGCTGATGCACGACATGAAACGGCAGCTCACGAAGCAGCGCATTGAATCGGCGGATCGTCATGTGATTCAGAAAGATGTCCCGCGCGGCGTGATCGCGGTATGGATTGGGCTTCTTCCGCCCGGTCCGCTCATCGATCGAATAGCAGGCCACCGAGATGTCCGGTGAATCGTACAAGCGGGCCGCGACGCGCAGGAGCGTTTGCTGGGAAAAGAACACGTGCGGCCAAGGAAACGGAATAATATCTTCCAGGTGACTCCCATAGGGATTGCGGAAAGGTCCGAAGTGCATCAGGGCGATGCCGCCCGTCCGCAGCACTCGGTACATTTCCAGCAAGATTTCCCTCGGCCGACTGAGATGCTCGACCGTATCGACCGTGTAGATGATGTCCACGGAGTTCGACTCGATCGGAATGGTCGTCGGCGTGCCCTCCAGGAATCTGGCCCGGTCGCCATAGCGTTCACGGGCTTCAGCCAGTTTTTCGGTGTTGATGTCGACGCCGATGGCGGTGAAGGATTCGCGTAGGAGGAAGCTGTCGATGAGGTACCCGCTGCTACAGCCCAAATCCAGGACCGTCTTATCCTTGAAAGACACAAACGGGGCAAACAAGGCCTGAAGCTCGTCGGTCGTTGCGACGCGATCTTCCAAATACGATGCCGACGAGTCGAAGCGGGTAATCTTGGGCGCGCGAAAACCGAAGCGGTTCAACGGAGGGCGGTGAAACGCTCTCGCCACGCTGTAACACAGCCCATGAGACAGGCCCATCAGGTCCTCTAGAAATTTTCCATGTGTGGATGGCGTCATTATAGAAGCCGCACGAGCGGCTTCATGCTCGGAATCTCCCTCCTAGGAATTTTGCTTCACCAGTTTAGGGGTTCGATGAGAGAGGCGGGCCTACACCATACACGTGCTGTGAGTCCCTCATTGCTGTTTCTCTACCGCTTCTCAGAGTAGCCGGCTGTCGAGCGCACGAAAGGATTCGTCTTCTTCTCCTCGCCCTTTTAGGAGTACCCGGCTGCCGAGCAGCGGTTGGACGGTTATTTCGTCGGGTGGCGCTCGCCTGGGAGCCCTCACGCACGGAGCGGGGACCCACACCGGGCGGGGTACG
>DATFDJ010000228.1:0-5100 GCA_035252115.1 Nitrospira sp. | reverse complement strand
CCACCGTCACCAAGCCGATGGCTCCAAGTATCCAGAGGCCTGCCGGCGTGACTCTGTCGGCTTGCATGCCGTTGCGCCACGATCCCACGGCAAACCATGCGACCGACGCAGCCCATCCGATTGCTACGCCGCTCAGAATCGCGACGCCTCCCGAACGCGGTGTGGGCTGAGTATGCAGCGACCGCTCGTTCGGATGGTCTAGGGATCCGACCATCGAAGACGTGACGGACGCCAACCTCCCGGTCAGCCACCAGGAGAGGAGCCCGGCGGAGCACGCAACCACAACCCACATCAGGACGCACGCTGCCGGTAATGTTGGATCAATTCCGGGACAGCAGATTCGAACGTCAGGTGGGGTCGATACCCGACATCCCGCATCAGCGCCGCGGGACTATACCAGGCTTCCCCAATCACTTTATCGAGAACGGAGGTGGACAGCGGCATCGGCCTGTTGATCAGCGCTTGCAACAGGTCCCCGCAACGCGCGCCCAGCTCCAACAGCCGGAGAGGGACGCGCCAGCGCGGCGTCCCCCGTCCCAATTCCTTGCGCAACAAGTCATAGATCTCGGTCGTGGAGTACGGTCGGGCATCCGCGACGATATACATGGGCCGGCCAAAGGATGGACATTGAAGCGCGGCATGGACGGCCGAGACAAAATTCTCCGCATGCAGCATGCTCCGAACCGTGTGGAGTGGGGGCAGCGGCGGAAATCTCCCATGATCGATAGCCTCGATCATGCGGGAAAGGTTTCCTTTGCGGGTGGGACCGTAGACCAGGGGCAGGCGAAACGACACTGCGGCGAAGCGGCCGGCTTGTGCGAAAGAGGCGACGGCTTGTTCGGCGGACCATTTGGATCTGGCATAACTCGTCCGGGGATCGGGGCCGGTTTCCTCATCGACGCATCCTGTTGTCCGCTCGCCGAACACCTTGACCGAGCTCGCAAACAAAAACGTGCGGACGCCGGCGGCAGCCGATGCTTCGAGCAACCGCGTCGTGCCTTCGACGTTCACCAAACGATACTCCTCGTCGCCGACGCGCTCATCCTCGGTGGCATGGGCCTTCCCGGCGAGGTGCACGACCGCCTCGCAACCCACCGTCGCAGCGGCAGCGCAGGCTGGGTCTCGAATATCGCCGACCACGGTTTCGACACCTTTGGGACAGGCTGACGGACCAGCGGACCGTACCATCGCGCGGACACGAACACCCCTGTTCAATAGGCTTCGCACCAGGAAGCCTCCCAAAAAACCGCCGGCCCCCGTGACGAGCACGGTCGTCACGCGATACCTGCCGCCCCTCGTCGCTGCCCCGATCGGCCAAGCAGTTCGCGGTACAGATCGATGAATTGCGAGGCGACCGCTTCCACGGAAAACCGGCGGATCACCGACTCGCGTCCCGCAATGCCCATCGCGGTCCTGAGCGGTGCATCGAGCAGCAAGGAATCGATCGCGGTAGCCAGAGCGGCTGAATCCCGCACGGGGACCAAGAATCCGTTGACGCCGTGCATCACCACATCACGACAGCCGGGAACATCCGTCGCCACGAGAGCTTTGCCGGTCGCCGCCGCCTCCAGCAACACCTTCGGCAGCCCCTCGCGATACGAGGGCAGTACCACGACGGCAGCCGAGGTCAGGGTCGAGGGCATGTCGTCTCGATGTCCCCACCATTCGACGGCCCCTTCACGTACCCAGTCCTGAATGGTGCTCGGCGCGATGGCCGCGGGATTGTGCCCGTCGCATCGACCGACCAGGACAAACCGTGCAGCCGTACCGTCGTGCTTCGCACGCCGCGCCGCGTCGACGAACTCCCCAATGCCCTTGTCCCACAACATACGTGAGGCCAGCATGACGATCGGTTCTCCTTGTGACGGAGGATGGATATCGAAGACGTTCGTGTCCACGCCCGACCCGGGGATGATCTTGCTGCGCTCGCGCGCCGCCACATCGAGTCCGATCAGCAAGTCTCGGTCATCCTGATTTTGGAAGATGACGACGGAGCGGCTCAGCCGCAAGAGGACGGCGAGGGCGCAGCGTAAGCAGGCCCGGAGGATGCGGCTGCCGCGTTGCGGGTCCGTGAACGCATACCCCAGCCCGGCAAACGCGTTCACGACACGAGGGACGCCGGTCATCCAAGCGGCCAACGATCCGTATAAGATGGGCTTCATCGCGACATGGTGGACGATCGCCGGACGCTCTTGACGATACAGCATCACCAATTCCACAATCGCCAGGAATTCGGCGATCGGATTCGCCCCCCGCCGATTCAGCCGTATCGGAAAGAGCTTGAATCCCTGTTCTTTGATACGCTCGCCATGGTCCGTCACCCGCGTGGCAATCGCGACGTCGAAGCCCGCCGTTACCGCAGCACGAGCCACATCGAGACGATGAGACCAAAAATACCAATCTTCAGTGATGAGATAGAGCAGACGCGGGCGTTCGGTCATTCGCACCCAGCCAGGCTTGAAACATGAGAACGTTCCAGAGAGGGTACTGCCAATTGCGCCGTCCGGACAGATGCTCCATCCATTTTTCTCGAATCGGCGCAGGGCAGAGATATCCTTCTGCTTGGAGCCGGCGCTCGCTCAACAGATCCTCAGCCCAGTCTCGTAACGGCCCCCGAAGCCAGGAATCGATCGGAATGCCGAATCCCATCTTGGGCCGTTCGATCAACTCCTTCGGCACATATCGATAAAGGACCTGGCGTAGCAGCCACTTCCCCTCGCCTTCGCGCTTGATCTTCATCGACAGCGGAATCCGCCAGGCAAACTCCACCACTCGATGGTCCAAAAGCGGCACCCGCGCTTCCAAACTCACGGCCATGCTGGCGCGATCGACTTTCGTCAGAATATCGTCTGGCAGATACGTTACGAGATCGAGCGCCATCATCTGGAATGTGAAGTCGTTGAATCTTGCCCAGTGCTGGCGATTTGTGAGCGTGGATAGAGGCTCGCACCCTCCTACGACAACCTTCGCCGCGTTCTTCCAGATGGAGACAAGGCCGTGATACATCGTCTGCGGATCCTTCATCGCCAGGATTTCAGCCAGCTTGTGCATCTTGTCTCCAAAGCTCGGCATGGTCCACCCTAGGCTTCCGAGGCTTTTCGAGAGTCTATCCAATATCGAAGGCGAGATAGATTGAATACTGTTGGCCATCGCTTGCCGGACCGATTCGGGCAGCCATGATACCTGCTTCCAAAGCTGACGACCCCAAAAATATCGGTTGTATCCGGCAAAGAGTTCATCCCCTCCATCGCCTGAGAGGGCGACGGTCACGTGGTTCCTCGCCAATTGGGCGACAAGAAACGTGGGAATCTGGGAAGAGTCGGCAAAAGGCTCGTCATACATCTGGGGCAACTGGGGAATAACGGCCATGGTTTCCGCGGGAGTGACATAGAGTTCTGTATGTTGCGTCCCCAAGTGTTTCGCCACGGCCGATGCATGGATCGCTTCATTATAGTCCTGTTCTTGGAATCCGATCGTAAAGGTTTTTACGGGAGTGCCGGTCTGTGCTTGCATCAGTGCGACGACGAGAGACGAATCTACACCTCCCGACAAGAACGCTCCTAAAGGCACATCGGCAATCATGCGCAATTTGATCGTCTCTCGGAGCAACCGATCCAACCGATCAATCGCGTCTTGGTCCGAACCTTCGAATGGGTCGCTGATCCCCATTTCGACAATGTGTTTCGCGGACCAATAACGAAGAGGTCGCCATCTCGCTTGTGTGTCGTCCGGGTGAGGACTAAACCCTTGACGGCTATGCGCCTGGTCCGGTGTGATTGATAAGAGACACCCGGGAGGCAGCTTATAGATATATTGATAGATCGACCAGGGCTCCGGTATGTATGCGTAGCGCATGAAAGCCATAACGGAGTCTCTATTGATCGATCGATCGAACCCTGAAATCTGCTTAAAGATCTTCAGCTCTGAACCGAAGGCAAACATACCACCGGCCCAGCCATAATAAAGCGGTTTAATGCCGAGTCGGTCTCGCCCGAGAATCAGCACGTGGGTCTCACGATCCCATAAGGCAAATGCAAACATACCGACAAAGCGTTGGACAGCCTTCTCAATTCCCCATGCTTCGAATGCTGCAAGCATGACTTCCGTGTCTGAATGACCCCGAAACTTTATTCCGTTTTGCTCAAGTTCGGTCCGCAGCTCACGGAAATTATAGATTTCTCCATTGTATGAAAGGACGTAACGACCTGTGACAGAAACCATGGGCTGGTGACCCTCTGGAGAAAGATCGAGGATCGAGAGTCTGGAATGGCCGAGCACAACACCCACAATATGATCAGACCATATGCCTGAGTCGTCAGGTCCACGGTAGCCAATTGCGGCTATCATGGACGACACTAAAGTCTCCAGATCACCGTTATGCCTACTGACAATTCCAGCTACGCCACACACAAGGTCTCCTTATAAAGTAAACCGCTGTAGCCGGTTATGTGAGTGTTTTTCCTCGCGCAGACCAAATCCGAGATGATCTGGGTTCGAAACTTCACAGCAATATAATTGGCCAGGCTCTGATACGCCATTCTGTTCAGTACATATCATCGGTGAAGATGCTTTCCGAGAGCCACCGCTACGCGATTATTCCTACGATGTGGCACATGACTGGATTTCCAAGGTTGAGGATCTTCTCCGATCATGATGGACGGGAGGCGGGCTCAAAAGTGAGAGTTGGCTCCGATGTTAACCGATTCCACACGCTGTCCCACTGGGCGAGCGCTTGATCGTTCATAGGCTGAAAGGATAGCCGCGATCGATGATTGACCATTCCAGTCCCAGCGATTAAGAGGTCTCTGGCAAATGCGAGACCATGAACGAGAACACATTGTGCAGCTTTTCTCAGCGACCAAATGTCGTGGCTTTCCTTCCACAGTTGGCGACAATAGTTCAGGCGTCCTTTCCCGGTTTTCACAGTTGAGATATTATCCATTCGGTAACCCATCAATACTTCCTCCAGAGCGGCAAACTGGCTCTGAGGAAAAGACCGAAGAAGGAGCTCTTGGTCTTCACATCGTATGCAATCCTCCCGATACGGATGAGATACGAACCACGACCTTCTTCCCATCCATGTAGGATGGGCAAGGGGGA
>DATFDJ010000227.1:0-23654 GCA_035252115.1 Nitrospira sp. | reverse complement strand
TAGTCATCCTCGCTATCGTTGCATTGGCAGCCGTCGTTGGACTCTCGAAGCCAATACAGGCCGAACCGCTCACCGTTGGGGCTCCGCCAAGCTTGCGACTCGCGTTAAGCGAGATTCTGCCGCTGTTCGAGCGCGAGTATGCTGCGGAGGTCCACTTGGCATATACGCCGTCCAAAACACTTCTTCGGCAAATCGAGAAAGGCGCTCCGATCGATGTGTTCTTGTCGGCGGGGGTTGACGAGGTCGAGTATTTGCACAAGAAGGGACTCACGCTCAATGGCCGTCCCCGGATCTTTGCACAGACATCTCTCGTCCTCGTGATGTCGGCGGATTTGCCGGCTCCGTTGTTGTCCTTTCGCGAAGCGCTGGAGAACCCGGCAACACGTATTGCCCTCGGGGATCCTGAGACCTCCTACTTGGGAGAGGTCACGGCCCGAGCGCTGACAAAACTTTACCCGAAGTATAAGAGCCGCCCGCACCTCCTCTATGCGCCGCATACCGAAGACGTGGTGAATATGATTCGCACCGGCAAGGCCGATGCGGGTCTGGTCTATCGTGCCAATGTGATCAATAGCGGGCATGTGCGCATCAGCGATGAAATGCCTATTGGAACGGTGGTGCCGATTCAATTTGGGCAATCAGTCGTGTCGAACTGCCGGCCGTCGGTACGCGCGGTCGCAGACAAGTTTTCCGATTTTCTGATGACGCCTCGCATCCAGGCGCTCCTGGTGGAATACGGATTCGAGCCACCGAAGTGAATGGATATGAAGCGGAACGGAATCGGACCGCAGAGAGAGTTGTCAAGCCTGTGCGTTGACAGGTCCCGCTGAATTGACTCTCCGTACGCCGCTCCATATAATGCCCGTCAACCTCTGTTTCGGCCTTTCCCGATCAGCATTTATGCACTCCTTGTCCAAGGTTCACCTCACGAAAAGATGGCGCGAACTGCGGGTGAGCCTCCGGCATGCTTTCGCGACGCGCTCGGCTGTCGAAGCTCTTTCGGCGGAGGACGTGGCGTTGCTCGAACGCATGGCCGACGTGATCGTGAAGCGTGGCATGGCGGCCCCCGCGACCGTGTTCCTGGAATCCATGGGCCCGACGAATTTTCTCGGAAGCCAAGCGTTGCACTTCATGACTCCCATCATCGACTGTGCGTTCGACGCTGCTCAGGTGGAACAGGCGGCTCGCCTGCTGGAGCGCCGGGATACCATCCCTCGATTGATCGCCATCATCGAAGCCAAATCGACGGCCGTGAGAACGTTGGGTCGATGAATTCGCACCGCCAAGCGCATCTCGTGAAACGTATCTTGTCCCGGAATTCCTACGCTTCACGCGTCACGCTTCACGAACGGCGTGGTGCCTGCGTGGCGGGTAGTTAATGTCCTCTCACGAACCGGCCAGGACCACACGCCCGCTGAATGTCATTGTTGCCACCGACTGCGGCAGCACGACGACCAAGGCCATTCTCATCGAAAAAATCGGCGACGAGTATCGTCAGACCTATCGCGGCGAGGCTCCGACCACCGTCGAAGCGCCGTTCGAAGACGTGACGCGAGGGGTCCTGAACGCGATCGCGGAAATTGAAGAACTCTCCGGCCGCAAGATCCTCGACGGCGACAGGATCATCACGCCCAACCGCGCATCTCAGGGCGATCCGAAAACCGGTGTGGATATGTATATCTCGACGAGCAGCGCCGGCGGCGGCTTGCAAATGATGGTGACCGGGGTCGTCCAGAACATGACCGGGGAAAGCGCGCAGCGTGCGGCGCTGGGCGCGGGCGCCATCGTGATCGATGTGCTCGCCTCCAACGACGGCCGATTGCCGCATGAAAAGATCGAGCGCATCCGCTCTATGAGACCGGACATGATTCTGATGTCCGGGGGGACCGATGGCGGAGCCGTAACCCATGTCGTCGAAATGGCGGAGTACGTCGCGGCGGCCGAACCCAGACCCCGATTCGGAGTGACCTATAAGCTGCCGTTGATCTATGCCGGCAACAAGGATGCGCAGCCGCAGGTGAAGAAAATCCTGGGTGAGAAATCGGCGCTGGTGGTGACGGACAATATCCGACCGGTGCTGGAGCGAGAGAATCTCGCGCCCGCTCGCAACAAGATCCACGATCTCTTTCTGGAGCATGTCATGCAGCAGGCGCCGGGCTACAAAAAGCTCATCGAGATGGCCGGGGCGCCCATCATGCCGACGCCCGCGGCGGTCGGTGTGATCATGGAAACGATCGCGAAACGGGAACATCTGAATCTGATAGGCGTGGATATCGGCGGCGCGACGACGGACGTGTTTTCCGTGTTCGGCGGGATCTTCAACCGCACGGTGAGCGCTAATCTCGGCATGTCGTACAGCATCTCGAACGTATTTGCGGAAGCGGGGCTCGCCAACATCATGCGGTGGGTGCCGTTCACGATCGACGAGCAGACTCTGCGCAATCGGATCAAGAACAAGATGATCCGGCCCACCACGATTCCGCAGACGCTCGACGAGCTGCAGATCGAGCATGCCATCGCGCGGGAAGCGCTCCGGCTCGCCTTGATTCACCACAAATCGCTCGCGACCAGCCTCAAAGGCGTCCAGCAGGAACGGACGATCTCCGATGTCTTTGAACAGCAGACGTCCGGTCAAACCCTGATTGACATGCTGAAGCTCGATTTGATCGTCGGCAGCGGCGGCATCCTCTCTCATGCGCCTCGGCGCATTCAATCGATGCTCATGATGGTCGATGCCTATGAGCCGCTGGCGTTCACGATGTTGTCGGTGGACAGCATTTTCATGATGCCGCACTTGGGTGTGCTGTCCACGATCGACGAGAAGGCGGCGACCGACGTCTTCATTCGCGACTGCATGATCTATCTCGGTACCTGTGTGGCCCCGATCGGGCAGGGAAAGGATGGGGATCCGTGCGCCGAGTATGAGATCACGTTTCCCGACGGCAATACGGTCAAGGAGCGGCTGAGGTTCGGCGATCTGAAATTGTATCCGTTGGACCTCGGCAAGAGCGCCAAGGTCTCCATGCAGCCGGCCAAGGATGTGAACGTTGGAGCCGGAGCCGGCCTAGCGGTGACGCGCGATGTGCAGGGCGGCGTGGTGGGCCTGTTGCTCGATGCACGGGGCAGGCCGCTCCGGCTGCCGAACGATGACCAGGCGAGAGCGGCCTTATTGAACAAGTGGTATCACGCGGTCGAGTTGTATCCGAAAGGAAGTTTTTAGTTTTGAGTTCTTAGTTTTTAGTTAACTCAAAACTCAAAATTAACAACTCAAAACTCTCTGTTATGGCTCACAGCTACACCCCTGGTCTCACAGTCACTGAACAGACCATCGTTCGAAGGCGGCGCATGTTGCCGTTGCCGGGGGCGGTGCTGGTCGATGTCGGTCAGCGCGTGCGGGCCGACCAACCGGTGGCCCGCGCGGAGCTGCCGGGGAAAGTCTTTCCCATCAATCTCGCCAATCAGCTCAGCATCGCGCCGGACGAGATCAAGGATTATCTGATCAAGAAGGAAGGGGATGCCGTTCAGAAAGATGAGATCCTGGCCGAAAACAAACCGCTGATCAAATGGTTCAAGACGGAAATTCGCTCCCCGGTCACCGGGACGATTGAGTCCCTCTCACTGGTCACCGGCCAGGTCCTGCTGCGGGAGCCCCCACGGATCTTGAACGTACTCGCCTACATCGATGGAACCGTGGTCGAAACGATTCCGCAGCAGGGCGTGGTCGTGGAGACGGCGTGCAGCCTCGTGCAGGGCATCTTCGGTATCGGCGGGGAAACGTCCGGCGAGATTACCGTGGCCGTCAAACATGCCGAGGACCCGCTGACTCCGGGCCAACTCAGTCCCACAATGAAGGGCAAAGTCGTCGTCGGGGGGTCGTTTCTGTCTTCGGACACTATGGCCAGGGCAAAAGAAATCGGCGTGGCGGCCTTGGTCGTCGGCGGCATTCATGATAAAGACCTACGCGCCTTGTTGGGGTATGATCTCGGCGTCGCGATCACGGGGACGGAGCAGGTGGGATTCACGCTCCTTCTCACGGAGGGATTCGGAACGATTCCGATGGCCGTGAAGACGTTCAAGCTGCTCTCCGCTCATGCGGGTCAAAAGGCCTCTGTGTCCGGCGCGACGCAAATCCGGGCGGGAGTCATTCGGCCCGAGATCATCATTCCACGCGGCGTGGACCAGGTCGCGGTCACAACTGGCCGGGGTGAGCGCGAAGGCATCCGTCTCGGTGATCCGGTCCGCATCATCCGCGATCCGTGGTTCGGACGCATCGGCGAAGTCTCCGCTTTACCGTCCGATCTGACGAAGATTCCCACCGAGAGCGAGGTGCGCGTACTCGAAGTGAAGTTTCCCGATGGAAGCCGCGCGGTGATACCGCGCACGAATATCGAAGTGATCGAGGGAGCGTGAACGTGAAGCGTGAAGCGTATCTCGTGAAGCACCGGTTCGGCGCATTGCTTCGGATGTCATATCTGTCCCTGTTTATGTCTTTGATCTGGTTTCCCTCCTATACAGCCGCTCAGACGGCAATTTCCGGTCCTACCGATCTGCGAGTCTTCGATACGCCGAACGACGGAGGAGAAAGCCTGACGGTTCAGTGGGTGCCGGCGCCTTGGGATCGTCCGGATGTGAAATATCAGGTGCTCGTCGGAGATGCAGCAGCCACCGATCCTGCCGCCCTGAAGATCGTCGCCGAGTTCCCAGCCAATGCCAAATTCGTCAAAGATGCCAAGACTGCCTGGTGGACGAGGACAGGCGAGAAGACCTCGCACCAATATGTCATCAGGAGCGGAAAAGGGGTCGAGTTCAAGGATGGCACTCCGTACGCCGTCACCGTGGCCACGGTCCAGGGCGATCAGCGTTTCGTCGCTCCTATCCTCATCGCCATTCCCGGCCCCGACTGGTTCAATTGGAATCAGCTCAACAATCTGATCATCGCCCTGTCGTTCGGCGGGCTGGTCTTCTATACGATCAGTCACGCGAAACGGAACAATATATTTCTCCGGAGGATTCCCGGCTTGGATGCCGTGGACGAGGCCATCGGCCGATCGACCGAGCTCGGCAAACCGATTCTCTTTCTGACCGGAGCTCACGATATGAGCGACCCCTCGACGATTGCCGCTGCGGTCATTCTGGGGCGGGTGGCCAAGCGGACGGCGGCATACGAGACCGAGCTCATGGTGCCGCATCGGGATCCCATCACGATGGCCGTGTGCCAGGAGATCACGAAACAGGCGTATCTGGAGGCGGGGAAACCCGATCTCTTCAAGGAGGACGCGAACTTTTTCATCACGGCCGATCAGTTCAGCTATACGGCGGCGGTCGACGGGATCATGCTGCGGAAGAAACCGGCCGCGAATTTTTTCATGGGTGCCTATTTCGCCGAATCGCTGCTCTTGACGGAGACCGGCGCCAGCACGGGGGCCATTCAGATCGCCGGCACCGATTCGGATCACCAGATGCCTTTCTTTGTGACGACCTGCGACTACACGCTCATCGGAGAAGAACTCTATGCCGCCAGCGCCTATCTCTCGAAAGAACCGGTACAGATCGGCACGCTGCGCGGACAGGATATCGGCAAAGCCGTGATCATGAGCGCGATCGCAGCCGGCACGCTGCTGGCGACGATCGGCGTCGTCACCGGCGCACAGTGGCCGCAGATCTTCCTCGACCTGTTCAAGGATCTCAAATGATCTTCCTGCGCCGGCAAGTCCCGCTCTTGATTACGATGATCACCGGCTTGCTGTTCGCGGGACAATACTACGTGCCGCATCCGGCCTCCGAACAACTCCTCACTTCGGCGACGAAATGGCTGCAGATCATCGGAGGATTCGCGCTGGTTCTCGGCGTGAGCAGCCTCTTCCATCAACATGCGGTCAAAATCCGACGGAAGGAAGCAGGCTGGGGCTACAGCGTGGTGTTGTATATCGGCATGCTGGGGACGATGGCGCTCGGGCTCTGGGCCGGCGGGAAGGAAAGTCTCGACGGCGCCATGACGGCGTTCGGATGGATCTACTCCTTCGTGATGGTGCCGCTGCAGGGCACCATGTTCGCCATCCTGGCCTTCTTCATCGCCTCGGCGGCGTACCGTTCCTTCCGGGCTCGAAGCCGGGAAGCCGCGGTTCTGCTGGTGGCGGCCATCATCGTCATGATGGGCCGCGTGCCGCTGGGCGAGTATCTGATTCCATTGAGCGGCGATGTGTCGTCATGGATCTTGAACGTGCTGAACGCCTCGGTGCGCCGCGCCATTTTAATCGGTGTGAGTCTCGGCGCCGTCGCGCTCTCGTTCAAAATTATCTTCGGCGTGGAGCGGTCGTATCTCGGAGGAGGCAAGGAATAGCGTTATGCGTCATGCGTTAAGCGTTATGCGAAGAAGCATTCCGCAGAACCGCTTGTTCGGATCACGCATCACGCATCACGCATTACGGAATCCGTTATGAGTTTTTCCGAGAAAATGTTGAAGATCGACCGGCGGATCATTTTTCTGGTGATCGGCCTCTGCACGCTGTTGCCGTTGCTCTACCCGGTCGGCCTGCCGATCAAGATTTCGCCGGAAGTCCGCAGCGTCTACGACTACATCGAAAGCCTGCCGGAGCGGTCGGTGTTCCTGATGTCGCTCGATTTCGACCCGGCTTCCAAGCCCGAGCTGCACCCGCAGGCCATCGCGCTGCTGAGACATGCCTTCAGAAAAAATCTTCGCGTCGTCGCCATGACGCTCTGGGTTTCCGGCACCGGCATGGCGGATCAATTGCTGAGGCAGGTGGCCGACGAGGCGGGCAAGGAAAATGGGAAGGACTATGTCTTCCTCGGATGGAGTCCCGGCGGCAGCGCCGTCATCATCAACATGGGACAGGATCTCTACACGACGTTTCCCAGCGACTACGGAGGCAAGGCGACGAAAGCCTTGCCGGTGCTGGAGGGTGTGCATAGTTTGAAGGATGTAAATTATGCGGTCAGCTTGGGCGCCGGCAATCCCGGCGTGGAAGCCTGGTACGTTTTCGGGAAGGACAAGTACAAATTCGAGCTGGGAGGCGGCTGTACCGGCGTGATCGCGCCCGGACTCTATCCCTTGTTGAGGAGCGGGCAGATCAACGGCCTGATCGGCGGCCTGCGCGGCGCCGCGGAATACGAAAGCTTGATCGGCCAAAAGGGCCGGGCGGTGGCCGGGATGGACGCCCAGTCAGCCACACACGTGGCGATCATCGTGCTCGTGGTCATCTGCAATATGTTTTATTTTTCACTGAGGCGGCAGAGTCGAAACGACCCAATGTTCAATGTTTAATGTTGAATGTTCAATTGAACATTGAGAATTGAAAATTGAACATTTATTCCTTGATGTCACTTCTATCTCAACCTGGGGAAGGAAGGGATGGCCGCTGAATTAATCTTCGGGGCATGGGTGGCGACTGGGCTGACCCTGTTCATCTTCTCGTTCCTCTACAGGGACAATCCGCTCTTCAAATTGGCCGAACATCTGTACGTCGGGGTGTCGGTGGGCTATACGATCGTGAAGGCCTACGACACGGTCATCATTCATCTGATCATCAAGCCGATTTTCGAGAACGGAGAGATCGCGCTGTTGATTCCCGTCGCCATCGGTTTGCTCATGTTGACGCGCTATGTTCCGAAAGCCGCCTGGATGTCCCGCTACGCCTTTGCCTTCATCGTCGGCATGGGGTCGGGCCTCGCGATTCCCCGTACCATCTCATCGTTCATCCTCAAGCAAATCGAAGATACGGTCAGGCCGCTGCTGTCCATGGCCGGACCCGATGGTCTGACCTTCTCGATGAATCTGTTGAACCCGGCCAGCAACCTCAATGCCGTCATCATTCTCGTCGGGGTCACCTCCGTGCTCTTCTACTTCTTCTTCTCCATCGAACACAGCGGAGCGGGAAAGGCGGTCGCGAGAACGGGCATTCTTTTCTTGATGATTTCGTTCGGCGCGGCGTTCGGCTACACCGTTATGGCGCGCATGTCGCTCTTGATCGGCCGATTGACCGACTTGATCGAATTCTCCGATCCCTCCTACGGCCGTCCCACCCTATGGTTGCTCCTCCTCACGGTGGGCGCGCTGGTCTTCTTGAGCAGGCGCGGCGAAGGCAACCCGCCCCAGGATAGCTAAGTTTCACCCGGCCTGATGTGGAGACAAGGCATTAGTCCTTTCGCAACTTCGAGAGCTTCACGCTAAGCTTGACTTTGCCGCGGAAACGGCGGAGGCGACCGTAGACAGCTCCGGCGGTAAGCAGTTTTTTGCACTGTGGGCATGACGTCTTCACCACTGGCGCTGAAACCTCCAACGTGAGCTTTTTGATCTGGTTCGCCATGGCGCATTTCTCCTCACGGACGAGCTGCCGAATCGTATCCCAGTTGCTGTTCACATGTACATAGGGGAGGTTGCTAAGGGATCACTGGTTAGGCGAGTAGCCCCGCTACTTGAGCGGCCATTGTGGCTTGTGTTCCCGCCGCTCCAGGAGCGGTGGCGTCCTGGCTTGGCAGGTGGCGAGCACTGTCCGAAGTTCCATTCGAGCATCGCTCGGAATGGAATGAGTTGCACAGCCGAGCGGCCGCGACGCCGACGGCGGCCAACAAGACACAGGCTTGAGCGAAAGTAGCGGGGTTTTCTAATCCCGACTTTATGTGAGCCATTGCACCGGCTTCTAACCCTCCATTACAATGGCCATTCATGATCACCGACGCCGCCAGAGATCCGAAGCAGTATCCCGTCCTGCGCAATCTGCAATTCTCGCCCATTAAGGAAGGTGAGGACCAGTTGATCGTGCTGTGGGACCCGAGTGGGCTGAGCAAGGACCGGCTCGTGATTCCGCTGAACTATTTTTTCATCATCCAGCATTTCGACGGCGAGCATTCGCTCCAGGACATCGGCGCGCTCTACTTGAAACGCTTCGGCGAATTTTTATTGCCCAACAAGATCGAGCAACTGATCGGCGATCTCGATGCCAAGCTCTTTCTCGAAGGAGAGCGGGCGGAATCGGCCAAGCGACGGGCGACACATGACTATCGGCAAGCCGCGCTGCGGGCTGCCGCCTTCGCCGGGCGGAGCTATGAAGCGGACGGCGCAAAGCTGAAGAAGCAAATCGAGGGGTTTTTCACATCGAAGGAAGGGCCGGACTTCAAACCGTCGGAGAACCGTGGAAAGCCGATCAAGGGACTGGTCGCGCCGACCTACGATCTCAAGCAGGCCGGACCGATCTATGCCTGGGGATATAAGGAATTGCAGGAAGCGGCCCAACCGGACGTCTATGTCATCATCGGCACGGCTCATGCGGGGTTGGAACGCATGTTTGCCGTCACCGACAAGGATTTCGAGACACCGTTGGGCGTGGTCAAGACAGATCGATCGATTGTGGATCGCTTGAAACTCTCTCTGCCGGAATATTTTGAAGAGGACATCGCACACCGAACGGAACATGCGATCGAATTCCAATTGCCGTTCCTGCAAACCGTCGTCGATCCAGCAAAGCCCTTCACCATCGTCCCGATCCTCTCTTCCTTCTCTGCCATGAGCCTTGCGGATGCCTCGGTGAGCATCTCGGTGGATCGGTTTCTCGGCGCGCTTCGAAACGCCGTCTCGGATTCCGGCAAGGCGGTCTGTTGCATCGCCGCAGGAGAATTGGCTCATCTCGGCATGCGCTACGGCGATGCCGCCCCGCCGACGGATTTCTCATTCCATCGCTCCATGCAATACGACTTGGAAATGCTGAAGTTCGTCGAAGACCTCAAGGCTGAAGAATTCGCCGGCTACATCCGAAAGGAAAAAGACCAGCGCCGCATCTCCGGGTTCTCGCCCATCTATAGCCTCCTGCGACTGATTCACGCCGAAAAGGGGCAGGTCCTCCGCTACGATCGCGGGATCACGGACCAGTACAACTCCACAGTTACGTACGCCAGCATGGCCTTCTTCTGACGCACCAGTCTCGTTTTCGGTCGCATCATGCTAACCAGACGAATCGTGTTCGCCGCGTCGGCCCTCTGGCTCGCCGCGCTCGGTGCGCAGGCGGGCGCCGTTGATTCCGACAATCTCCAGGCGCAACTCCAACACCTGCTGGCTCAGAAGAGCGAGCGGTCATCGGACCCCGCCTACCTCGTTCGACTGTCCGACGTGTATTTGGATGTGGGGGATGACGTCTCCCTGGACATCCCAACGCGTACGGCTGCGTATGAGGAAGGAGCCAAAATTGCCGACAAGGCGATCGAACTCCAAGAACGAAACGCCGATGCCCACTATCTGTACGCGGCAAACTCGGGAAGCGCCGCGCAACTCAAGGGCATGATGGCCTCCGCCCTGACCATTCAGGACCTCAAGCGCCACGTGAAGCGGGCGCTCGAACTGAATCCCAACCACGCCCCGGCCCTGCATATGATGGGAATGATGCTGGAGGAGCTTCCTTGGATCCTCGGCGGCGATGCCGATGGCGCGCTGTCGTATCTTCGCCAAGCGGTGACGGCGGATCCGAACTATGCCCATGCCCGCCTCGATCTGGCCAAGGCCTACCTGAAGCGCAAAGACGCCGCGGCCGCGCGCCGCGAGCTCAGCATCATCTTGCGACAGCCTCTTGCAACGCCTCCGTCCGAGACCGATCGCCGCCGTCGTCAAGAGGCGGTGAATCTGCTGGACTCGCTGGGACTCTCCCGGTAGCAGGCCCTGCTTTGACTTGGTCGACGGGGGACTTGTAGACTCATCCCGCCCGTTGTGACGGCTCGTGATGGGATGTCGACCGTGGGTAACCATCTTCTGAATCCATTCGAGATCCTCAAGGCCGCCACCCTCGCCTTACTGGCAGCGCTTCTGTTTTCCCTCGGCAGCGCAACCCGCCCGACGTCCTTGACGGCGTATTTGCTCTTCTCCGCCATTATGGTGCTGCAGGCCCTCGAAATGTTCGCCCCCGTCCTGTCGGACAAGACGAGCGATGCCCTGCGAGAGCCTGTGCTTCTGCGCATCAGCACGTTCGTCCAGTTGCTGCTGGCGTCCGGGCTCGTGGCCGCGACCGACGGAAGCGGGAGCATTTACGAGCTCGTCTACCTGTTGCCGATTATCTCGGCGGCCACCAGATTGCCCGGACGCGACGTCGTCTTCGTCGTGGTGAGCTCCATCGTCGCCATGGTGGGATTCATCGTGACAGGCGAGCAGCTCACTCCGTCGATCACTCACGTCAAAGAATTTCAGGATGCGGTGGCCGCAATCGTCTATTTCACGATGGCCGGGCTGCTCGTCTACTTCTTCGCGAAAGGCGAGCGCGAACAACGGGAACGGTATCAAGCATTGGCGGCGACGCTGGCGGAGACCAATACCGAGCTGAGGCAGGCCCAAGCCCAGCTTACGGAACGGTTGACGCAAGTGACGAAGATGGAGGACCGCCTCCAGCAAGTCAGTCAAATGGCGGTCTTGGGCGAAATGGCCGGCCAAGTGGCGCATGAAGTCCGGAACCCCTTGGGCATTATTCGAGGGTCGGTCAATATGCTGGCCGAGCGAGTGTCGGACCCGGCCATTCAACGTCATGTTGCGGTGTTGCTGGAGGAGACCGGACGTCTCAACAAAGCGGTGGAGGGCGTGCTGAGACTGGGAGCGCCCTTACGCATCACGCGCGCGCCCGTCCTGCTTTCGCGTGTGCTCGAGAGCGTCGTCGCGGTGTCCTCTGCCTGGTCGCTGCCTGCCGGGTTGCGCATCACACTCCACACGTCGCATCCCTCCGTGACGATTCGAGGAGACTTCGATCTTCTCCATCAAGCCTTCGGCAACTTCATTCGGAACGCCTGTCAAGCCATGCCGTCCGGCGGTGTCGTCACGGTTCGGCAACATCCTCCGGACGAGAACGGAAACGTCCTTGTTGTCGTTATGGATGACGGCGTGGGCATTCCCGAGGAAGATTTGAAACGGCTGGGAGATCCTTTTTTCACGAAACGTCAGGGAGGAGTCGGTCTTGGGTTTTCGCTGGCCCGGCGGGTCGTCGTCGAGCACGGCGGCTCCCTGCAAGTGACGAGTACGCCCGGCCGGGGAACGACCGTGACGGTGTCGCTGCCGCTTGCGAGCCGCGCCGACGAACGAATCTATACGGGCGTGATGGAACGAAGGAGCGGTTGATGGCAACGGTGCTCGTCGTCGACGACGAGAAAAACTATCTCTGGATGTTGGAGGAATTCCTCCGGGGAGAAGGCTTCGATGTCGTCACCTGCGAGAAGGGATCGGACGCGCTGGCCGTGCTCCGTGAAGCGAGAATCGATGTGCTGCTCACCGATCTTCGCATGGCGGAAATGGACGGACTCACGGTGTTGGAGAAGACGCGGGAAATTTCTCCGGCCACGTCGACGCTGCTCATGACCGCCTACGGCACGATCGAACGGGCCGTGGAGGCGATGCGGTGCGGAGCGTACGATTTCATCGTCAAGCCGTTCGAGAATGTCGATCTCCTCCGCTCGATCCGACGGGCGATCGAGCGCAGCGTGCTCGTGCGGGAGAATGTCCGCCTCTCGCAATCCCTTGCCGGGCAGTATCATCTCGAACAGTTGACCGGGAACAGTCCCGCGATGAAAGGCATATGGGACAAGATCCAGAGAGTGACGGACGTCAAGAACGCGGTCTTGATTTGCGGGGAGAGCGGGGTCGGGAAGGAATTGGTCGCCCGGGCGATCCATTTCAACGGGCCCCGAAGCGGGCGGCCGTTTCTTGCCGTGAACTGCGGCGCGCTGAGCGACTCCCTGGCCGAAAGCGAACTGTTCGGACACGAGAAGGGCGCCTTCACGGGCGCTCATGTCCGCCATCTCGGCCTCTTTGAACAGGCGCAAGGTGGAACGCTGTTCCTGGATGAAGTCGGAGAGCTGCCCTTGCCGCTCCAATCAAAACTCTTGCGGGCCCTGGACACTCATGAGATTCGTCGCGTGGGAGGCGAAAGGCCGGTGCATGTGGAGCTCCGCATTCTGTCGGCAACCAACCGGGATCTTAAATCCGAGGTCCAGGCGGGACGGTTCCGTGAAGACCTGTTTTTTCGCCTGAGCGTCGTTCGGATCGACGTGCCGCCGCTGCGAGAACGAGTCGAGGACATCCCGGTTCTCGCCGACGCGCATTTGGACGCGCTCAGCCGTGAAGGTGCGATCCGCGGCAAAACCATTTCACCGCGTGCGCACCAGCTCCTGGCCGGATACCGTTGGCCCGGGAATGTGCGGGAGCTCCATAATGCGATCGCGCATGCCGCGTTGATGGCCCGGGGCGAGGAGATCGAACCGGAAGACCTTCCCATCGAACTGACCACCAGCCGCGATTGGGAGAGTGCATTGGACCGTATTGTGCCGGTCGATGCCCCGCTTGAACCGACGCTGCGGGCGATCGAGCGACGTATGATTGCGCGCGCGCTCGATCACGCCAAAGGCGTCCAAGCTCGCGCGGCCGAGATGCTCAAGATCAGCCGCAGCCTTCTGCAATACAAATTGAAGCACCGGCATGAGCCGAAGTAAGGTCGCAGCCCTCGACCGGACGTGAAAAACTCTTTACACCCGTCAAAAGTTTTTAACATAGAGTCCTCCGATTCCGTCTCGTTCCGAGAGAATTTCCTCGCAACCTCTTGATTTCTTGAAAGCCGCAACGGTCCGGCTCAGCGGCGTAATTCCTGCTCCGTCCTGTCGTTGATGTCCCTGCTCCAGTTCCTGTGTCTCATTCCCGTTCTCTGCGGCTCCGTCTACGTGGTGGTCTGTCTGGCCGCGGTCTGGCGCGCGATGCGACGCCCACGCCGTCCTTCGACCTTGAGGAAGCGTGACTGGCCGGCCGTCACGATCCTGAAACCGGTATGCGGCCTCGAGAAGGGTCTGTGGGAAAATCTCCGCAGCACGTGCCTCCAAGATTATCCCCTGTTTCAAGTGGTCCTCTCCGTCCAACGTGCCGACGACCCGGCCATTTCCTTGTTGACACAATTGCAGCAGGAATTCGGCGATGACCTCGTGACGGTGGCGATCGAGCAGTGTGTCGCCGGCGCCAACGGGAAGATCAACAACCTCATCGGAGGGTTGAAGCACGCACGGCATGACGTCTTGGTGATCAGCGACAGCGACGTTCGGTTGCGGCCCGATTATCTCAGGACGATCGTCGCGCCGCTGGAGAACCCGGATGTCGGGTTTGTCTGCACCTTGTTCAGAGCGATCGGGGCCGAATCGTGGTTCGAACGAATGGAATTGCTGACGATGAACGCCTCGTTCTTTCCCGACACGGTCTTTGCCTATGTCACGAAAACGGCCAAATTCTGCATCGGGTCGTCGATTGCGTTTCGGCGTTCCGTCTTGAAGGACATCGGCGGCTTCGAAAGCCTCGCGGACTACCTGGTCGAAGATTACGAAATGGGGCGACGCATCTGGCGGCAGGGAAAGCAGCCCGCCGTCGTGCCCTATGCGGTCGACGTGGTGATCGATTTGAGGAATCCCTCCCAATGGTGGAATCACCAAATTTACTGGGACCAAAACAGTTGCATCGTGAGACCGGGAGCGCTCATCTCGACGCTCATCATCCGCCCGCTTCCGTTTGCCGTTCTCTTCGCCGTGCTCCGGCAGTTTGATCCCGTCGGGTTGTCCGTCCTTGCGGGAGCGCTCGCGTTACGGTTGGGCACCGCCGCCGCGATACTCGGATACGGCTTGCGGGATCGGGAAGGGCTCAAGAGCCTCCCGCTGCTTCCCTTCAGGGACATCGCTGCGGTGGCGTCTTTGCTCTTGGCCTTCGTACGGAAAACCACGGTGTGGCGTGACAACGAATTCGATCTGACTCGCGATGGACGCATCATCCACAAGGAGGCCGCTTCGTGCAAAAGCTCATCGTCACCGGAGACGACTTCGGTCTTGCCGTCCCGGTGAATGAGGCCATCGAGGAAGCCCATCGCAGCGGCATCCTCACGTCGGCAAGCTTGATGGTCGGCGCCGCAGCCGCCAAGGATGCGGTGGCACGAGCCAAACGGCTTGGTTCGTTGAACGTGGGCCTCCATCTCGTGTTGACGGACGGCAGAGCCCTGCTGCCCAAGCGCAGCATCCCCGATCTGGTGAACGAAGACGGGGAATTCCTTCCGGATCCATTTCGGGCCGGAGTGAAATATTTCTTCCAATCGAATGTCTCCCGCCAATTGGAGGTGGAGATTCGGGCGCAGTTTCAGGCCTTCCGTGAGACCGGACTCGCGCTCGACCACGTCAATGGGCACAACCACCTGCATCTCCACCCCACGGTCCTCGGGCTGATCCTCCGGGTCGGACGGGAATTCGGTTTGCGCGCGATGCGGCTTCCCTATGAACCGCTCCTGCCGTCCTGGCGCGCGTCCGGGCAAGGATTCGTGCGCAAGTTGGCCGGCTGGCTGCTCATCTATCCCTGGGTCGCGCTGTTGAGAGCGAGGCTCAAGCGCGCCGGCATCCGCTGCAACGACTACGTCTTCGGGCTGAGCGATTCAGGACACCTTCATCGGAAGCTTCTGCTGAGCCTCCTGCAAGAGCTTCCGCAAGGCGTGACAGAAATATATTGCCATCCCTCCACCCGGCGGTGTGAAGAGCTCGATCGTGCCATGCCCGGCTATCTGTACGAGCAGGAGTTCGAGGCGTTTACGAGTCAGGTGGTCAAAGAGGCGGTGGCGACTTCCGGATTGAAGCGCGTCTCATTCAGCGAATTGTGAAGGACGGCCCGTTGTGGCGATTCATTGGTTGAGAAGGACGATACGGCAGTATCTCGTGACCGGCGGAGCCGGCTTCATCGGTTCGCACGTGGCCGAGGCGCTCGTCGGACGCGGCAAGCGCGTCAGAGTGCTCGACAATTTCTTCACCGGACGCCGTGAGAATCTCGTCTCCATTAAGGGAGACATCGAATTGATCGAAGGCGATATCCGCGACCCGGACTGTTGTCGGAAAGCTTTGGAGGGCGTTGACGGCGTCGTCCATCTGGCCGCGCTGCATGAGGTCGCACGTTCCGTCGAATCTCCGATGGAGACGCACGACGTGAATGTCACCGGTACCTTGAACCTGTTGCTCGGGGCACGCTCATCCGGAGTGAAACGGTTTGTCTTTGCCTCGTCATCGGCCGTCTACGGGGAGAATCCGGTGCTTCCCCGATTCGAAACCATGGCCACGTTCCCGGCGTCGTCTCCCTATGCGGTGACAAAGCAGGCAGGTGAGCACTACTGCCAGATGATGGCGACGCTCTATGGCTTGGAAACGGTCTGTTTGCGGTTTTTCAACGTCTACGGGCCCCGTCAGGACGCCGCGTCGACCTATGCGGCCGTGATCCCGAAATTCATCTCCCTGTTGAAGACGGAAACGGCTCCGACGATCTACGGCGACGGGACACAGTCGCGGGATTTTACGTTTATCGCCGATTGCGTCGCCGGCGTGCTGGCCGCCTGCGAGACGCCCGGCCTGTCAGGAGACGTGTTCAATATCGGGACAGGGAAACGCACGACGGTCAATCACCTCTGTGCTGAACTGCAGGCATTGCTGCAGACGAAACTGTCTCCCCGTTATGGACCGAGACAGGAGGGAGACTTGCCGCACGATCACGCGGATATCCGGAAGGCCGAGCGCCTGCTCGGCTATCGTCCCCAGTACGATTTGCTCAAGGGTCTGAAAGAGACGATCGCACACCGTCAATGTCCGGAACTCATCGACACTCCGCGGTGAAGAGATCGTCACAATGCGGCCCACTCGCCGCTTCGAGGAGGACCATGAAGACACTGCTCTTGAATCCACCGTCTTTCGAGATGTTCGACGGCGGGGCGAGCTCACGCTATCAAGCTCGGAGAGAGATCCCGTCCTTCTGGTACCCGGTCTGGCTTGCCTATGCCGCCGGCATGATCACGAACAGCCGGCTCTTGGATGCACCGTCTCATAACGTGAGTCCGGATGAGACGATCAAGATCGCCGCCGGGTTCGAGTTCCTCGTGCTCTTTACCAGCACGGCGGGCTTCAAGAGCGACGTCCGGCTTGCCGAAGCGATCAAGACCGCCAATCCCGCCGTGAAGGTCGCGTTCGTCGGACCCCACGTCACGGTTCAGCCGGAACAGAGCCTCAACGCCTCGCCGGCCATCGATTTCGTCGTCCGGCGGGAGTTCGATTACCCGGTGGCCGAGTTTGCGGAAGGCAAGCGACTGGAGCAGATCGCCGGTATCAGCTTCAGGAAGGACGGAGCCGTCGTCCACAATCCCGACCGTCCCTCCATCGAGAACCTCGATGCCTTGCCGTTCGCCGTCGATGTGTACAAACGGGACCTCGACATTACGCGCTACAACATTCCGTATCTCAAACATCCCTACGTGGCATTCTACACGTCGCGGGGGTGTCCGGCGTTGTGCACGTTTTGCCTGTGGCCGCAGACGATGAGCGGACACCCGTGGCGGACCCGCAGCGTACCGAATGTGATCGAAGAGGTGAAGCGCTGTCTGGAGTATTTCCCCCAGGCGAAGGAGATTTTCTTCGACGACGACACCTTCCCGTGGGCCAAGGACCGCACGATCGAAATCTGCAAGGCGTTCAAGCCGCTGAAGTTTACCTGGTCCTGCAACTCACGGGTGACCGCAGGGTATGAAACGTTGAAGGCCATGAAAGAAGCCGGGTGCCGGCTGTTGATCGTCGGATTCGAGTCCGGGGATCCCGAAATCCTGAAGAACATCAAAAAGGGCGCGACGATCGAGCAGGCGCGCGAATTCATGAAGCACTGCAAGCAATTGGGCATTGTGGTGCACGGAGATTTTCAGGTCGGCCATCCGGGGGAAACGGCGGAGACCATCGAGCGCACCATTCAATTCGCCATGGAGCTCGATCCGGAGACGATTCAAGTCTCCATGTCCCATCCGTATCCGGGTACGGAATTCGACGAGTACCTGAAAAAGCATCGCTATGTCGTCGATACGGTCATGACCGACGAGGCGGGTCATCAGCTTCCCGTGTTCCAGTATCCGGGACTCAGTCGACGGGACATTATGCATGCGGTGGAGCGATTCTACGACCGGTATTATTTTCGGCCGCACGTCATCTTCCGGATTTTGCGCCGGGCGGTGTTCGACCGCAATGATCGAGCCCGCCTGTATCTCGAAGCCAGGGAATTTCTCAAAGTCCGGACCAAGCGGCGGACGTTCGTCAAAACGCAGGTGACGAGCGAGGGCCTCGGAGCACCATGAGAAACATGGCGACGGGCGTAACGCTGGCGGACGCGCAACGCGGCAGCTCAGGAGGGATCATGCCGGTATGGACGGAGAAGATGACGATTCTGATTCTGTTGACGATGGCCATCGCCAGCCAAGCCGTCGGCAACATTCTGCTGAGTCACGGCATGAAATCCATTGCGGCGGAACGCAATCTCGTTTCGAACGATTGGGCCTCAATTGGTTCGCAGGCCGTCCAAAGCCCGTCGATCTTGGTCGGGACGGGATGCTTTGCGGTCTTCTTCGTACTGTTCGCAGCCGCTCTGTCCAGAGCGGATTTGAGTTTCGTGCTGCCGGCGATTTCCTCGGAAGCGGTCATCAACGTCGCGTTTGCCGACTATTTCCTCAACGAAACCGTCTCGCCGACACGATGGGCGGGAGCGGTGTTGATTTCCATCGGTGTCGGTCTCGTGGTGCGGTCTTCACCGAGGACGTTCGGCATCGTCGTGAAGCAGGAATCGATGCGGAGCACGCCTAGATGAAAACGGCCATCGTGATTGCGCTCATCGTCCTGGCCGATTCAGTCGGCGATGTCCTCCTGACCAAAGGTATGAGGCAAGTCGGTGCCGTCACGATGTTTACGCCGAGAGAGCTGTGGAGAACCGTCTGCAAGGCCGCCCGTAGCCGCTATTTGTTGGCGAGCATCGCCTTTATGGTCGTGCACTTCATCGGGTTTCTCGTGGCGCTGTCCTGGGCCGACCTCAGCGTGGTGTTTCCTGCGACGTGCCTCGTGTATGTGTTCAGCACGCTCGGTGGAAAATTCATCCTGGGCGAGACGATCTCCGGGCACCGCTGGACAGGAACCATGCTGGTCTGTGTTGGAGTGGGATTGGTGTCGTTGCCATGAGCGGCGTCGAGCACGGTGGAAGCGATCAGGCTGCGGACGAGACCCGAAGTCGTCTGAATGAGCCGGCGGAGTCCAAGGAGGGGAGGATGGAACAGCATGGAAACTGTGAAGACTGAAATCGGTGCAGGCAAGTCCACGGTCTCCGGTCGTCATCCTCAGGATGCGGCGGACAGCCGGACAGTGCCGTCCGCGAGGATTCAATTTTTACCCGAAGACCGGGTTTGGATCGCGGACCGGATTCAAGAAGTCTTGGCGAGCGGTCAGTTGACGCTCGGCAAATATGGCGAGGAATTTGAGCGCAACTTCGCCCGGTTTTGCGGGACGCAGCATGCGGTGGCCGTGAATAGCGGGACGAGCGCGCTCGAAATCATTCTTCGCGCATTGCGGGTCCAGGGCCATGATGTGTTGGTCCCCACGAATACATTTTTTGCCACGGCAGCCGCCGTCATTCACGCAGGAGGACGTCCGGTGTTCGTGGATATGGACCCGGAATCGTTCGGCGTGCGGCCTGAGGATCTGGAGAGGAACCTGACGTCCAAAACGGCGGGTCTCATTGTCGTTCACATCGGCGGCATCGTATCCCGCCGCCTTCATGAGTTGCAGCTCTGGGCGATCAAGAAGGGCCTGTGGCTGGTCGAGGATGCGGCTCATGCCCATGGATCTTCGTACAAGGGTGTCCACGCCGGCGCGTTCGGCGTGGCCGGTTCATTCAGTTTTTATCCCACGAAAGTCATGACGTCCGGCGAGGGCGGGATGATCGTCACGAGCGTCGCGTCCATCGCCGAAGAAGCGCGCATCTATCGGGATCAGGGGAAGGCCGGCTTTACGGTCAATGCGCACGTGCGGATGGGCTACAACTGGCGCATGTCCGAGCCCCACGCCATCATCGGGCTCAGGCATCTGGAGCGGTTGCCGGCCATGATTGGCGAGCGCCAGCGAATCGCTGCGCTCTACGATCGCGAACTGTGCACGTTCAAGAACCTTGCGGCTGTCAAGATTCCGGCCGAAGGGGTCTGCAACTATTACAAGTACATGGTGGTGCTTCGCGAGCGGCAGGATCGAAAGGCGCTGAAGATGCGGCTGCGCGAGCAGTACGGCGTCTCGTTGGCCGGAGAGGTCTATGAAGAGCCGCTGCACAAACAGCCGGTGTTTGAAGAATACGTGTCGGGTCCGCTCCCGGTTGCGGAAGACTACTGTGCGCGGCATGTCTGCCTGCCCATCTTTTCGGGCATGGAAGAACGAGACGCGCTTCACGTCGTTCGGGCCTTGAAACACGTCGTGGGCTAATCAAAGGAGAATGATCATGGCAAAGGTCGTCGTCACCGGAGGCAGCGGGTTCATCGGATCGCACGTCGTCGATGCGTTGGTGGAGGCGGACCATCATGTCACGGTCGTCGATCATCGCGTCCATCCTCATCGGTCCGATGTGGATTTCGAGGATGTGGATCTCATGGATCTCTCGTCCGTACTCGGCGCGACAAAAGGCGCCGAACACATCTTTCACCTCGCGGCGGTGTCCAACGTCAATTACGCCTACAAGTACCCGGTATATTCCACGGCGCTGAACGTGATGGGGACCACGCATATTCTGGAAGCGGCACGGATCAACCGTGCCCGCCGCGTTCATTTGGCTTCCACGGTCTGGGTCTACAACGGCGCACCCAACGGTAAGCCGGTCGACGAGACCGTGCCGTTTTATCTGGAGGGAGCAGGACACATTTACACGTCGTCGAAAATGGCGGCCGAGATGGTCTGTCACAATTATCATCAACTGTATCAAGTGCCGTTTACGATCCTGCGATACGGGATTCCCTATGGTCCTCGTATGCGCGAGGAATTGCTGATTCCCATCTTCATCAAGAAAGCATTCATGGACCAGCCGCTCACCATATCCGGCAAAGGAGAGCAGTACCGGAATTTCGTGTATGTGCGGGACCTGGCAGAGGCCCATATCCTGGCGATGCACGAACGTGCGGCGAACCAGACATACAATCTGGAAGGCCAAAGAAAGGTGACCGTCTTGGAAGTGGCGGAAGGCATCAAGAAATTGCTCGGCGAGCAAGTCAAGCTGGAATTCGTTCCGGCGCGTCCCGGCGATTTCGGGGGGAAGGAAGTGACGGCGGCAAAAGCCTGCCGCGAGTTGGGCTGGTACCCGATCGTCTCATTCGAAGATGGCTTGAAGAAGACCGTAGACTGGTTCCGCCAAAAATGGGGGCATTGATCGCGTAGTGACCCAGGCCGTCGATGTTCACGGATCACATACGAGAAGCCATGACGTTGCCGCGTTCGCCCATGCGGTCGTTGCTATGCCGAATGCTCTTTTGGGCCGTGCTGCTCCTGCTGGTCCTGCAGGCTGAACGCCTGTTCCTCCTCCCCGAAACCGCGGCACTCGAACCGCCGACCGCCGGGTTACTCATCACGGTATTCTTGACCGGCCTGGAAGGCGACGCGTTCACAATCGCCGTCGCGATTGCACTCGCCGCCCTCTCGGCCCTCCTTATCAGCGTCTTTGTCCACCGATTCGCTCGCCGCGATCGCGTGACGTGGGAGCCTGTTCTCTTCCGGCGCGGTATGGACGCTTCACTGGCACTTGCGACCGGCTGCCTGTTGATCGTCCTCGTGGTCGATGTCGGATACTTCGGCTTCAGTCAACAGCACATCAATTTTGTGTTCTTTGAATATCTCGACGACCTGCTCCATACATCGGGCAACGAGACAGGGGCGTCCCAAGCTGCGGAGCAGACCGCCGCCGAGCTGAACGACGGATACAAATGGGTTATGCGCATCGGGGGCTTCTTGGCCCTCGAAAGCCTGGCGATCGGCGGATGGTGGGTGATCTTCAAGCGCAGGATCGGACCGATGCTGCTCCGATGGGAGCCGCACCGGCGATTCGCTGTGCCTGCGCTGTCGGCGGCAGTTCTCGTGAGCGGCGCGGCGGGGCTGGGACCGTTGGATGCCTCCTGGCCCGGCCATGCGGCCATCGACAGCGAAGCCTATTTCAACCTGGCGCAAAATCCCATCCTCTTCGCTCACGAGCCGTTGCGCGACGCCTTCCTGTCCCAGTGGTCATGGGGGCCGCGCCATATTCCTCAGCCGATGACCTTCGAGGATGCTGTGCGGGTGACTCAGCAAGCCGTGGGTGGCGGGGCAGCGTTTCCGTTTTCGCGGTATCCACTTGTTCATAAAACTGAGGAGCACATCGACGTACGTTTCGATCGACCGGCCAACGTCCTCTTGATCTTTGTGGAGGGACTGGACCGGCGCTATCTCGGCCGAACCATTGAGATTGCGGGACAAGATCGAGGCGCAATCGCTTTGACGGCAGTCTCGGCCGAGACGGATCAACGAGTTTCGCCGGCGACGTCATCGAGGGAATCCATTCGTCTCACGCCATTCTTGGACCGTCTGCAAGAAGACAGCCTGTACTTCGCCAACTTCTTCAGCAACGGCGTCGCCACGACGAGAGGACTCTTTTCGACGTTCTGCTCTTCCTATCCGCGGCAGGGCACCGCGGCCCTCAAGACGCGGTACGAGCGTGACTATCTCTGTTTGCCGGCCTTGCTGCGGACGGCGGGCTTCACGACGGAAATGCTGATGAGCCTGGACAGTGATATTCCGGGCGTTCGGCCGTTCATGGCGCGAAACGGTCTCGACCGGCTGTACGGGGAGGGCGACTTCCCCGAGGATGCCGAGCGGCTCGGCGTCGGTCTCACCGACGGCGCGCTCTTCAACTTCATGCGAGAGCGAATAGAGGCGTTGCAGAGCGCGGAGCGGCCGTTCTTCCTCGCGGCGCTGAGTTCCAGCATGCATGATCCCTTCGTCATTCCACTGCGGCATCCGGATGTCCGGGCGCTCCAGCGCCACCCCGACGGTTATGTTCCGGCGCTGCGCTACTTCGATTCCGAATTCGAGACGTTTTTCATGTCCCTCCAACGGGATGGGCTCCTGAAAAACACGATGGTCATCGTCCTCGGCGATCATGGGCGTCATGAGCCGGTGGGGACGACGAACGTCGAACGGCAAGCCGGCCGTTTTCTCGTACCGTTGTTCATGTGGCTGGACGATTCGCTTCGGGTGCTCGACGGCTATCGACCTCACCATGTCGAGCGAATCGCCAGCCAGGTCGATCTTGCTCCGACGATCCTCGCTCTCAATGGCCTCATGCCGCCCGTCTCGCCGTTCGTGGGGAGGAATCTCGGTTGTCTCTTCGTGCGGGATTGTCTGGACGATAATTTTGCATACCTGAGCAACGTATATGACGACCTCATTGGACTGGCCGATCAGGACGGTCTCTGGCTCTATTCGTTTCGGAGAGAGGCGTTTCAACAATCGGATCTGCAGCTGAAACGGCAATCGTGGCAATCGGCCGTCACGGTTCGGGAGGTCGATCGACGCTACCGTCAGCTCTTCGCGCTCTATCTCGTTGGGAACACGCTGCTGGAGAGAAATCAGCTATGGTCGTGGAACGACTTGGAAGCACAATTGTAGGAGCCATCTCGGTGTACTGATGAATGTGCCGGAGAAGAATACGAAGAGGCGTGGGACCTTACGTTTGGTCTTGGAAGACGGCAGGCCGGGTGTCTGTACCTTTGCCATCAACAACGCCTGCAATGCGCGTTGCGGATTTTGCAATTTCGCCCTGG
>DATFDJ010000226.1:0-5914 GCA_035252115.1 Nitrospira sp. | reverse complement strand
AGCGGCTCGTAAGATCTTCGAGTTTGTTCAAAGGCACGGCAGCTAGTGGTGGCCGGCGGATGCGACCAGATGCCGTCGAAACCACTCCAGCGCATGATCCGCGACTTGTTCCAATGTATTCGGTTCCTCGAAGAGATGCGTGGCGCCCGGAATGACGATGAGCTCCTTCGGAGCTCGCAGCAGTCGAAAGGCCGCTTCATTCATCTCGATGACCGGTCGGTCGTATCCGCCGACCAACAATAATGTAGGTGCCGTCACTCGCGGCAGATAGGCTTCCGCAAGATCGGGTCTTCCGCCCCGGGATACAACCGCCGCGACCAATTCAGGAACCGATGCAGCCGCCTGCAGCGCGGCGCCGGCACCGGTGCTGGCGCCGAAGTATCCGAGGGGTAGGCGCTGGGTGCGATGGTCCTTCTTCAACCAGGCGGCTGCCAGCAGGACGCGTTCAGCCAGCAAATGGATGTCGAACACGTTGCGGGGATCTTCCGCTTCTGCTTCATTGAGCAAATCGATCAAGAGCGTGGCAATTCGGCCCCGCTGAAGACGATGCGCCACAAGGCCATTGCGAGGGCTGAATCGTCCGCTTCCGCTTCCGTGGGCAAACAACACCACGCCGTCGGTATCGCGCGGGATGCCCAGAAAGCCATCGAGCGTCAGTCCCTCACCGATGACCGACACCGGTTCATCGCCCATGTGAAATATCCACACTCATGGTTTTTCGATTGACGAAGCGGCAAGACAACAGCTAACTATAGACCTACCTGCTACATGCCGTCTTGCCTATCAGAGATTGCGAACGGCTCTGTTTTACAAAAGAAAAGTCACAGGTGTTACGTTTTTACAACAATCAAATGTGTAGGCTGATAGGAAAATTGCCCTTTATTTTCCGCAAACTATAAGATTTTTTCTCGAGAACACCATTGGCACATGAGTTGCTGTACTCATCAGTGCTTTTTGGAGGTACCTGGTGAGACAGCAGCAAACCTTAGCCAACACGATAAGTTGTTCGGGCGTGGGTCTCCACTCCGGCCAGCCGGTGAAACTGACCTTGAGGCCGGCTCCCATCGATACCGGTATCGTCTTCGTCAATCGGAACGGCCATGCGGGCGCCTCTCTCTCGGCCACGGTGAAACATTTAGTGCCGACTGAACTGTGCACCGCGATCAGCGGGAATGGCTTTCAGGTCAAGACGATCGAGCATGTGTTGGCCGCCATTGCCGGCCTGCACATCGACAACGTCTTCGTGGACATCGATGCCGGCGAAGCGCCCGTGATGGATGGAAGCTCGGCGCCCTTTGTGAACCTCATCCGCTCGGCCGGGATCGTCTCGCAAACCAAGCGTCAATCGTATCTCAAGATGACGCGGCCGCTCGAAGTCGTAGACAAATCCCGCCGAATCCGCATTGAACCTTCTTCGACGCCCCGGATCACCTATTCCATTCACTACAGCCATCCGCTCATCCAGACTCAGACCTACACGTATGAGCATTCGGCCCATACGTTCGAACACGAGATCGCGGGAGCCCGGACATTCGGCTTCTTGGAAGAGGTGGAAGCACTTTGGGCTCGCGGACTGGGCCGCGGAGGAAATCTCGACAACACGATCGTGCTCTCCCAAGACGGCATTCTGAACGAGTCGGGTCTCCGCTTCTCCGATGAGTTCGTTCGCCACAAGGTGCTCGACTTGATCGGCGATTTTTCACTCCTTGGCGTTCCTTTCATCGGTCATTTGATTGCCGAGCGATCCGGCCACGCCTTGCATACGAAACTGGTCCAACTGATCTTAGACCATCCCGAATGCTGGGTCCTCCTCAATGGGGACCAAGCCTTTGACTCGCTGTCCTCGTCAGTGGCCGCCACGCGGTCGCCGTCCCCCATCGCGGTCCAAGTCGCTTCCTGAAACATTTTACTGATACGAGAGTATTGAGAGGGGTGTGATTGGCCGGTCTACTCGGCGCTCTCGAACGTCGGGAACGAGTGGCCTCGTTCCCGACGCTAGAATCGAGGCGGGACTTACTTCTTCTTCTTCTTTGCTGCTTTCTTCGTCGCCAAGACTCTCACCTCCCTTCAGAAAGGTACTGGCGTAATCCGGCCTACACCGCGTGAATCAGGATGTCTTCCAACGCTTCAAATGTGTTGGGTCCCACCTTTCGAAACCGCCTGTCTCGTTTCAAAGAGGTCGCCACCGAGGTGAGAGGAGTCTTGCCTTTGATGTGAAGCCCTCCCTCCAGGAGGCGTTGGACCAGTTCCTTGGCATGCATGGGACGATTAGCCTCGCGCAGCATCTGATAGGCGGCTTCGGGCACACTTTTCCCCGTATATTTGCTCCGGCCCAGGAGGATTTCCCGCGACTGGTCCGTCACGTCGGCCACGGGAAGATGCCGGAGTCCTTTTTCTTCTGACGAGGAGTGGGCGGAGAAACTGGCGACTTTGGCCTTGTCAACCTCGACCCGATACAGCGTCTCGGCCAGTTCCAAGTATTTTTTGATGGTCGTGATCTCGTCGTCCAAGCGACGGCGTTTTTTCTCGAGCTCTTGAAGGCGGTTCTTGTAGGCGGTAATGCGCTGCTCGAGTCCGACGAGAATATCGGTGAGCTCTTCCAAAAAATCCTTCTCCTGCAGAAGCACACTTGCTTTATAGCTTTGCTTGCACCATAAGTCAACAGAGAGACGAGCGAGTATGCTTGCATGAATGTCGAAATTTTATTCCATCGATCGAGACATATTCTCAGTCGTAAGAGCGCTCACTCCCATCGTGCTATCATGAAACACGCATGCTGACGACACCGGACGACCTCGATACGGACAGATTGATGGACACCGCCGTTGAGGCTGCCCGGACTGCCGGTGATCTATTGTTGGATTGCGCCAAGTCGGGATTCCGAGTGATGCACAAGAATCCCATCAATCTCGTCACGGACGCGGATCAGACAGCGGAGCGCAGCATCGTCGATTTGATCAAGAAACGGTTTCCGTCACACCGGATTCTTGCCGAAGAGCAGGGGGTGGCAGTCCATACGGCTTCCCCTTATCAATGGATCATCGATCCACTCGACGGCACCACGAATTTTGCTCATGGCTTCCCGTTTTATGGCGTATCGATCGCAGTAGAGCAGAACGGGACATGCGTCGTCGGGGTGGTCTTGGACCCGGTAAGGAATGAGTTGTTTACCGCGCAGACCGGCGCCGGAGCCTATCTGAATGGAGACTCCATCAAGGTCTCCCACGTCGCTCATCTCGACCACGCTCTCTTGGTCACGGGCTTTGCCTACGACATCCGTGAAACAGCCAACAACAATTTGGACCACTTTGCCAAATTTGCCTTGAAGGCGCAGGGCTTGCGCCGGACGGGAAGCGCCGCACTGGATCTTTGTTATGTCGCGGCCGGTCGCTTCGACGGTTTTTGGGAGGTCCGGCTCAATCCGTGGGACATGGCCGCCGGGGTCGTCATTCTGAAAGAGGCAGGTGGAACAGTCACGGACTTTTCCGGCACCGGCTATTCCATTTACGGCAAGGAATTGGTGGCCAGCAACGGGTTGATTCACCACCCGATGATCGACGTCCTGCGCGACCATACCGGCCCATGTCTCTCGGATCGCGCTCCCTGAACCTATACAGATTGAATCTCGCTGAGGTATCATCTCTGAAAGTTTTGCCAAGAGATAGGAGCATGCTATGGCCAGTTCTCACCCGCCCTCCGGACAGTCGAACGGGAATCCGTCCCAACCGGCGCCCACGGCCGAAGCCGCAAGCTCCGATGTCGAACTCTTGCGCGTCCTGGTGAGCAGAACGGGCGCGCACGTGGACGCTCAATGGGCGATTCATCCGCAACTGAAAATCGACTTGTTGCCCCATGAATGGAAGGAAGTGACCGATCTCATGACCAAAGTGTCCGGGATCGTCGGGCACCGCTTTTCGCAAGTCCTGTCGCAAGCCGATCAGGATCCGCCGAGTAATGCCTAGCGCCAAGGTAATGTTGAATGATGAATGGGCATGTTGAGCCATCCCTCTCAATTCAACATTCAACCTTTTACCATTCAACATTCATCATTGGAGCGCCATATGGAGACCTATTATCACCCTCACGACCTCGGCAAGTTTGCCGACATGGGGAAGGGCAACAAGGCACTGTGGGACAAGTTCATGGAATATTACGGCGCGGTCTTCGCGGAAGGCGCGCTGACGGAGCGGGAGAAAGCGCTGATTGCGCTGGCCGTCGCTCACACGGTGCAATGTCCTTACTGCATCGACGCCTACACTCAAGCGTCGCTGGAGAAAGGCTCCAATATCGAGGAAATGACGGAGGCCGTACACGTCGCCTGTGCGATTCGAGGCGGGGCTTCGCTGGTTCACGGCGTGCAAATGCGCAACGTGGCCGGGAAACTATCCATGTAGGGGACAGCCGCCATTCTCCGATGCCTGTCCTCCGTTCGATCACTGAGACCACCGACATACCAAGCCTCGCTTGATCCGCTCGCTTCGGTCACATGCGGGCGGAGAGGTCCTTTGCCTCCAGTGTTTCTGATCCGTTGAACATCTGAGGTTCGTGCCGCGCCGAATAAGGCGCGGCACGTTTGTGAACGGCGTCGAGACAGTGGAGGCGGCAGCGTCCCGCGAGAACGCCGCTGGCGGACTTTTTCAACATCCTGCTACAGATACGGATTCTCGGGAATGGCGAGGGTAAAATACTTGCCGCGCTCTTCGTACAGCACTCGATCCGCGACGAGACGCGACAGCGCGGCATCGAGCTCTTGCCGCTCGTCGGATCCAGATCCATCGTTCACCACCCCACGCATCTGCTCGACACTCTTCGGCGCCTCATTGCACAGCTCGATCAGCTTTCCGGCCAGACCATCATACCGCCGGCGAACGGGAGCCTGCGGTTGTCGTCCATCGTATACCGCGACGTAGTCGAGGGCCTTCGAGTAGTAGAGGAACGGCCGATCGTTGGAGGCGTGGAGCCGCTGCCAATTCTCGATCGCGGCCACCAGTTCCTGATAGACGTGGGGATCCACGGGCCAATCGTCCAACTCATATTCGAAATCGTACGCGACCTTGTTCAAATCCAGCCGGCGGGCATCGTAGACGTACTCGTAGGCTATTCCGGGTCCGGTAATCCGCACGCCATACTCGTGAGGTTTCGTATAGTAGGGACTGAACCGCTCCAGCCAAAACTTTCCTGTGGCTTCCGGCGGTTGGAGATGGAGCAAGGACGGGATGAGCGAGATCTGCCGCCGATAATCTTCATTCGTCTCACCGGGAAAACCGAGGAGAATATTCCACGACACCGTGATGCGGTAGTAGAAGCTCCATTTCAAACAGACGATGTTCTGCATCGGCGTGACGCCCTTGTCCATGGCGCGAAGCTGGCTCACGCTCATGCTTTCCAGCCCCGGCTGCATGCATTTCACGCCGCCGGCCGCCAATGTCCGGATCTGACTCTTCTGCAGATTGCTCTTCGTTTCGATGAAGACGTCCAAGTCGCAATGAGCGGCCGCGAATTTGCCGAACAGATTGTCGACATATTTCATATCGATGATATTGTCCACGAGCCGGAACCGGGAGGTGTCATATCGGCTGGAGAGATACGTCATGTCCCTCGCAACTTGCTCGGGCGGTTTGGCCCGGAATTTCATGCTCTGCGCGTTGAGCCCGCAAAAGGTGCAATGATGCTTCTCGCCCCACCAGCAGCCGCGCGAGCCTTCGTACAACAGCACGCGATCGAGCCCTCGCGATGCGTCCCCCAACTCGGCGAGCAGGTGATAATAGTCGTCGTAATCGGGAGGTCCGGTCCTGGCGAAATCGGAGAACAAGGCTGCGCCGGGAGTCCAGGCGATCCGATCGCCCTCGCGATAGGCCACGCCGGCCGGATACCCGTCTGATCGTCCCTTCAGAATCTACCGCACCAACGCGGG
>DATFDJ010000225.1:0-4087 GCA_035252115.1 Nitrospira sp. | reverse complement strand
GGTCGCTCTCCTGCAGACGGTACAGAATCCGGATGGGACGTTGAATCTGCCGGCCGACGGAAATCCTTTCCCGGCGATGCCAGGCTCCCAGCAAGGAGGACTCTTTACGGCCGGAGCCTAAGTTGCACCGCGGGGGCGTGTCGGGGCACCGGCCGGGGATCGACCGGTGCCCGGGGATTGCCGGTTCGGGACCACACGAATCCCGCGGATGGATTCGATTGAGATGTGGCAACGGTGTTTCCCGTCCGTGATTGGTGCACGATTCGGCAAACCACGTATTATCCTGGACCTATGCTCCGATACCACGTGGCGTTCTACCTCCCGCGCGCGCCGGGCGAAATGGTTGTGGCGGAGGTGGTCGACTTTCCCGGCGCAGTGACGCAAGGGTTCGACTTGCCCGATGCACGCCTGATGATCGCGAGTGCTCTCGAAGACCTCGCGCAGGCCCTACTCGAAGAGGGCAAGCCGCTTCCTGTTCCGTCGGAAGGTGCGCAGACTCCGGACGCTGATCTGATCGAACTCGTGCCGCTATCGGTACACGCGGGATCCGCTCCCAGGTGAAACGACACGAACTGCTCGACCACCTCCGCCAACACGGATGCAATCTCTCCCGAGAAGGTCGACGCCACTCCATCTTCTCCAACCCGGCGACGGGCGCGAAAGCTCCGGTGCCGCGTCATGCTGAAATTGACAATCGCCTCGCAAGGAAAATTTGCGATCAACTCGGGATTCCACCGAGACGGTGATCCAGAGGTGTTTGTGGATGGTAATCTGTCAGGATCCCGTGAAGGCTGACGAGATCGATGCTTTCCGCACGATTGACGTTTCGGCGATTGGAACACTGCGGTGGAGATGACAGCATCCATGAACTAGCAGCGTGCGGATGGTGGTCGTGCGGCAATGAAAACACTAGATGCCAAGGGTCACTGACATTTCGGGCCGCTATCGGTTCTTCTTTTACAGCTTCGACTGCAACGAACCGGAACACGTGCACGTTCAGCGCGAGAAGAGAGTCTGCAAGTACTGGCTTATCCCTGTCGCGTTGCCTAGGAACGGTGGGTTCTCCGCGCGGGAGTTGAATCAGGTTCGTGCCGAGGTCGCCGAGAAGATCCTGGGGCTTGATATGAGCACTGCACCGACGTTGAGCCAAGAATCCAGAGCGTTTCCGTGTCGGGCGATTTGATTTCCGCTCAGTTATTCGACGGTCGCACGATCAGTGTGCCTTTGGCGTGGTCCTGGCGGCTGTCCGAGGCAACTCCTGAGCAGCGCTCACGATTCGAGATCATCGGCAGTGGTTCTGGCATACACTGGCCTGATATCGATGAAGACATCAGTGTGGAGGGCATGCTTCATGGGATTCCCGCTGGACGTCCGCGACGCCCATCGCCTCGTTAGTTAGCGCCCGAAGGCCTGATTGCTGGGTGCGGCGGAATGCCGTCACCGAAGGGCGCTTACCATTTGCTGATTCCGTGGTGACGACTTCACGGAATTAATCCACGCCGCGAGCGCCACTGGAGGCATCTTCGTGAAGAGCGCGTTATCTCGTTCTTAATCTGGCAGACGCCGCACATGGCCATTGTCCGAGTCGCGCGTCACTCGACCAAATGCACCAGTGAATCATGGGGTGGGAAACGGCAGACGTCAGGGCGGTGGTCCTCAAGCTGTACCCGCCAGCGCGGCCGGGATTCGTGCCACGCTGGAGAACGCAGCTTCCAGGAAGTGAATTCGGTCACACGAAGGACGACACCAGGAAGAAGCCCTCTTGGTCCAACGCCATTCTGCTTGCCCTTATCCTTGTGGCGGTGGCACACGGGCAGGCACAGCGCGGCCCCGCGGTTCCTCAGATGCGCGGCGACGGTCCTTCCCCTCCGGCCAAGCCTTTTTCGATCACCAGGAGCGATCCTGCGCTCGACAACATCCTCTCGCCGGGAGCGAAGCTGGTGGAACTGGGGCGCGGCTTTGGTCTCAGCGAAGCCGGGTCGTGGACCGCCGAAGGGCCCAGTGGCTACTGGATTTTTGCAGGCCTGCTGGACAATGTCCTCTACACGGTCACGCCACGGAAGCAGGTTTCCGTCTTCATGGAGAAGGCTGGCTATACCGGCAACGAACCTGAGCATGTCGGCGCGCAGACTCGTTCCGGTCGCAGTCATGTGCTTCTGATCGGTCCGTCCTTCCTCGGGACGCCCGGTGTAGGCGATGCGCGACGCGTCAAGCGCGCGTATTCTGAAAAGACGAAGAATCCCGCGGAGCGCGAAGACCCCCATCACCATCGTGACGGATTGGGAAGCCACACCGAACGCTGCCCCTGCCCCCACAGCGATCGCCCGCCGTTCTGGGTACAATCGTTTGTCATGAAACTCCGTGCCTCGCCCATGTTCGTCGCTGCCTTCGCCGCGCTCATCACCTTTTTCGCACAAGGCCAACAACCCGCCGCTGCGCCCGGCAAGGACCAAGCGAAAGGCAAGCGCGGCGGTATCCCGAAAGGCATCAACTGGCCCTCGCCCCCGCTTCCCGACGCCCCCTACAAATTCGACACCGGCGTCGAACGCAACCTCACCCTCACCATCACCAAAGGCCTCAACAGGCCCTTCAGCATGGTGTTCCCCGACGCCAACACCATTCTCATCACCGAACGCGGCGGCCAACTCCGCATCTTCCGGAATGGCGTCCTGAGTCCCACACCCGTTCCCGGCCTCCCACCCATCCAGGCCGCCGGACTCACCGGCCTCATGGACATGGCGCTCCATCCGAACTTCGCGCAAAACTCGCTCATCTACATTTGCTACAGCAAACCCGCCGGCGACGACGGCAAAGTCTACGGCCTCACCCTCGCCCGCTTTCGCTGGAACGGCGCCGCCATCAGCGACTGGCAAGATCTCTATTCCACAGGCGTCTCCGGCGGGGGTGGCGGCTCACGCATCGTCTTCGGCCGCGACGGCATGGTCTATATGAACGTCAGCGCCGGTGGCGATCCGCCCAACCCCGCGGCGATGACCGCCCAGGACCCCGCCAGTCTCCGAGGCAAAGTGCTCCGCCTCCGCGACGACGGCACCATTCCGCCCGACAACCCCTTCGTCAATCGGCCCGGAGCGAAACCCGAAATCTTCACCATCGGCCATCGCAACATTCTCGGTATGGACGTCAATCCCGTCACTGGCGAGATTTGGGCCTGCGAAGATGGGCCCAACGGCGGAGACGAAGTGAACATCCTCGCTGCCGGCAAGAACTACGGTTGGCCCGTCGTCAGCAACGGACGCATCTACTCCGGTCCGCGGGTCTCCCTCGATCCTTATAAGGAAGGGATGGAACCGCCCGTCATCTACTGGGTGCCTGCCATAGCCGTCTCCGGCCTGCACTTCTATACCGGCGACCGCTATCCCAACTGGAAAAACAATTTGTTCATCGGCGGCATGCGCGAAGGCGAAGTCCCGCGTTCCGGTCACCTGGAGCGCATCGATTTCAACGGCCAGTGGGAAGAGCTCCACCGCGAAGGGATCCTCCGCGACCTCCACAACCGCATCCGCGATATCCGCCAGGGCCCGGACGGCTTGCTCTACCTGCTCACCGACGAGACCGACGGCGCGCTGCTCCGCATCGACCCGGCGAAGTAGCGCCGCAACCCCGCGAAGATCGTGGTCATTTTTCAAGTATCGGAGGTTCATGTCATGAGGAAGAAGAATCGCTCGTTCCTTCTGATGGCGTTGCTTTCAGCATCGTTGCTCGTCAGCATGTTCACTATCGTGCAGGCCCAGAATTCTGGACGGACGGCAGCCAAGGCGACGAAGTGGTCTGATCCGGCGACCTGGCCCAACCGCAAGGTGCCCGTGGCAGGCGACAAGGTCACCATCGACGCCGGCAAAGAAGTGGTGCTCGACGTCAACACCCCGCCACTGAACGGTCTGACGATCAACGGCAAGCTGAGCTTCGCGAACAATCAGGACGTTGAACTCACCACCGAGTGGATCCTGTTGCACGGCGAGTTGGAGATCGGCACGGAAAAGGCCCCTCACACCCGCAAGGCCACCATCACCTTCACCGACAACGTCAAAGGCGAAGACATCAGTGGAGTGGGTGGAACGACGGACCG
>DATFDJ010000224.1:0-50557 GCA_035252115.1 Nitrospira sp. | reverse complement strand
AATTCTTTGATGCAGCCTTCCCGGAGCAACTGGTACATGGAGTCGGTCGGGATTCGCAATCGAAGACGAGCAGAGCTCGTGTCCATGGAGGCTCCTATCTTGCACAGGTCCTCATCCTTTTCGGACAGTGCCACCGAAATCTTGAGCCTGCTTACCTCTTGCAGTGCCCCTCGTCGGCACAGTATCGTAACGAGACTGTGACGGGCAACCACGCTTCTTACCGGTCCATCATACACATCTACGGAGGACGCCATGGCACTGCGATTGGGAGACGAAGCGCCGAATTTCACGGCGGAAACCACAGAAGGAACCATCAATTTTCACCAGTGGCTGGGTGACAGTTGGGGGATTTTGTTTTCACACCCCAAGGACTTCACACCGGTCTGCACGACGGAGCTTGGGACGGTCGCGAAGATCGTTCCGGATTTCAAGAAACGCGGCGTCAAAGTGATCGCGATCAGCGTCGATCCGCTCGATTCTCACAAAGGCTGGATCAACGACATCAACGAGACCCAGAAGACGACGATGAACTATCCGATCATCGCCGATCCGGACAAGAAGGTAGCCGCCCTCTACGACATGATCCATCCGAACGCGCTCGACAACATGACGGTGCGGTCGGTGTTTGTCATCGGGCCGGACAAGAAGATCAAGCTGACCTTGACCTATCCCGCTTCATGCGGGCGGAATTTCGACGAATTGCTGCGAGTGGTAGATTCGTTGCAGCTCACCTCGAAGTTCAAAGTCGCCACACCGGCCAATTGGAAAGAGGGCGAAGACTGCATCATCACTCCGGCTGTCAACGATGCAGAGGCTAAGACGCTTTTCCCCAAAGGTTTTAGGACGGTCAAGCCTTACCTCCGCTATACGCCGCAGCCCAATAAGTAAGATCCGTGAATCGACGGAAGGGGCGGGAGCTGTTCAGCAGCCCCCGCCCTTTTATATTTGGATGAACGACCTATACCAGAAGCAGGCCGGCGCGGCGGATCGTTCGCCATGTCGCAGTCGAGAGGAAGCGGTTGAATCGTTCGAGGCCGCCCGGAAATTCCGCGGCAGCGTCCGAGACCCTCGGATACTTGCATGACGAATCGTTCGCGGGCATCGCATGGCACAGTACATCGGATAGCCAGCGCGCTGTGGCATGAGGAAGTGCCATACGGATCGGCTTCGCCCGGCCGGTCAACGTGAGAGCCGTCTTTCGCCGGCCGATCTCGCAATCAGGCTGCCCTCCCAACCACACCACCCGCCGCTCCTTCGCGGGATCATCCCGCACGGTAACCTCCTTCACCAATGCGGTCACCCAGGTAGGTGATACGCGGGGGCGGGGAGTGGGGTGATCGAACCAGTCCCGGACATCCATGGCCAACCCCTTCCCTTCGATGAAGTTCAACATCGACCGGCGCAGTCCTTCGCCGAGCCAATTCGGCGTCTCTTCTTTCCGATCTCGGTGAATCAGATCGTTTTCGGCGAAGCCTTCGAACGTCGGCCCAAGCAGCCTGATGCCGTTCGCTTTCGGATGGAGGCCGACCGGACTATGGGCCGTGGCAGTGAATCGATGCCAGAAGGCCGATTGAACGAGATCGGCTGCGAACAGTTGCCTGACACGCTCCAAGGAATCCACCGTCTCCTGGACAGTTTCCGAGGGAAAGCCGTACATGAGATAGGCATGGACCAGAATCCCAGCTTGCCGAAACGCTGCCGCCACCAGGGCGGTCTGATCGACGGTGATCCCTTTCTTCATTTTTTCGAGCAGGCGGTCCGACGCCGCTTCAAGCCCCGCCGTCACCGCAATGCAGCCGGACGCGGCCAGCAGGCGGCAGAGGTCCGGGGTAAAGGCTTCTTCGAACCGGATATTCCCCCACCAGCGAATGGTGATCCGCTGCTCGAGCAATGCGAGGGCCAAAGCCTTCAACGCCGCCGGAGGCGCCGCTTCATCGACGAAATGAAAATCCCGGCGGCTGGTTTCCGCGATCAACTGCTGGATCTGCATCACCAACCGATCGGTGGGTGTGATCTCGTATCGGTTGATGTAGTCCAGGCCGACGTCGCAGAAGGTGCATTGTTTCCAGTAGCAACCATGCGCGACCGTGAGCTTGTTCCAATGACCTTCGCTCCAGAGGCGATGCATGGGATTGGTACTGTCCAGAATCGTCAGGTATCGCTCGATCGAGAGCCCGCTGTAGCTGGGACATCCCACTTCATCCATGGAGAAGTTCCGGGCGGCTCGATCGTTTGCGAAACGGACACGGCCGTTCTGGCGATAGAACGTGCGGCACAGCGATTCGCGGGACCGTTCGCCTCCGACATGCTCCACCAACGATAATAGAGGCCGCTCGCCGTCATCCAGAGTCATGAAATCCACATGGTCGAAGACACGAGGGTCCCCGATGCGGCGGAGCTCCGTATTGACGTATCCTCCACCCAGCGCCACCGCAATGTCCGGCCGGTAGCTCTTCACCTCCTGCGCGATCCGCAAGGCTCCATAGAGGTTTCCCGGAAACGGAACGGAGAGGCCGACGAGTTGTGGCTTCGCGGAGTCGAGGTGCGCCCGGAATGCTTCGAGCATGAAACGATCGGGAAGCGAGGCGGGCTCGGATAACGCTTTGCTCAGAGGATCGAACGACGAGGCTGAGCGAGCCAGATGTTCCGCATAGCGACTCAGGGCGAAGTGCGGCGACACGACGGCCTGGATGAGATCGGCAAGGTCTTCGATGAAAAACGTGGCCCACTGTTTGGCACGGTCCTGGAGAGAAACCGCGCGACCGAATCTGGTTCTCCCTCGCAAGCGCGGTCCACGTGGCAAGACGCCGGGTGTCGCCAGTTCCTGCGCGAGAAAGGAATTCCGACCCTGAAGAAATTCCACCACTCGATCGATCGCTTCCACGTAGGACCGCTCGGCCGAGAGCATGGCCTTGGCTTCAGCAGGGAGCGGTTTCTTGGCGTTCCGTACCTCGTCGAATACAGCTTCAATGCCCGTTCGGCTGAACAGACGCAATACCATCTCGATCCCGATATCGGCCTGGTCGCAGACAATCGCCCGAGATCGAAGAAACCCGGTCAGGTACGCTGTAGAAGGATAGGGAGTGTTGAGTTGCGTGAGCGGGGGAATGAGAAGCAGCACGCGCGGAGCCGACATGCTTGGGAGATACCATACCGCCCGCGCCCAATGCTATGCGTCAGCGTATCATTTCGTCACATCCAAGACGCTTCCGAGCATGCTGTCCGCCGTCTTGAGCGTTTGCAGATTGGCCTGGAATCCGCGCTGGGCAAGAATGAGGCTCACCGCTTCTTCACCCAGATCGACGTTCGAGAGTTCCACCTGCGCCGGACCGGAAGCGGAGTCTTTGAGCACGGCCGGACCGTTCGCATTGTCCTGCTCCACCACAGGCAGGATTCCGCCGGTCGGTACCTCTACGAATTCCGTGCGCGATCCTTTGAATCCATCGGTGTTCACGTTGGCAATGTTATTGGCGATGACCTCGATCTTTTTCGTGAACCCGGACATTCCCGATAGGGCTGTGTACATCGCGGGAATCATAAGACACCTCCATTCGATGTTGCCTGGAAGGTATGTCAGCAGTGTAGCAGAACCGCACGAGGCAGGGAGCGATCGGATGGGCATCATCGCGATTCAACGGACGCTAACAGATAGGGCAAGATCGGACCTTGCCGGAGAATTACCAATAGGCAGCAGCCATGGCATCAATGGATAATGACGATTGGATTTTCACTCCAGACTGAGTTAGGGTTCCAATATACAGCCATCCGGTCGACCACATGCGGTTCCTCCTTTATAGCGACTTCAACTGTCCCTTTTGCTATGCACTGCACGAGCGGCTCCATGATATGAAGATACTCGATCGGTGTGATTGGCGGGGAGTGCAACATGCACCCCATTTGCCGTGCCCAATGAAACCATGGCAAGGAGCGCTGGGGGATGAACTGGGACACGAAGTAGGAGTCGTGCGACGACTGGCGCCTGGGCTGCCGATTGCGCTACCAACAGGAAAGCCGAACACAAAGTCGGCGATCGAAACGGCCATCGGCATCCTGCGACAGGATCGCGACCGCGGAATGAAATTTGTGCGTACCGTCTACCGTGCCTTTTGGGTTGATGGACGAGACATTTCGGATGCGGGTGTTTTGGCCGAGCTAGCCGAGAACGCCCTAGACGCCGGCAGTGCCAACACTCGCATCGCTCAAGAGTGGGAGGAAGCCTGGCATGCCACCGGCCAGGCCGGCGTTCCACTCATCGTTTCACCGGATGGCGATCTTCTCGTCGGCTGCGTGCCGGAAGAATCCATTCGGCGCTTCTTCAGCTGACATGGATTACGACATGTTGTGGCGGGGGCTTAAAGGTAGACCTCTTTGCGGTCGCCAATCTTGACGACGAGCACGATCAGTTCCTTGTCGCGAATCGTGTAGACAATCCGATAATCTCCTTCCCGAATTCGATAGAGATCGTCTTCGCCTGCCAATTTCTTTACGCCCTGCGGTCTCGGGTTTTCCTTCAATATGCGAAGACGCTTGACGACGCGTTTCTGAACTGGTTCATCGAGCGCCTTGAATTGTCGTTCGGCCGGCGGGGCGAGCAGGACGGAATAGGCCATCGAGAAAGGCTAAAGACCAATTTCTTTTAGAATCGCGTCGAGCGGCTTTGCGCCTTTCTTCTTGGTTTCAGTCAAGGCGGCTCGTGCATCAGCGAGATCAATCCGATCTTCCAACTCTTCCAACAATCGCAAATCGTCGATCGGGACCACGGCAGCCACCTCCTTACCCCGCCGCCGCAACACCACGCGTTCTTTTCCGAATGCGACACGATTGATCGTGTCCGCGAATCCTTCTCGGGCTTTGCTCGCTGGAAGATGTCCCATCGATTGCCCCCATAAAGACGTACGAATTGTACGAGTTGTACCAATAGTACATTACAGGTGCATGAGGCGTCAAGACAGAGGGTGAGCCCGGAGTTAGCAGCCATCGTAAATATTCGATCTTGATCAGCAGTGCGTTATTGACGCACCATGTTTGTTCGGAGCAAAGAATCCATTCGGGGGTTTCTTGAGCTGAACCAATGTCAGAGAACACGCCACGCGACGCTATGGTGGCGACTGCCGAGTTGCTCGCAAAGATACTCGACACAACCGTCAAAATCCCCGGCACCTCCCTCTACCTCGGACTCGATCCACTGTTGGGACTGGTTCCTGGCATCGGCGATGTGCTGGCGAACTTGATCGGAACCGCGATACTCGGACTGGCCGCTCGGTTGCAAGTGCCACGGATCGTCATCGTCAGAATGAGCCTGAACTTGCTCATCAATGGGGCGATCGGCGCCATCCCCATCGTCGGCGATCTCTTTTCGGTGTGGTTCAGAAGCCACGCCAGAAACGCCGCACTCCTCAAGCAGGCGGCGACCCAGCCGGCACGACCAACCAGCGGAGACTGGCTCTACGTCGCCGGCATCATCGGCGGAACGGCACTGACACTTATTCTGGCAATCGCTGCCGTGTTGTGGATTGTTGTAAGAATCTGGACGTACTTTGCATACTGATACACGACCCAGGAAAGTTCATCCGCTCAGTGGAATCTTGGAAGCATTTCATGCATTTGTTGGACGCAGACGATGCCACGACAAGGCCGTCCGACAAAGAGCTTAACTCGATAAAGATTTGACCGTTGCGGCCCCTAGCTAGTATTGCTAGTCTTTCATCAAGTCGTGATGGCTCTGATAGCTGGGGCTAAAGAAGCTGGTGGCAATGAACACCCCTGAAAAAGCTATAGTCGATCGGGGCAGGAAAGAAATTGAGAATGCACGGGGCACTGGTGTATGGCTCGACTTCGTTCATGCGCTCAAAATAATCTCGCAAGTCATTTTCACAAGAAGTGCAGGCTTTGTTCTTGAACTGATCCAGAACGCCGAAGATGCCGGAAGAGGTTTGGAACATCGCGGCCATTTTAAGATTGCAATCAATAAGAAGAGAGTGAAAATTGTCCATAACGGTCGCGGATTCACAGAAAACGATATTCGCGCAATTTGCGGAATACGTTCATCTAAAAAGCCAGAAAAAGGATCACTTGGTTATTTGGGAATAGGGTTTAAATCAGTTTTCAAAATCACGGATGCCCCAGAGATTTATTCCAACGGTTTTCGCTTTAAATTTGATCGCAATTATAAGGGGTGGAATGACCCAGTCAGGACACCATGGCATGTGCTGCCTCTCTGGCTTGACAAGCCATCTGAACCAATCGATCGGACTGTAACAACGTTTATCATCCCTTTCCGAGATTCCTCTGTTCATGCTCCAATCTTGCAGGAACTGAAGGATTTAAAGACCGAGCTTTACCTGTTCCTTCGTTGGATCAAATTGATAACAATCATAGATGAACATGGAGACAGTGAATCAACGCTTGAGGAAATGGGCGAAAACGACGGAATTACTGCACTCAAACATGACACTACCGAGTATCGATTTAGGATCTTTCGTAAAATGGTGAGTGTGCCTGAATATGTAAAGAAGGACAGACTAACACAAGAGTTTCGTGCGAAAGTTCCAACGAGAGAAATCGCCATTGCTTTTGCGCTCGATGCTAGCGGGAACCTAGATCCATCAGAAGCAGGGGCTATGTATGGGGGCGTGTACTCATTCCTGCCATTGGCTGAATCAAGCAGTGGTGCAAAATTTCCAATACAGGCTGATTTTCTCGTCCAGCCTGGTAGGGACGCTATTAATTATGAAGCGGTTTGGAACAAATGGCTGTTAGAAGAAATCATTAAACTATGCAAGGAAGCGATTGCTGAATTCAAAGCACATCACACGTGGAAATATCAGTATTTGAGAGCTTTTGAATTCCGAAAATATGAAGATAGCGAATCATATCAAAAGCTATTTGGACCAAAGTTGATCCAACCCATTGAATCCTATATTCATAAAAATGCTTGTATCCCAACGATCGACGAAAGGTGGGCCAATCCCAATGAAGCAGTTAGGATAGTCGATAGCAGCAAATCAGTGGACGACCTCGTCAGAAGGGGTTTGGTTGATCATGAGAAGCTCGCGGAAGTCTTTGGAGATGAGAGGGGCTTGAAACTCGTCCATCATGATTTTAAGGACCAGCAGGTTTCCCCTTTAGCAAAGTGTGTTACTCGAAAAGATTTTCTCAACAATGAGTTTTTCCTTAATTCCAAAGCAAAAAGTACGGATGCTGCAACGTGGTTCAGAAATTTGTACCTCTGGCTCATGTCAAACCCAGTCACTACAAGAATGGGCCGCACCTGGCAGACGGAAGGTTACCACAATCATAAGATCGTCCTAACGTCTAAAGGAGAACTTGACACGGGAGGCAATGTCTTTCTTATCGACATCGCCTCACCTGACAGCCTTCTAAACAAAATGGCCACAGCACTCGAAAAAGGCAGAGAGATCTTACACCCAGCGGTTATGCAAGGATTGGATGAAGGGCAGCGAAATGCGCTTAGGGGTTTCCTCACGCGTTATACCGGAGTTCAATTGCTCGAGGAGCGAGCCGTCTGTATTGAAGTCGCACTCCCTAAGATCCTGACAAGTTCCCCCCATCCCTCCAAGAACGGGTTATTACAGTACACGAAATTTTGTAAAAGTGTCCTTGGCTCCGGGATTGAAACCGGTAAAGAACTATGGGTCTTGACGAAAACGGGGGAGATTAGGACCGCTAAAGAGGCTTTTTTCTCGCAGCGGTTCAAGCCCACACAAAATTGGGAAGCAAATAGCAAGTACCTACCAGGGCTCACTTTCATAAGTGCTGAGTATCTTAGCGATGGAGAGAGTGACGAGGATCTTAAAGGTTGGAGAGAGTTCTTTGTAGCAGGTGGAATCAAGGACGCCCCAGATGGAGTTTGCCGTCTGCTATGCCGTGGACAAATTAAGTGCGAGTTGTCGAACAGTTGTAAGAGTAGAAAAACATAAATTCGGCTACGACCTAAGGGCGGAAAGGTACGACGGAACAAAAATGCATGTGGAAGTCAAAGGAAGATCGCCCGAAGGTGACATTGAATTGACAGGCAATGAGACTGAGGCAGCTAAGAAGTACGCAGAAACATTCTACCTCATAGTCGTGTGTGGCGTTCCGGAAACACCAAGAGCATATCAGGTAAGGAATCCAATCTCGGTAGGGAAGACAGATAAGCTAACAGTGTCAGCCAAAATCTGGAAGGCTCACCCAATGTGAGCACGCCTCAGTCTCACCAGTCACAGCCTGCCATGTTTTTAGTACGGCCCGCACAAGCAGATAATCGACCGCAGACACCTTCAGTCGACGTCTGGAACTCTCTCGAACGGACTGCCTGATATCGAGGCTTTCTCGTTATAGGTTGGGTGGCGCCGACCTCGGGCGCCCATTCGCCCGCAGCGTAAGGGACCCACTGGGGAATGTGTGGAGCGAGGACGAATGGGCTGGTTCGGCGACAGGACCCGACAACTCTAAGAGAAAGCCGGAGAATCAGGCAGGAACGAATTTCAGCGCTGCGCCGTTGATGCAGTAGCGGGGTCCCGTCGGTTTGGGACCATCCTTGAACACGTGTCCCTGATGGCCCTCGCAGCACGCACAATGGACTTCTGTCCGCGGGAGAGTCTTTCTCGTTGGCTTTCGGCCAGGATGATCAGCCTCATCCCGGCTCGGTGAGCAGCAAAGATCTTCTCCTTGATTCCAATGACAAGAAGGACCAATCCGGTCAAGCTCATCTCACCGGTGATGGCCGTGTCGCTTCGTACTTCACGCAGGGAAAATAATGCTTAGGATTTACTTGCTCGGGCGCTTCGGCTCGACCACACCAACTCTCTCTTCTGCTTGAAGCCACCAACCAGCGCCGGTCGCATACATTCAATAAATGCGATGCCCGAGCATCAGCACAAGCCACAGCGAGATCCGCCTCGCCCGCTGAAGAGGAGGAAACAAACAGTGCCCACTATCGTTTCAGCGACTACAGCGAAAGGCCTGCGACCCCTCGAAAGTCGTAGTCAAGTCATTGCACTTTAACCGTGTCCGGCTCCTTGGCCTGAGGCACATGAGGTTGGCCCTGGCGGCCTTGTTCCTGCACGAGGGCCAATCGCTGCCTGGGCAGGAACCGGCCGCCTTGTAATTCTCTCACGAACGCGACCAGTTCCTCGCGCAGGCGGCAGTGTACTCTCCATGCCCGAGGCGGATCCTTGGCGCCGCAGAGGGCACGCAATTCCATGGTGCCGTTCTTTAAATCCGTCACCTCGACGACCGGTTCCATCTGATCGTCCCAATCCTCGCAGGCTTTGACCAATTCTTTAAATTTCGTGCGCACCGCATCGACGTCGGTCTTGTAATCAACATAGAGATAGATCGGCTGAATGGTTTGTGCGGACTTCATGGACCAATTCTCGAACGGGTGCGCAATGAAATACGACAACGGGATGACCACGCGACGCGCATCCCACGTCCGTATCGTAATGTATGTATGAGTAATTTCTTCCACGGTCCCCCAATGACCTTCGAAGCAAATACTGTCTCCGATACAGGCCGGCTGAGAAAGTGCGATTTGAATACCCGCCATGATGTTGCCCAGCACGCTTTGAGCCGCGATGCCGAGAATGACGCTGGCCACACCGGCAGAAGCCAGAAGCGAAAGGGAGAACGTCTCGAACACGTTCAGTTGGCGCAACGCAAATCCCAGGCCCAACGCCAGGGCGACAAAGGAGAGGATCTGCCTCACGACGGACAAGCGGGTCAGCCGGCTCCGCGCGTTGCCTCCTTCCTCGGAGGAGATTTTTTCGAGGTACGCGAAGGAAGCGAGATTTGAGAATTCCCGAATCGCACGCAGTCCGAACCAGGTCGTCGCGATGACGATTAAAGCCTCGAGAATAGGCTGGATACTGACAATGGGGCCGGACACCGACAGCAGGGAAAAGAGGGCCAGATGGAGCAACGCCGCCGCTGCAATCAGCGCCAACGGTCCGGATGCCGCCTCGATGAGCGCGGCCACGTGCGCGGACTTGATCCGCTTCAGGATTTCGACCGTGAAGCGCTGTATGAGCCACCCGCACATGGCTGCGAGGGTCGCCGCAGTGATGACGGTTCCCCAATGCCAAGACGGCGAATTGTTCATGAGGCCGACTCTCATGGCGGAAGGCAGGTATTTCATGAACGGCCCCGGGCCGTGAATCTTGTACATCCGGTCGATGCTCTCCACGGTCCGTGGAGAAAACAACCAAGTGGGCGGCCTATCGCCGCCCTTAAACCGTTCGACCCTGATTTCGACGTCCCAGAGGTTGAGGCCGATCGAGCCGATCTTAATGCTGCGCCGGGGCTTGCCTGCCAACGGATTGGAAGGATCGTCGGCCGAGTCGATTTCGCCGTCGGGGTTGTCCGGAATGTCATGGAAATTGATCCGCAGCCTCTGAACCATCACATAATAGAATTTCTCGGCGAGACTGGATGCGAACGGTCCACGCTCCTCGCGCGGAATAAGGCTCAGATTCAACGACTCAGCGGCGTGCTTGAAGTCGCCTTCGCGCGAGTTGGCCAGAAAATGTTCGACGGCGGCGCGCGGCGTCTGAAAGATAACGGGCTCGTCGCGATCCGGCGTTCCTTGCTGGAGGTCGTCGACGATGAAGTAGAGTTCTTGGCTCGGCGCCTCCGGGGGACCATTCTTGCGAGCCGACGGCGCGGCCAGAGCGGCGGTTGCGCAGGCAAGGATGACGACAAACGTCACAATTTTCATCAAGTCCCGGCTTCTCATAAGAATCTCCCGTTGTTCCGCCGCTTCTAAATTCGGTAGATCGCTACGTATTCTTAACGGTCGAACATCCTCTTGAATATCCTTTCACGTGTCAAGGCTCAGCCAGAGGCTCGAGGACCTCCGACTGAGCGGCCACAAGAGCGTTGTGTTTTCGCTGTGTCGATGCCAATTTTTGAAGGATGCCTGCGGAGTGAGCGAGCATTACCGTGAGGAGCGAGGTATCCGCCGAGGGTTGACCGGGAAGGAAAGCTGGAACTGACCGAAGATCACGGTTGGAACAACCGTGCTGAGAGAATTCCAGAAGGGCGCACAGGAGAGGAACCTGTGCGCTGATTCCGCCCGGCCGAGACCGGCAGGATCGCTCTGGAAGGTACAGCGAGCGAAATCCGAGGGCATCGGCTCCTATTAGTTTCGAGCGACCGCAGATATATCGGGCGAGGCTCGATTAAGCGGGGACGAACTTGAGCGCTGCGCCGTTGATGCAGTAGCGGAGTCCCGTCGGTTTGGGACCATCCTTGAACACGTGTCCCTGATGGCCCTCGCAGCGCGCGCAGTGGACTTCCGTGCGCGGGAAAATCAATTTGAAATCGGTCGTGGTCTCGACCACCTTCGGGTCGATCGGCTGCCAGAAGCTCGGCCAACCGGTGCCGCTGTCGAATTTATGCTCTGATGAATAGGCGGGGAGATCGCAGCCGGCACAATAATAGATGCCGGTCTCATGGTTCTCGTGCATGGGATTCACGAAAGGCCGCTCCGTATCCTCATGTCTGAGCACGCGATAGGCTTGCTGGCTTAGTTGCTTCTTCCACTCATCGTCGGTCTTCACCACTTTCACGATCGGGCCGATATCGATCTTTTGCATAACCATCCCCCATGTGGCCGGACGTTGAAAAAGCCCGTCAGCTTTGTTCTCGCATCGCTTAGAGGCTCAACGTACCGAAAGACGTACGCCTCGCCTCCTCGCTTGCTGCGGCCTCGCTGAACGGCCTCTTTGAACGTCCTGCGATCCGGATCTCATAAGAGTGGAAAAACAAGTCATCCTTACATACGACACGTTACGAAGCAAGGAGGCTGGGCGGTGATGTGGCCTCGTGCGGCTCAGGAGCCGAAGATCCATGAGCCGCACCGTCATGATCGAAGGCGGCAGGGAGCACTTCTTCGATCCGTTCGACCGGGATGAACATCAGATCGTCCCGCACCTCCTGCGGCACTTCTTTCAGATCCTTCTCGTTGGCCTTCGGCAAGATGATCCGTCTGATGCCGGCGCGATGAGCGGCCAACACCTTTTCCTTGATCCCGCCGACCGGCAGCACCAACCCGCTCAAGCTGATTTCTCCCGTCATCGCCGTATCGCTCCTCACCGGCTTCCCCACGTACGAGGAGGCGAGCGCCGTGGCCATCGTGATCCCGGCCGAGGGTCCGTCTTTCGGAATGGCTCCGGACGGTACATGGATATGCACGCCGTTCCGTTTGAATCGCGAGATATCGAGACCCATGCTCTCGGCATGCGACCAGAGATAGCTCCGCGCCGCCCGCGCAGATTCCTGCATCACATCGCCCAACTGGCCGGTCAGGCTCACTTCATGGCTGCCCGGCAACAGAGTGGTTTCGATGTAGAGCACGTCGCCGCCGGTCGGTGTCCAGGCAAGACCGGTCGCCACTCCAACAGGGATGCTCTTCCTGGCCTCTTCCGGCATGAACCGTTCAGATCCCAACCAATCGGGAAGCTTGGCCGCTTCCACCGTGACCGTCTGGCGTTCCTTGCCTTCCGGCAATTCAGCAAACTCCAACGCGACCTTGCGGGTCAACCGACCGAGCATCTGTTCCAACTGCCGCACGCCTGCCTCCCTCGTGTAGCGAGTAATGATGTGATCCAACACGGCGTCCGGCAACTGCACCTGTTCGGCTGCGAGCCCCGCTTCCTTCAGTCTGCGCAGCCAGAGATACCGCCGTGCGATCTCGGCCTTTTCCCGCTCGCTGTATCCCTGGACACGGATGATCTCCATGCGGTCCAGCAGCGGTTGGCTGATCGTGTCCAACGTATTCGCCGTCGTGATGAAGAATACTTTCGAGAGATCGAACGGCAAATCGAGATAATGATCGCGGAACGTGTGGTTCTGCGCCGGATCCAGAATCTCGAGCAGCGCGGCGGCCGGATCGCCGCGGAAATCCCGTCCCATCTTGTCCACTTCATCGAGCATCAAGACCGGATTCTTCACTCCCGCTCGACGCATGGCTTGAATGATGCGGCCGGGGAGTGCGCCGACGTAGGTTCGTCGGTGACCGCGCAACTCCGCCTCGTCATGGATGCCGCCCAAGCTGAATCGCTCGAAGGTTCGCCCCATGGCCCTGGCGATCGACTGACCCAAGCTGGTCTTTCCGACTCCAGGCGGTCCGACCAGGCAGAGAATGGGCGCCTTGGCCGTGGGATTCAATTTCAACACAGCCAAGTGCTCGACGATCCGCTCCTTGACCTCTTTGATACCGTAGTGGTCCTCTTCCAACACCTGGCGGACCTTGCTTAGATCCAAGTGCTCTTCGGACGCCTTGCTCCAAGGCAACTCCAGCACCAATTCCAAATAGGTCCTGAGCACCTGATGGTCGGGCGACGTGGGCGGCACCTTGGCCAGGCGCGCCAACTCGCGATCGACTTCTTTTCTCACATGCTCCGGCAGATCGGCCTCTTCGACCTTCTTCTTCAGATGCGCAACCTCGCTCTCCTCTTGATCTCCCTCACCCAGCTCTTGCTGAATGGCCTTCAATTGTTCACGCAAAATGTACTCCCGCTGATTCTTTCCGATCTTCGCCTGCGTTTCACTGGCGATCTTGTCGCGCAACTGGAGAATCTGTATCTCCTTGGACAAGGCTGCATACAGCGACCGCAGTAATTCGACCGTCGATGAGCTCTCGAGTAAGGCCTGCTCTTCCTTGACAGTGAGATTCAGCAATGAAGCCACCCGGTAGGCCAGCGTCACCGGATTCTGTTCATTTTGAAAGGCCGTGATCGCTTCATCGATCCCGGGCGCCTGGATCTTGCGCGACAGATCGCTCACCAGGTCTTGTATGGCGCGTTGAAGGGCCTGCACTTCACGATCGTGATCGGTGAGCAGTTCCAAACGCCGAGCCTGTACGAGCAGATAAGGAGTGGTCTGTTCAACCTTTACCAAAGCGACCCGCTCGATGCCTTGCAGGAACGCGTGGATGTTGCCGTCCTCCGGTCGGGCCACCTGCTTGACGATCGCTTTCGTACCGATCGTATAGAGATCTTCAAGACCCGGATTTTCGGTGCCGGCATCGCGCTGCGCGACGACTAAGACCATCTTGTCCTCGGTCTTGAGCGCCGCATTCACGGCGGCCACCGACCGCTCGCGGCCGACGGTCACCGGCATCAGCACGCCAGGAAATAAGACGGTGCGCTTGATCGGAAGGACGGGTAGGGTCACGGCCAACGTCGTATTGCTCATCGGCTTCCTCCAATTCTCCTGAAATGAACAGGGCGCAACATAATTATGGACAGAGATAGGTTCTGCGGAGGTGAAGTCAAGAAGCATACGACGGGAGGGAAAAGCGACGAGCGTGGAGATTAACCTTCTCTAACGATCGACGAACAGCCCGCCCTTTGGATAGATGATCACCTTGCCGTCCTTGGGCTGTTCATCCGACGAGACAAGCGCTTCCAATGGCACGTTGTAGCGGTCGGTTCCGTTGAGATCGAAGAAGCCGGCCGCGCTGTGCTCCGACGCGCGGCCGAGGCCGCCCTTGGCCTGGTACAGGTCGTTTCCTCCTTCATCGACAAACAAGCCCCAACCGGAGTAATCTGCGCCGCCCAACCCGGTGGAGCGCATGAATTGGTATTCGTCCTTTCCCTTTCCGCCGTCGATCATCGCGGCGGCGGAACGGTCCCAGGCGACGCCTCCATTATAGTAAGGCCCGGTCGAGCCGTAGCGGTCTTCTCCTGAGCGATCGACAAACACGGCTGCCCCATAGTGAGCCGCCGATCCGTGACCGAAACGAGCGCTTTGATGATCGTCATTCCCCTCGAGGTCCAGCAGCACCCCTGCGCCGAAGAAGTAGCCGTGTCCCTGTGAAAAATTCGCGCTGCGGTACTGATCCTGTCCTGCGACATCGATCAATACTCCCCATCCGCCTGCCAAGTTGTACATGTGCCAATCTGTTCGCTTCGTCAGAATCCTTGTGCCCGACCCTGCACCGAGCCCAAAACAGTCATACTGAAACAGAGGATCACCCGGCTTCCCGTTCGGGGCATCTTGCGCGTTATAGGCACTGGGATATTTGCCTCCACACTCGTATCGATCGTCGCCCTGTAGATCGACCACCGCCCCGACCCCGGAAGGACCACCAAATCCAATCGCAAACCCATGGCTCACATAACGATCGTTTCCCGATGCGTCGAACAGCAATCCGAGTCCTCCGATCGCCGCGCCTTGTGTCAGTCTGCTGCCCATATATGTGTCGTTTCCCCTCGCATCGAAGAGAATGCCCAACCCGGCGAATCCGGTTCCGCCTGACCCGGCATCCAATTGATACACGTCGTCGCCGGCATGGTCGATGAGAAGCCCGACACCGAGCCTGCCGGTTGCAAGCCCCAAGGGACCGCCGTTGTACGCGTCGTTCCCGGCCACGTCGATCACCACCATGTTTCCATGGTCGGCATCGGCCGCCGCCGCGATTGCGCCGTGGTACACATCGTCGCCTCCAAGGTCGATAACGAGACCGAATCGGCGGTCAAGTTCATACGTGTTCGTACCGGTACCGCCGATCACGATCAGACCGTACGAGGTCTCTTCCACATACAGCACTTCACCGGTGATACCGACGGGAACTTGGGAGCGAGGAATCGACTGAGTGTTCCATCGCGAGAGCTGAGACAGCCACCGTTCGTTTGCCAAGCGGGCGAGGACCTGTGCGGCGGCGATCAAGTTCGAGTAGTCTACGTGCTCTTCGAGCAATTCGACGAATCGCACATCATCCTTGACGCGCGACAGCATCTGGTCCAAGGGCTCCGACAGTTGAGGCGTGTACTGTTCCACGAGCGAGCGGGCATGATCGAAGAGAAACTGGCGATCGTCTGTCGTGAGATGGCTCAGCGCCTTGTCGCGGAGTTGCGAAGCCTCCGCCAGATTTTCGACCAGGAAATTGGTGAAGGTTTGTGATGGAATGCCGGTCGGCAGTGGAATCGCCCGATGAAAGGTGGAAGTCCGGTCCATCCCGGCTTCCAACACATCGAGTAGACCCGGAAGCGTCGAGGCTCCACCGTCGGCCAATTCCGCAATCAGCAACCCGTGACCTTCCAAGTTGGTCAAACCTTCCCAGGGTTGTTTCAAGGCATCGAGGACCAGGCGCCGTTTGAAGCGAGCCGGAGCGGTCTCCGCGCTTTCCTTCGTCGACTTGTCGACCGGCTTCAGCTCGGCAATGATGCGATCGAGCTCAGGCCGCACGGAAGGGGACAACCGCTCGATCAGGGAATCGCGCAGAGGACTTCTCGGCTTAGCGGTCGTCGAAGATCCCAGCCAGGATGAAAAATCTTTCAACAGAGCGCAACCGGGAAGACGCAGGAGCAGCGCGCACACGAGCATGAGTCGAAACGATCGCATCACGAGCTCAACCACCGGAGGTGCGTAATTCTTCTTTTCCGTCCGGACCATGCCGCGGTCGCCTTCTCATCGATCCTTCGACGATTTTGAACTCATAAAGCCGGCACTCCAGCGATCCGTTGAAGAGCGGGATACGTTTCGAAGGAGCGAGACCGATCAACTTCGGCGCACGCGCATCAGCCGTAAACACGTAAACCCGCCATCCGGCCCACCGCTGCTTCAGACGGGTACCGATTTGGGGATACAGGACATCGAGATTGTCTGGCCCGAGGCGGACGCCGTACGGCGGATTGATCAACATCACGCCCCGGGAAGCGGGGGGCTCAAGCGAGAAGAAATCGGCCTGCTTGAGCCGGACATCTATCCCGACCCCGGCTCCTTGAAATGTCCGCTGAGCCATCTTCACGGCATTCGGATCCTTATCCGACGCATAGATGACCGACGGCACGGTATCGAGCTGGTCCTTCCACGCTGTGTCGCGAATGCGATTCCATATTTTGACGTCGTGCAGCGACAACCGCTCGAATGCAAAGGACCTCATGATTCCCGCCGGTATCCGTCGAGCGATGAATGCCGCTTCCGTTGGAATGGTGCCGCCTCCGCACATGGGATCGACGAATGCTTCGTCCGGGGTCCAGCCGGTCAGTCCGATGAGCCCTGCCGCTAAATTTTCTCGCAACGGCGCCTCCGCTCGATCCATTCGGTAACCGCGCTTAAACAATGGCTCACCGGACGTATCGAGATAGAACACGACCGACGGCCCGTCAAGGAAGGCATCGATGCGGACATCGGGCTTTTGCGTGTCCACGTTGGGCCTGTCTCCCGCGGTTCTCACGAATTTGTCGCAGACCGCGTCTTTGATCCGCAGCGTGATGAAATCGAGACTCTTCAACATGGAATGACGTGCGCTGACTTTCACCTTCATCGTGCAGGAACGTTGGAACCAGTCCGGCCAGGTCAGCGCATACGCGGCGCGATAAATATCGTCTTCTGTCCGGCAATGGGCTTTCCCTACCTCCCACAGAACCCGGCTGGCGATGCGGCTTGTCAGGTTCACCCGGTAGAGCGACGTCCACGAAGCGTCATAACCGACGCCGCCTTCGGTCTTTCGGGTCGTTTCGACCCCCAGACTCCGAAGTTCAGTCTCCAGCACTCCTTCGAGACCGCGGGGACAGGGTGAAAAGAACCGTTGTTTTGTGCTATCCATCTTGCACGACATTCGTCGTCATGCCGCGAATTTCGTTGAAAACCGGTTTCCGCCTTGAGTCCCGGGTACGATTGTCGAGGTACACTTGTCCATGAATTTTTGCAGCGCATGCGGCAAACCCGTGCTCAGGCAGATTCCGCCCGGAGACAACCTGCCGCGTTTTGTGTGCGGCTCCTGCACCCTCATTCATTACCACAATCCGAAAATCGTCGCGGGGTGTATTCCGCAGTGGGAGGATCAAATCCTGCTTTGCCGGCGCGCGATCGAGCCCAAGTCAGGTTTGTGGACTTTTCCGGCCGGCTTCATGGAAATCGGCGAGAGCACCGAGCAGGCAGCGGTGCGGGAGACCATTGAGGAAGCGCAAGCCGATGTCACATTGATCACGCTTCATTCGGTTCTCAGCTTACCCCACATCGGGCAAGTCTACATCGTCTTCATCGGCAATCTGAAGACCAAACAGTTTGGAACCGGACCGGAGAGTCTCGACGTCGGACTTTTCCATCCGTCCGATATTCCTTGGGGCTCCATCGCGTTTCCGGTGGTGAAGGAAGCCCTCCGGCGATACGTCGAGGATCTGCACAAGGGCGAATGGACGATCCACGTCGCCGATATCCCCGCCTCTCCGAAATAAGACGGCTGCCGCTCCCTATCCGGACCGCAACCACGACCGCCTGACGATGGCATGGATGTTCACAAATTGCCCAGCCCGATCGAGCGTATAGAAAATCCGCCAATCTCCAACGGCATATTTTGACAGTCCCGGAAGATCGGGATCGACGGACTCATGCCGCAAATTCTCGGCGTTGGAGGCGAGCCATTTTGTTTTATCGAACAGGCGCTGCGCCATCGACGGATCGGCTGTTGCAAGATCGTCGGCAACCGCCGGATGAAATGCGAGGCGATACCAAGCCACGGGATGCTACCAGCGAAGTCCCAATCGCTCGGCAATTTCTTCACCGGACATACGCGGACCCTGCGAGAGGGCGGCCTTGAGACGCGCCCTCAGCGAATCCCCCAGCGCAAGCCCCAGATCGGGATCGCCGAGCAGTTCACGGAGCCGATCATCGACCAATCCTCGCACCAGCTCTCTGATCTGTTCGGGAGACAACGAAGAGAGTTCCATATCAGGAGGATACGGAGACGGCGGGCGCGATTGCAACCGGGGTGCTTACTTCGCGGCCAACTGGGTTTCGAGCCGCCGGATGAACAGTCCGAGCCGGTCCTGTTCGGGCTTCGCGACGGTCAGAAATTCCATCCCAATGCCATGTGATCCGCACCATCGGATCGCCGCGTTTTCAATGGTAATGGGTTGGACCTCGTCGGGGACATACAGCAATACCGTGACTTGCATGCCGGTAAAGGGACTGATCAGGCTCTTGACACGGCAACCCTTCGCCGAGAGATCTTCAATCGAACCCTTGTGACGGAACTGATCCTTATGAACCAACGTGCTCGGAAACGAGACCGGGAATCGCTTGAACTTTCGCGTGACCATGAGTGCTCCTGTAACGAGAACGCTAATCTTGGTTCACGCTATTGTCAAAGGAATACAGAAACTTCGGTTTGTTTGGAGGTCAGAAAAATCCGGGATGACCGTGTGGTAGTGACGCTGACCTTAATGAGACAAGGAATGTTCTGTCCGACGTCCATGGCTACCAGCGACGGCCCCAATGTCCGTAGAAGCGCGGCCCCCAATAGGGATGATAAAAGTACGGAGGTCCATAAATCCAAGGACGTCCAAGATAGAGGCCCAAGCCGACGGGTGGGTAGGCATACGTGTAGGCGTAAGGCGTGTAGGCATATGGAGCCGGTACGACGGTGGTCGCGGGCGGTTGCGAAAGTTGCTGCTGCGGATTGGCCGTGCTCGCAGCCTGACGATCGAGCTGATTCTTGAGGCGACCCACCTCCTCATGTTGGGCTTGGAGTTGACCCTCGAGCTTCTGAATTTGTTCTCGCTGATGCTCGATAAACCCATTGATGCAGCGGGTCTGAGCTTCTTCGCTGTAGTTGGAACATTCCCACGGCACCTGAAGGCTGGACGCATGAACCGGAAGAGCGAACAGTGCGGCACCCATGGCCGCCAATCCTCCGGCAACGATCATCCAACGCCATGCATCGAATTGAGAGGCGACCATTGTGGTCTCATGATTCTTCATCGGTTCCCCTCCTATCAGGCGGTTGAATATACGTTACCACGCACCATCCCTGTTGAACAGCGCCTCCCCCTGAATGAGAAAACGATTCGTTCGTGTCTCGGTTGACACGTCTCGGTTTGATTTTGGCGGCGGGTATCCTTACAATGCCGCAACGCCGTCGGACTGTTATGGCTTCTCGTAAACCTGTCTTGCCGACATCCTCGCGACCGCGCAAGACCTCTTCACGACGCTTCCTGCCGAATTCCTCATTGACCAGACGATTTCAACGGCGTCTTTTGGGTTGGTATGCGGCCAATGGAAGAGATTTACCCTGGCGTAATACAGCGGACCCTTACCACATACTGGTATCCGAGGTCATGCTGCAGCAAACTCAAGTCGATCGCGTGATCCCCAAATACCATGAATTCCTGGAACGGTATCCGAGCTTTGAAGATTTGGCCGAAGCGCCCGTCAAGGACGTGAAAAAAACCTGGTATCCGCTGGGCTACAACATCCGTCCCGAACGGCTGCATAGCATCGCGTGCGAAACGGTCGCCCGATATGGAGGGAAATTGCCGAGCGGGGCGGAGGAGTTATTGTCATTTAAAGGAATCGGGCGGTACACCGCGGGGGCAATTCGTTCTTTTGCATTCAATGAGGATGCTCCGATCCTCGATACGAACGTCATGCGGGTCTTGCACCGAGTGTTCATCGCAAAAGGAAATCCCAAGACGCAGAAGGCGAAACTGTGGATGCTGTCGGAAGCGCTGATTCCCGCCGGGAGAGGATACGATTTCAATCAGGCCTTGATGGACTTCGGCGCGACCTGTTGCACGGCGAGGAACCCCGCTTGTCGTCCCTGTCCGATGAAACCGATTTGCCGAACGTATCCTTTCGAGACGAACAGGAACGAGCGATGAAAGTTGTCGAGGTGGCGGCGGGCCTTATCTGCCGTGAGGGCCGATACTTGATAGCCAAACGCAAGCCCGGTGTGCATTTGGCCGGGCTGTGGGAGTTTCCGGGCGGGAAACGCGAAGCGGACGAAACATTGGAGGAATGCCTGCGCCGTGAACTGTTCGAAGAATTGAGTATCCAGGTCGACGTCCCGATTCCGTTCCGGATCATTCGGCATGAATATCCGGAAAAAACAGTCGAATTGCATTTCTTTCGCTGTGTAATCGAACGGGGTCAACCGACGCCCGTCGACTGTGCCGAACTGCGTTGGGTATCCCCCCAGGAACTGACTCACTATCAATTTCCACCGGCCGACCGACCGATCATCGACGCGTTACAGCATCAGGCCGCAAGGGACGGCTCATGAAAGTCGTGCTCGATATCGAAACGATTCAGGCGCCCCGCGAAGAATGGGAGCGACTCGTCGGTAAAACGCCTGCCGCACCCGAACCGATCATCGCCGGAGACGAACTGGACTTGTTCACGGCCGGAGCGGAGGCAGAACGGCGGCGACTGGAGGAAGAGCAGTATGCCAAGTCGGCGTTCGATGGAACATTCAGCGCGATTGTCTGCATCGGACTCCTCGAGTTCTCCGACCAGATGGAACCGCGAGGCGCCGTCGCCTGGTACGGCGGCAATGAGCGCGAACTCTTGCGGCAATTCTGGAGCCGTGTGGCGCAAGCGCGACCGTCGCTCTTCATCACGCACAATGGTCTCGGTTTCGATCTGCCTTTCATCAAAAAACGGTCCATTGTCCAGCAAGTAAAGCCCAGTGTCGACATCAATTTGGCAAAATTCAGGACGGAACCGGTCTACGACACGATGGCGATCTGGAGTAATTGGGACCAGCGCGGCTGGATCAAACTTGATGTGCTGGCCCGCGCGCTGAACGTGGATACGAAATCCGGAAGCGGAGAGCAGGTGGCGGCGATGTGGGAGAAAGGACAGGCACGAGAGTTGGCGCTCTACTGCCTACAAGATACGTTCGTGACTTATGCCTGTTATTGCCGGATGAACTTCCGGCAGCCCCTGTCCCGGGAGATTGTCTTGCTTCAGCCGGAGCTTGTGGACGTCGGCTGAGGTCGGCTAGCGCGTCGGGGAGACCTCCGCCTGTTTCTTTTTCGGCACGGGCTTCGACGAGACTTTAGTGGCCCGCAACGCCTTGATCTCTTCATCACGATTCCGCAATTCGCGTTTCATCCACTCCGCTTCCTTCCGCAGCATGTTGATTTCGGTGTCTTTCCTGACGAGGGTTTCTTTTACTTTTTCGAGCTGCTCCGCATCGATAGACGCAGAATCGTACTGGGCGACCGGTGCGCTGATCGGAAGAGGCGCCGTCGATGATTTTCCTGACGCGACTGTCACAACTGAAGACGCGGCCGGAGTCGCAGCCGGCGCAATCGCCGGCTTTGGCGCGGCTTTCGCCATGACGGGAAGCGCCGATGCCGGGGCTTTGGCAAGCGCATGGTAGTCGATCACCATGGCAAGTACACCGGCGGTTCCGCCCGCCGCATATGACGGTGCATGTTCCACGTGAGCCACGGATTCCGGCATGAATCCGGCGGCTTTTGCGCCTCTCGCGATCGTGACATAGACCGATTCGTTTTTCACATACATGGTGCCCGTGGTGGGTTCAGAGCCTGACCCTGCCGATGAGGACACACGGAACCCGACGATCTGTTCGGGTTTCGCTTTCGATAAGCCTTGTGCGAGCAGGGGAGCAAGGAATTCCGCATCCTCATCGCTGAAAATTCTCATCGGCCTGGCGCCACCAACGGACATTTTCGCCGACGCGTTCTGGCTGTCGTCACTGTACATCCCTTTGACGATCTTCAACATCGTGGCTTGATCGATCACGGCCGGATGGTTGGCCTCGAAGGACCAATCCGCGACTTCTTCCAAATACACATTTCCCTTCGAGCTCTGTGCGATCTTTGACGTACTCGAACAACCGACGGCCAGCGTGAGTCCTGCCACTGCCAATATGCCGAAGACAGGTCCCTTGACAAGAGATGTAACGCGATATCGAATCATGGAGCATCTCCTTTTCAGGATAGAGCTGAGCTGTTGCGAGGTCGGGTGAATTGCAATTGGGGAACTACCAGATGCCCAAACCCATCAGCGTCATGCTGAGGGCCAGCCATCCGAAGAGACCCATGGCGATAAGACTTTCCAATGTGGCCGAAGAAGCGTTCTTCTGCTTCACTGCGGAATCGGCATTCACATCCATAAATCTTCTCCAAGCAGGGTAAGAAGGTTGTGATTTCGAAGCGTTATTAAGCAAACTCTGTGCCCTCAGTTATTGTAAGGACAATTCATCGAGCAGAGGAGAATCGCCTCCATTCAGCCTTTCAGAATGTCCTCCACCAGGCAATTTATTTCTAAATCAATCAATTAAAGCCAGGAGCCCAAGTAATTGATAACGCTTCATTAGTTCACATCCCACCAGGTATATCTCATGGCGTACACAGAGGTGTTTTCCTCCGCGAGGTAAGGCATAACATGGACAGTCTTTTATATGAGGGTTCGTTGTCCGAGGAGGAAACTACCTACAGTTGAGGCAATTCTCGTGCAATCGCGTTCGATCTTGAATGGAGCTCAGCGAGAGTCTTGTAAAAGACCAGATGTCTTCTTACTGAGCGGAAGAAGCGGTGGCGTAGAGGGTCGAGGCAGAAGCGTCGTAAATAGAGAGATCCACGAGTTCACCCGGTGCGGATGCGACGGAGGCCTTTTCCCAGACGACTGTGATGTTGCCTTCGGTCTTTCCCATCCCTTGGAGAGAGGACCGCTTGGCGTCGCCTTCGACGAGCACTGGAAGAATCGAGCCAAGATACTGTCGATTCAGCTCATGCGAGATCCGCCGCTGAAGTTCCACGAGAGCGGTGACGCGCTCCGATTTCACCTCATCGGAAACGTCGTCGGGAAATTTCCTCGCGGCGATCGTATTCCTTCTCTCCGAGTACTTAAAGATATAGGCCGCGTGATACCGCACTTCATCCAATAGACGATACGTGTCGGCAAATTCGCCTTCCGTCTCGGAACAAAATCCTGCGATGATGTCGGTCGTCAAGACGATGTCCGGGCGCTTCGAACGGATCTCGTCGATGAGCTGCAAATACGTTTTTCTCGTATACGTGCGATTCATCAATTCCAGGATTCGATCATTCCCCGACTGAACCGGCAAATGAATGTGCTTGCAGATCTTTGGATGGGACACGACGGCGTCCAACAACGCCGGCGGGAAATCCTTCGGATGGGGCGAGGTGAAGCGCACTCTTTCGACGCCCGGTACATCAGCCACGGCGACAAGCAAACGAGCGAAATCCCATTCGCCCCAACGATAGGAATTGACGTTCTGGCCCAGAAGTGTGATTTGTTTGAACCCTTGTGCGGTCGCGAGCCGCGCCTCGTCCAGGATTCCCTCCGGTGCCCGGGAACGTTCCCTTCCTCGCGTATACGGAACGACGCAAAAACTGCAGAAATTGTCGCAGCCGCGCATCACGGCAATCCAGGCATTCACGGCATCGCGGCGCTCCGGCAGAACACCTTCGTACGTTTCGTACTCCGACAGGTCCACCGCCAATTCCTTGTGCCGGAGGCCGTGCTCTTGCGACTGCATGGCCTTGGCGATGAGCGCCGGCAAGTGACGGTACGAGTCCGGTCCGGCGAGCACATCGACGAGCGGTTCCTTCTCCGTCAATTCCTCCTTGAGATTTTGAGCCATGCAGCCCAGCACGCCGACCACGAGTGGACGATGCTTCTTCAGCGCCCGCAAATCGGACAGGTGAGTATAGACCTTGTTGTGTGCGTTCTCCCGGATCGCGCAGGTGTTCATCAAGATCACGTCGGCTCGTTCGCGATCATCGGTGAAGACAAATCCTTCTCGCATCAAGATCGACCGTACGAGCTCCGAGTCGTACTCGTTCATCTGACATCCGAACGTTTCGAGATGGACCAGTCGGGACATGGGTTTTTGGCTCATACGGCGGGAACCCGAGAAATTGAACGGTCCTCGGCAACCAATTGTCCGAGTGCCCACCGGTCCGATGTACCGGAAACGACGACCGATCTGATCGTGTTCACTAATTCACGGGGGGACGAAACTCCGACACGGAGGAAGTTCGCGGTGGTTCCGAGGCGAAATCCGTCCATCTCACACTTTTCAAAGAGCACAGAGACCGTCGATCCGACATAGCGTTGTGCGAAGGCCATGCTCTTTTCACGAGAGAGTTCGGACAACCGCTTCGCTCGCTGTCTTGCGATCGCGACGGGCACACCGTCCGGCAACTTCAATGCAGCGGTCCCCGGTCTTGGAGAATAAGGAAAGACATGGAAATAGGAGAAGGGGAGACCTTCTACGAGAGACAGGGTTTTGTTGAAGGACCGTTCCGATTCGCCGGGAAACCCCACCATGAGATCGGTACCCAGTCCGAGATCGGGAATCGCTCGAAGGGCTCGTTCGACCAAGTCCACGTACTCGCGCACGCGGTAGGGGCGATTCATCGACGCGAGAATCGTATCGTCGCCGCTCTGCAACGGGATATGAAGATAGGGACAGAGTTTGACGGAGGTCCTCATCCACTCGAGCAAATCGTCCGTCACGGTCGTGGGCTCGATCGATGAAATGCGGATCCGCCGAAGGTGATCGATCTGTTCTAATTTCCGAATCAGGGAGAGGAGATCCCGACCTGCGTGCCGGTATTGTCCCACATTGACTCCCGTCAACACGACTTCTCGATAGCCGCCGGCGACCAGCGACTCGGCTTCCTGTACGGCATCTTCGAGCACGCGGCTGCGTTCGCGCCCGCGAGCGAATGGAATCAGGCAAAAGCTGCACATCACGTTGCAACCGTCCTGGATTTTCAGGAGAGCTCTGGTCGAATCGGGTTCCCCATACTCGGACAGGACAAAATCTTCCCGATCGATCGATCTGGTGTGGAACACCGCGGGGCTCGTCTGCTTTTTCAATATTCGCAGAGGAGGCAACAGTGCGGGAAGATCCAACTTGAAGCGATTCCCGACGATCAAGTCGATTCCAGGGATGTTGCGTAACTCATGCGTTCCGGTTTGGGCATAGCAACCGGTGACCGCGACGAACGCGTTCGGTGAATGCCGCAAGGTTTTCCGAATGACATAGCGGCAGGTGCGTTCGGCCTCTTCCGTCACGGAGCAGGTATTCAAAATCAGCAAGTCCGTCGGTTCGCCGAACTCGACGATCTCATACCCTTCCTTGCGGAGACGCGATTCGAGCACCGCCGTCTCGGCCTGGTTCAGTCGACATCCCAGCGTATGTAATGATGCGCGCTTCATCGGCCAACAATAGTGCGGAAGCATTATAGAGAGCGCCGCCATTACGGGCAAGACGAAGGCCCGCGAAGGAGAGAACGGTTGAAGCCGGGATGAGACCGTGTTAGCATGCCTCAAATTGTATTCCTACCTGAGAGTGAGTCTGTCGTGGCTTCTCCACAACGCGCAGCACTCGTTCTGTTGTGTGCTTCTCTCCTCGTACCGGTCACGGTCGGCTCGACGAGAGAACCGTTGCCGACTGAACCGGACCTCAGCACAAGAATCGATGAACTCTACGATCACGAGGCGCGGCTCTTTCTGATGTTGTATTCGCTGGGAGGAAACGGTCAAGTCGACTATGTCACCGGCCGTCTCGTCCAAGAATATGCGCGAAGCAACTACGGAAACCCGGTGTATGAGACGGAAGACTTCCCGCTCTTCTATTGGTGGAACCATACGATGTGGAACGACCCCGAGCAGGACGGCGTCAACGGCAACGAACGGGTGTACCAGGAGAACGTCGAATTCGATATCTCTCGTTATAAACCCTGCACCTTCAACGGTCAGCCTTGCTGATCGGTCCATCCATCCTTTCCAACGGAGAGACGGAACCTCCCGCATTGTGCGAATGTACTGAAGTCCGACTGAGGACCGGTGCTATGCTGTGCGGGTCCATCGACAACGTCTTTACGATCGCGCCGGACGCGGTGTGACGACTTCTATCGCACAGATCCTCGCCAATCGCCGCATTGATTTGATGTTGCCTCTCGGTTTCGCTTCGGGGCTTCCGTTGGCGCTCACCGCCGGTACGCTCCAGGCCTGGCTCACGGTGGTCGGTCTGGATCTCAAGACCATCGGCCTTTTCACCCTCGTCGGCCTTCCGTACACCATGAAGTTTCTTTGGGCTCCTCTGCTGGATCGTATCGTGCCCCCCTGGCTGGGACGCAGGCGTGGGTGGATGCTGTTGACGCAAATCGGCGTCGCTGGCGGTCTCGCGCTCATGGGTGTGATGGGTCCCGGCCACCATCCGGAATGGCTCGGTGCGGTTGCGTTGATGGTCGCTTTTCTGTCGGCATCTCTCGATATCGTCTTCGATGCCTACCGGACGGACGTGCTGTTGCCGGCCGAACGGGGATTCGGCGCTGCGGTGTGGGTCAACGGCTATCGCTTTGCGTTGCTCGTCGCCAGTTCGGGAGCTCTCGTCCTGGCAGACCACATCGGATGGCAGCTCACGTACCTTTTCTTGGCGGGTCTGATGGGAATGGGAATCGTTACGACATTGGCGGCTCCGGAGCCGAGCTTGAACGGTTCACCTCCCGCTACGTTGACGGAAGCCGTGAAAGATCCTCTAGTCGAACTCTTTTCCCGTTCGGATATCTTAGGCGTGATTTTATTGATTCTGCTCTACAAGCTGGGAGATGCCGCGGCAGCTTCGCTGCAGACTGCTTTTTTCATCGGCGGACTGGGGTTCACGAGCAGCGACGTGGGCTATGTGAAGGGTGTGGGCATCTTTGCCACGCTGGCCGGCGCGCTTATCGGCGGTATTCTGATGGCACGGATCGGTCTGGTGCGATCGTTGTTGCTCTTCGGTGTGTTGCAGGCGCTGTCCAATCTCTGCTTTACCGGGTTGGCGTGGGTGGGAAGGGACTATACGGCCCTCGCAACATCGATCATCGTGGAAAATCTGACAGGCGGCATGGGGACGGCGGCCTTTGTCGCCCTCATCATGTCTCTCTGTGACCATCGCTACACCGCGACCCAGTTCGCACTCCTTTCGTCTCTGGAAGCCGTCGGAAGAGTATTTTCCGGACGTCCATCAGCCGAGCTCGTCGCCATGGTGGGCTGGGGTGAATTTTTCTTCTTCACCTTCCTGGCAGCGCTTCCCGGAATCTGGCTCGTGTGGAATCTTCGCGTCAGATTGCACGACCACATCGGCGACAGCCTCGCCACGGAGGCGGCCGCTCTATAATGCAGCGATGCGGCGCTGGAGAAACAAGACAAACGGCATGAGTGTCGGCAGGGGAGTGGGGCAGAGCCGCACTCACGAGGCCCTCCGGCTCGTGCGGCGCAAGAGGGCGGCGTGAAAATTTGGCATCTCATGCTGCTGGTGGCCGTTCTCGGCATCGGCGTGCTGCTGGCCGGAACCAATCCTTCGACGGACATGTATCTTGCCTTTCTCGAAGCGGAACTGGGGAAAGCGTTGGATCGCCATCAACCGGCTGAACAGAGTCGAGAGCGCGACATGGTGCGCACCATCTTCCGCGCACACAGCCACGAGCTCGTTGTCAGCATCGTTCGCCCGCACACGATCCGGCATAACTGGGGATTCTTCAGCGTCTTTGAAACCAGTGCCTTGGACGCCCACATCGAAGTGCTGGGGATCGGCACTCGGTTTATTCCCATCAAAGGCGTCGATGACGCGATCGCCCGGTTTGGCCGGCTCGCTTTCTAGTTTTTTAGAAAAATTATTTCTCTTGTTCCGCGGCGCCCCCCTTCTTCGACCCCCTCCAGGCTGTGGATAACATGCTCTGTTTTTGAGATAGATGGCCGCTGGTCACGATTGCCTGTTATCCACAATTTTTCCCCTCTATCCCCAGATAACCACAACATTTGGTATTGACAATTCCTTCCAATGGCTATATGTAGTCCGTCGCTGCCGGACAGCCACATGAAATCGGCGGCTCTATTCCTGGAACAGTACAATTCGGCTCTTCCCATTTTGGGCGACATACAACCAGGCTGATCCTAACCAGGGGAGGATAGATCGTGAGAATAGAACGACGATTTACGCGTTCCGGACAAAGCCCCTATGAAGGCCTGAAGTTCGTGAAACGTTCATCGGAGATCCGGAATCCCGATGGATCCACCGTCTTCAAGTTGGATCAAATCGACGTTCCGGAATCCTGGTCGCAATTGGCGATCGATATCTTGGCGCAAAAATACTTTCGGAAGGCCGGGGTCCCTCAACGAGACGACGACGGCAATTCGATCATCGGGCAAGACGGTAAATCGCAGCTCGGTGGAGAAAGAGACGCACGACAAGTCTTCGAACGCCTGGCCGGTTGTTGGACCCATTGGGGCAAGGCCTATGGATATTTCAAAACGCTGGAAGACAGCGCCACCTTCCACGATGAGCTCTGCTACATGCTGGCGCATCAGATGGCCGCTCCCAACAGTCCTCAGTGGTTCAATACGGGACTCCACTACGCCTATGGGTTGTCGGGACCGGCGCAAGGCCACTACTACGTGGACCCAAAGACCCGCGAGGTCGTCAAGGCGACGAACGCCTTCGAGCATCCACAGCCGCACGCGTGCTTCATCCAATCCATCGAGGACGATCTCGTCAACGACAACGGCATCATGGATCTGTGGGTGCGCGAAGCGCGTCTGTTCAAATACGGGTCCGGGACGGGAACGAACTTTTCCAAACTGCGTGGCGACGGAGAACCCTTGTCCGGCGGAGGACGCTCTTCCGGGTTGATGTCGTTCCTGCGCATCGGTGACAGAGCGGCCGGCGCGATTAAATCAGGCGGGACGACCAGGCGGGCGGCCAAGATGGTCTGCCTCAATTTGGACCATCCGGACATCGAAGAATTCATCGACTGGAAAGTGATCGAAGAGCAAAAAGTCGCCGCGATGGTCACCGGCTCGAAAATCTGCGCCGAGCGGCTCAATGCCGTACTGAAAGCCTGTCACGTCGTGGACAGCGCCGGCACTCCCAAGGTGGAAACCGATGCCAAACGAAACTCCATCTTACGGGAAGCGCTCGTGACCGCTCGGCGTGATGCAGTACCCGAGGCGTACATTCAGCGGATGTTCTCGTACGCCCAGCAGGGTTTCACGCATTTCGTCTTCCATGAGTACGACACGAACTGGGATGGCAAAGCCTATCAGACTGTTTCCGGCCAAAACTCGAACAACAGCGTCCGGATTCCCAACGAATTCTTCACCGCGTTGGAAGCCGACGGCGACTGGCAACTGAAGCGACGGATCGACGGCAAGGTTGCCAAGACGGTCAAGGCGCGCGATCTGTGGGATCGCATCGCCTGGGCCGCCTGGATCTGCGCCGACCCTGGAACGCAATACGACACGACCATCAACGAATGGCACACCTGTCCCGAAGACGGGCGCATCAACGCCTCGAACCCCTGCTCGGAATACATGTTCCTGGACGACACCGCTTGCAACCTCGCGTCGCTCAACCTGGCGCAGTTTTTCACGAGCGACGGTCAGTTCGAGCTCGAGCACTTCCGCCATGCCGTCCGCATCTGGACCGTCGTGCTCGAGATCAGCGTCTTGATGGCCTCTTTTCCGAGCCGTTCAATCGCGGAAAAGAGTTACCAATTCCGGACACTGGGGCTCGGCTATGCCAACCTGGGGACTGTGCTGATGCGGCAGGGCATTCCGTACGATTCGCCGAAGGCCATGGCGATCTGCGGCGCCCTGACAGCCATCATGACCGGCGAAGCCTACAGCGCTTCGGCAGAAATGGCGGCGGAGCTGTGGCCCTTCCCCGGCTACGCCAAGAACCGCGAGGCGATGCTGCGCGTCATCCGAAACCACCGGCGCGCCGCCTACAATGCACCGGCGGAAGAATATGAGGATCTCACCATCAGACCGATGGGCATCCAGGCCGAACACTGTCCGCCCGATCTACTGATCGCGGCAAGGCGGGCCTGGGACCGTGCGCTCGAGCTGGGAACGGCCTACGGCTATCGCAACGCACAAGTCACCGTGATCGCTCCCACCGGGACCATCGGGCTTGTGATGGATTGCGATACGACCGGCATCGAACCGGACTTCGCCCTGGTGAAATTCAAGAAACTGGCGGGCGGAGGCTATTTCAAGATTATCAATCAAAGTCTTCCCCCGGCGCTCACGACCTTGGGTTACACCGAGAGCCAGATTCAGGACATTGTCAGTTATTGCGTCGGGCGCCAGACCCTGCGCGGCGCGCCGTTCATCAACCATGAGACTCTCAAACAGAAAGGATTCGACGACGCGGCGCTGGCCAGACTGGAAAGCGGCTTGGCGCAGGCATTCGAGATTCAATTCGCGTTCAATAAGTACGTGCTCGGTGAGGAGTTCTGTCGCGAGAAGCTGGGGTTGACGGATCTTCAGCTCACCGAGGCCAATTTCAACATGCTGAAGGCGATGGGATTCACGCAGGAGGAAATCGCCGCCGCCAACGATTATTGCTCCGGCACCATGACGGTGGAAGGCGCGCCGCATTTGAAGGCCGAACATTTGCCCGTCTTCGACTGCGCCAACCGCTGCGGACGGATCGGCCAACGGTACATCGCCGTTGACGCGCACATCCGCATGATGGCTGCCGCCCAGCCGTTCATCAGCGGAGCGATCAGCAAGACGATCAACATGCCCGCCGATGCGACCGTCGAGGAGGTCAAGTCCGCCTACCTCTTCGCCTGGAAGAGCATGGTGAAAGCCGTCGCGCTCTACCGCGACGGTTCCAAGCTGAGCCAACCGTTGTCCGCTTCCGTGGACAGCGGAAAATCTGCGGAAGCACCCATAGAAGTCATGACGATCGCCGAAAAGATCACCGAACGGGTGCTCGTCCGGTATCTCGCCAAACGCCGGCCTCTTCCGGCTAGACGCAATGGGTACACACAGAAGGCCGTCATCGGCGGCCACAAGCTGTACCTGCGCACCGGCGAATACGAGGACGGCACGGTCGGCGAAATTTTCCTCGATATGCATAAGGAAGGCGCGGCGTTCCGCAGCCTGATGAACTGTTTTGCCATCGCGATTTCCCTGGGACTGCAGCATGGCGTTCCGCTGGAAGAGTTCGTCGAAGCCTTCGTGTTCACGCGATTCGAGCCCAATGGGCCTGTCAAGCTGAACGACCGCATCAAGATGTCCACTTCGATCATCGATTACATCTTCCGGGAGCTGGCCGTGACCTATCTGGACCGGTACGACCTGGCTCAAGTCAAAGAAGATGATTTACGGATGGATTCGGTGAAAAAAGACGAGCAGGATCCGGAATGCTCCGACGAGGAAGCGGATCCACAGACGCTGGCCTTGTCGTCGATCAACACCGAACGTGTTCCTTCGCGCCACGACATCACTCCACGCCACGGGGGAAACGGGCAAGGAAACGGCAACGGCGGTATCACGCATAAGGTGGAGCTGAAGCGAGAGACGCTCACGTACACGGCCGAAGCCATTAAATATGCTCGCCTCCAAGGCTATGAAGGAGATCCTTGTCAGGGCTGCAACGAATTCAAGCTGGTGCGGAACGGCACCTGCCTCAAATGCATGGGATGTGGAGCAACCAGCGGCTGCTCGTGAAAATGGCCTTTCACCGGGCGTCTTTGCCCGCATGAGGTTTTGTGATGACCACGACACTACGCGAACAAGGAATCGAAACGGTTCATGACCGGGTCGTCAGCCTTGTCGCCCAGCGCTGGGCGAAGGCATTCCATTGTAAGGTCACGATCCAGACGAGCCTGGAGCAAAATCGTTGGGCCGATCCAGGTCAACAGTGCGACATCGTGGGCTGGTATGTGACCTCGGGCGGCAACACGATGGAGTGGATGGCCGAGGTGGAAACGGAGGATTCATTGGCCGATGCCGAGACGACGATCCGGTGGAGGAAAACGTTGTCACGGGGCATCCCTTTCTATCTTCTCGTACCCCGGGGCATGAAAGAACCGGCCCAGAAACTTGCGCAGGACGCCTCCGTCGTGTTTAGCTGTGTCTACGAATACACGTTTCTCAACGATGTCTGTCACATCGTGTAGTCATTGTCGATGGAGCGAGACCCATGCCTACTACCACACAACTGGTGATCAGCGGACAAAGCAAGCCCGGCGTCATGGCCCAAGTCGCGTCGGTCCTGGGGTCCGCGGGAGTAAACATCAAAGCGTTTTCCGCGCCCGAGGTGACGGGCACGGGAAAATTGAGACTCCTGGTGGCGGATCTGGAAGGCGCGCGCACGGCGCTGAAATCGGCCAAGATCAAATTCTCTGAAGAGACGGCGCTCGTGTTGAGCCTCGAAAACAAGCCGGGTGCATTGAACGAGGTCGCCGATCTGCTCACGCAGGCCAGGATCAATATCAAATGCGGATACTGCACTCCCTCCCGTGAGGGTAAGCGCGCGATCGTCGTCCTCACTGTATCGAATACCGACAAAGCATTGTCGGTGCTGCGGGATCAATCGCTCGACGAGTTCTAGGATGCCGAGCCGTGTGGGACGTGCTTCGTCCTTTGCGGTTGGTTTCATTCTCTTCGCTGCTACTCTTTCCATCATTTCCGGCTGCAGCAGTCCCGCCCCGAAACCGGCCTATTTTCCCGGTTATCCCATCGGCTACGTCGAGCGCGGCACGGCCTCCTGGTATGGTCCGGGATTCCACGGCAACAAGACCGCAAACGGCGAGCGCTATGACATGTACCAATTGACCGCCGCGCATCGTACTCTTCCGTTGGGGTCTATCGCCGTGGTACGTTCCACGACCTCGGGCCGGAACGTGACCGTCCGCATCAATGATCGGGGTCCATTCGCCAAAGGACGCATTCTGGACTTGTCTCTGGCTGGGGCGCGGGCGTTGGGTATGACGGGTACTGGAACGGATCAGGTCGAGATCCGGGTCGTCGGTTTCCAAGGACGGGCGGCGGACATGGGTGCGCTGAGAGTCCAGGTGGGGGCGTTTTCAGATCCACAAAATGCCCTGAATTTGCTCGAGCGGGCGAAAAAATTGTACGGGACTGGCCGCATCCAAACAGTCGATTTGCCGGAAGGACGCCGCTATCGCGTCCATGTGGGGGAATTTAGAAGCGAAGCCCAAGCGGAAGCTGCAGCGGCCTCTCTGGAATCGCATTTCTCAATTCAACCGTTTGTTTTCCGGGACGATAGTTGACAGCCTGATTGAAAAACAGTGGAAATTTGAGGACTTGAAATACAACCATATGATTTTACGGCTGGTTTGTTCAATACGCTTGCCCCTCATTGGCGCGTGTGATACATCTACTTACCGATGAATAATCCTGGACCAGTAGGACCCTTTCAGGTTGCCTTGGACCCCGCCATTGCCCATGACAGGCTGATCGCCTCACACATGAAGGGGTGGTCGGTGCTCCATCCCTCAAATCCGGTGAACTGTCCCGCCGGACGTCCCTAATTTTTGAGCTTCATGGATATTGCGATCCTATTGGGTCTCATTATTCTTTCCGCCGTTATTTCAACGGCCGAAATCGGGTTCTTCGCGGTCAATGAGACCAAGCTTCGCGCCCTTGCCCAGAATCATAGCGCCAGGGCCAGGATGGCGCTACGCCTGCGAAGCGACCCCCAACGGCTCCTTTCCACCATTTTGATCGGGGACCGGCTGGTCAGTACGGCCATTCCCATGTACGCCACGTTTCTCACGCTGAATGTCTATGGAGGCGAGCGGACCTTTTTCAGCGACACGATCGCTGTGGTCGTCGGGGTCTTGACCTTTGTGCTGCTGGTTTCCGTCGATGTCGTCCCCAAAACGCTCGCGGCCAAGTTCGCCGTGCCGGTGACGCTGAACATGGCTTACCCGATCTATGGCGTCCAACTGGTTCTGAAACCGCTTCTCGCGGCTATGGTGCCGTTCATTCACAAGCTCACCGGCGGCAAGGGTTTGACGCTGCCGTTGGTGACCGAAGAAGAACTGAAAATCATGCTGGAAGAGGGGGGCAAGACCGGCGCCATCGAAGTGGAAAAAGTGAAGATGATCAAGAACGTCTTCCAATTAAAAGACATCACGGCGGAGGACGCCATGACTCCGCGTCTCTATGTCTTTTCGTTGGACGGCAATCTGCGGCTCAAGGAAGCTCAGGAATTGCTGTACAACTCGAAATATTCGCGAATCCCGATCTACGACGACACGCTGGATAACATCACCGGCATCCTCTATAAATCGCGGGCCCTGACCGAACTGTCGAAGGGCCGGACCGACTCGAAGCTCAAGGATATCGCCTATCCTCCACTGTTCGTGCCGGCGGGCAAAACCGCCGACGATCTGATGAAGCAGTTCCAGCAGGAAAAGCGCCACATGGCGGTGGTCGTAAACGAATTCGGCGGCGTCATGGGCATTGTCACGCTCGAAGATCTCCTCGAAGAAGTGGTCGGAGAGATCATGGACGAAACGGACATCACGGAAGAGCTGATCAAACGCATCGGCAAGAATCATATCCTGGTGCACGGCAGAACCGAAGTGCGCAAGGTGAACGACTTCTTGAAAGTCGATCTCGGCGACGAGGCTGTCACGATCGGTGGGTTGATTCAGCAGGAATTGGGACGCATCCCAAAGGTCGGCGAAGAACTGCGGATCGGACACTGCCGCATCCTGATCCACGAGGCGGAGCCTCGCTCCATCAGGAGCGTCCAGATCTTCAAGGAAGAGAAATCCCCCGTCTCGGTCGAAGCTCCGAACCTGAATCTGGTCGGCTAAGATTCCTCCTGTTTCCCCATCAAGTCTACAAAGCCCTCCTCGTTGAGAACCGTCACGCCGAGCTTGCGCGCCTGCTCGAGCTTGGAGCCCGGCTCGTCTCCGGCAACGACGAAGGAAGTTTTCTTGCTCACGCTCGCAGCGACCTGAGCGCCATGATCTTCGACCAGCCGTTTGGCCTCTTCCCTCGTAAAGCGCCTCAGGCTGCCGGTGAACACGAATGTCTTGCCGGTCAGTTTGTCGTCTCCGGCCGGTCGCACCGCACCCTCGGCGATGTGAAATCCCATATCCAGCAGCTCCCGAACCACCGACCGGTTTCGAGGTTCTGAAAAATAGGACGTCAGACTGGAAGAAATCTCCGGCCCGATTTCGCCAACGCGCTCGAATCGCGCTTGGTCCGCCGCCATGATCGCGTTCAGTGTCCCGAATTCTCTGGCCAAGACCCTGGCTAGATGCTGGCCCACCTGGCGGATACCGAGTCCCATCAAGAAACGGTCGAGCGTGACCGTCTTGCTTCTCTCGATGGCATCCATCAAGAGACCGGCCGAGCGATCGGCGAACCCTTCCAGTTCCAGCAGGTCCTCCCGCCTGATTTTGTAGATGTCCGCCAATGAATGTACGAGACCGTGATCGACCAATTGCGCCACGGTTTTCTTGCCGAGCCCGTCGATATCCAGCGCGCTCTTCGAGGCGAAATGTTCGATCGCCCCCTTGATCTGTGCATCGCAGACCGCCTGCCCCGTACAATAATAGTAGGCTCCCTCGCGTGCGACCCCCGAACCGCAGACCGGACAATGGTCCGGCATGCGAAACGGTTCACTTCGTTGTTCTCCCGGCACCGGAACTCGTTCGGCCACGGCCGGAATGACATCTCCGGCGCGCTCCACTTTCACGGTATCGCTGACCCGAATGTCTTTCCGGGCTACTTCGTCGGCGTTGTGCAAAGTCGCGCGGCTGATGGTCACCCCGCCCACCTCGACAGGCCTGAGTAAGGCGAGCGGCGTTAGGGTTCCCGTCCGCCCTACGGAAACGGCAATGCCTTCCACGACCGTGATCTCTTTGCGCGGGGTGAACTTGTACGCAACGGCCCAGCGCGGGCTCCTGGATTTATAACCCAGCCGCTCCTGCCAATCCCGGCGGTCTACCTTCACGACCACGCCGTCGATCTCGTACGAAAGCTGATCACGCATGGATTCGGTCTCTTGGTGATAGGCGATCACGTCGTCGATCGAATGGCATCGGCGGCGGAGAAGCGGGACGGGGAGTCCCCACGCAGCCAGCGCCTCGAGCTCATCCCAGTGGGTCGACAACGCAGACGCGGACAATGCCATGACCTCATAACAGGTGACAACCAAGGGACGACTCGCCGTAATCGACGAATCGAGCTGGCGAAGCGAGCCGGCGGCGGCATTCCGCGGATTGGCAAAGGCTTCTTCGCCGCGTTCAGTCATCCGCCGGTTCAGATTCTGGAACTCATCCAGCCTCATGTAGACTTCTCCGCGCACGACAAGATGGTCGGGAAAACCTGATCGCGGAACGAGCTGAAGAGGCACCGATCGGATTGTGCGAAGATTCATCGTGACGTCTTCGCCCACAGTCCCATCCCCTCTTGTGGCTCCCCTGACGAAGACACCCCCGTCGTATACGAGTTCGACCGACAGGCCGTCATACTTGGGCTCCGCTGTGTAGGCGACCGTCTCGACCCGCAGCTCTCGTTTCATCCGTTGATCGAACGCCAATACCTCTCGCCGATTCACGATGGAGTCCAGGCTGAGCATCGGCTGTTCGTGCCGGATCTTGGCCAATTCGCTCGCCGGCGCAGCTCCCACTCTCTGGGTGGGAGAATCCGGGACAACCAGCTCAGGATGGGCCTTCTCGATCTCGACGAGTTCACGGAACAGACGATCATATTCACTATCCGAGACTTCCGGCTTGTTTTTCACATAGTAGAGATAGTCGTGATGGCGTATCGTCTCGCGTAGTTCGGTCAGCCGTGTTTGAATCTCGGAGGCAGGCTTGGACGTCATCGGAGCCAATACCGGGTCGATCTGGAAATCACACAGAGGAGACGAGTACGATTTTACCGGCGGACCGTAACACAGGGTCGAGGAGACGGTCAAACGGATGGCGCCTATAACCCTTTGACTTTCGCCGCGTTAGCCACTATTGTATGAAACCCCGTCAAGCTGAATCTGAATGATTTGGCAGCGAGAGGGTTCCATTCCCGCGTCGGGGAAGGTCTCTCACGCCGTTGGAGGAGGGATTCATGAAGGAGCAGACCAGAATGAATGCATCGATGTCGACGGTTCGTGTCAGCGTGCTCGCTCTACTGTCCGGAAGCCTTGTTCTAAGCGGCTGCGTCCTCAATGAAAAATATGAGGCTGAAAAGGCGCGCAGCCTGAATTTTCAGCGGCTGCTGGCGCAGGAAGAAAAGCGCACGGCGGAGTTGGACAACGAGGTGAAGCGCTCCAAAAAGGAACTGGCGGAATACGAGACCAGAAACCGCGAATTGACAGCGCAGGTTCAGGCCGTGCGCGAGCAAATGAGCCGCGTGCAAGAAGAATCGGAAGCGATCAAGGAAGCCGCTTTGCTCGAACGGAAAGCGAAAAGCGACATGAAACGAGCCGCTGCGCCTCCGCCTCCTAAAGCTGCGCCGGTGGAACCGCCTCCCGGCGGAACCGACCTCATGGGGAGCTTGACGGCTGCCGCCTCGCCGGAAGAGCAGGCCGCGCCGCCGGTCCAGTCCGAGTCTCTGACCATCCCGAACCGGGGAAATCCGAGCGTCCATGTCGTCAAACCGGGAGAGACGCTGTACCGAATCAGTCGAAAATACGGCGTTCGCGTGGAAACGCTCCGGAAATGGAACAAATTGCCCGACGATATCATCGAGGTGGGACAGAAGTTGATCGTGAGCCAAGAGTAAAGGGATTGTAAGGTGCCGACCGCACAGTATTCATTGAGTCTCGAGCAGTTCCGCCGGTATGCCTTGGAAGGCAATGTCATCCCTCTCTACCGGGAGATACTGGCGGACTACGAAACGCCCGTCTCGGCCTTTGCGAAAATCGACCACGGTCCCACGGCCTATCTCTTGGAGAGTATCGAAGGAGGAGAAAAGTGGGCCCGCTACTCCTTCCTTGGCAGCGGCTCTTCCGAGATCCTGTACGAAGACCGAGGGGATGTGATCCATCTTCGCGGAAAGCGGAAAAAGCGCATCGCCAGCCGCGGTAACCCGCTGGAACGGCTACGGGAATTCATGCAGGGCTATCGGCCCGTCACGGTGCCGAACTTGCCGCGTTTCGTCGGTGGAGCAGTTGGTTACCTGAGCTATGACATGGTCCGCAGCTTTGAGGATCTTCCGTCCCGCCGGAAGGAACACGTCGATCTGCCCGATTTCGCGTTTCTGCTGACCGACACGCTGCTGATCTTCGACAACGTCGCCCAAAAGATCAAAGTCGTCGCCAATGCTCATGTCTCTTCGACCAGCGATCGCGATATCAAACGGGCCTATCGTGCGGCCACGGAACGCATCGAACGCATGATCACTCGGTTGCGACGCCCCCTTCGGCATGTTCGGCCGCATCGCCGGCGCCGTCCGATTACCTTCACGTCCAATATGAGCGAGGCGGATTTCGAGAAAATGGTGAACCGGACCAAAGAATACATCCGAGCCGGTGACGTCGTGCAGGCCGTGCTTTCGCAACGATGGGAAACCAACGTGCAGGCGCCGCCGCTGCAACTGTACCGAGCCCTCCGCGTCGTCAATCCGTCGCCGTACATGTATTATCTGCGCGTGGCGGGCGTGGAGCTGGTCGGGTCCTCTCCGGAAACCCTCGTGCGTTGCGAAGACGGCGTCATCTCGGTCAGACCGATCGCCGGCACCAGGCGTCGGGGGCACACGACGGAAGAAGACCAGCAGCTCGAGCGGCGTCTCCTCGCAGACGAAAAGGAGCGCGCCGAACACGTCATGCTGGTCGATCTGGGCCGGAACGACGTCGGCCGCGCCGCCAGACAAGGGTCCGTCACGGTCGATTCACTGATGCATGTCGAGCGCTATTCGCACGTCATGCACATCGTGTCGAACGTGACGGGACAGCTCGATCCCTCCAAGACCTGCTATGACGTCTTGCGTGCCTGCTTCCCGGCCGGGACCGTGTCCGGTGCACCCAAGATCCGCGCCATGGAGATCATCGACGAACTCGAACCGACCAGGCGTGGTCCGTATGCGGGTGCCGTGGGCTATTTCAGCTTTTCCGGCAACATGGACATGTGCATCAACATCCGCACGGTCGTAATCAAAAAGCATCAGGCATTCGTGCAGGCCGGCGCCGGCATCGTGGCGGATTCGAATCCCATGCACGAGTATGAGGAAACCTGCAACAAGGCCCGTGCCATGATGAAGGCCATCGAATTGGCCGAGCATGGACTGGAGTAGGAAGAGCCCATTCGCAGTATAGTCGGGGCCGCGATCCTCCCGTCTGCGTTACCCATTCGCCGCACATTCCACCCGCCAACCTCCTGGAGTTTCGTCCAGCTCACATCCACGGGTCGGCGCCGGTCTGCCCATCTGCCGATCCTAAGCAATGGGTTTTCGACGACGACTTTACCTCGGTGTGTGTTCAAGAGCGCTGTCCCTGTGAGCCGCAATATGATCGGTCTTGTCGCTCTTGATTTCATACTGGGGATCGTGTTCCGAGGCATGATGCTTATGGCCCTTGTAGTCAAAATTCTCTGTGTGGATGGCAATAATGGTTCCCGATACCCGGCCTGCCTCGGAATTCCAGCTTACATGATCGCCGATCTTAAACGTCTTAGCCATCTTGAGTCCTCCTCATTCCTCGATAGCACCTCTGCCAATACGATCGTGTCGGACGGTCCCTAGTCGTCCTTCACGCCATCCGGCAATCGCATCCATATTAGTACTCCACCACGTTTCGTTCATGGGCGGGCTGCACCGGTCGAGCGTTCTCTCCGATCATGTCCGCAAACCGCTTCCGTTGATCGGCAGATATCTGAACGGGTTTTTCCAGCAAAATCCACAGCACGCCCTCGGTACAAGGCGGTGTGGTTAAAGAACCCTTATACATGTAATGGTGAGTATCGGCAGGAAGAATCTCTGCGACGTTCATGAAGAGCGGTGTAGACACGTCGGTGGTCGTTTTAGGCATCCAGTCCCAGATACCGGCGATCCAGGAATTTGCGGCACCGAGTTCCAGAAACACCGCAACCACCAAGATGTGTCCTCCGGAATCCTGGTGCACGAGATGAAGCTCCATCGGATAACTGACTCCCTCAATCTCGTGTTCACTGGGGTCATGAAAGTGAAACTGCCGAAGACGGTAGGTCCGGTCGTTCACACGCAGCACGCTGTACGATGTGTAGTCGACTTGAATTGTATGACCATTGTTGGCGACGCGGACATGAGTCGGTTTGTAATCAAACGCGAGCGTTTCTTGCCTATCGGAGTGGTGAGGCGCGTGAATGTTGATGGGCGATTGCTTTGAACCGGATTCGCACATCATGTACTGCGGGCTCAACATGGCCCAATGCTCAGGCCCTTCGATCCCCAGATAGCCCCAACGACTCTGTAAGCCAGCGTCCTGTTGCGTCTCATGCATTTTGTCCCGATCACCTGCCGGCATCTCGTCGGTCGCGGCGGCGGTGCCGAACAGCAGACCGATGAGACTAACGGCGAGGAGCAAGACGCATGGACCGACATGAGACATTGTCACGAAATCGCGCGAGAAGCTTTCCGAGCGAACAGCATTCTTCACCATGTTGCACGTCCTTCCACTGAGCCGCTCCGTCCAGGGGCAGATGGCATGCATCTGCCGCCCCACGCGAACGAAATTCAGGCGCGTTTTTGATACTCGACGATGCGCGATCGCCGCTTACAATTTCGCCTGAACCGGGCGGTTCACCGTGCCGCCGAATTCCAGAGCGGCGAACGGTTCTTTGAATTTTCCATTCAGCTCCGCGAGCCGCGTCAGCAGCCAGGGCTCCGGCTCCCCGAAGCTCAGCCGCCGGACGGCAACAGGCGACGATTTCAGGTGCGGCTGACTGCTGATCGGGTCCTTCGCGTACCAAGTATGCTGGTTGGCGGATTGGGAACGGTGGCCGTAATGGAACGGCACGAACACTTCACCGGGCCGGACCGTATCGACCACCATCGCCGGACCTTCCCACCGGCCGTGCGGAGATGTGATCTCAACCAGGTCGCCGAGTTCGATCTTCAGGCGGTCGGCGTCGGTCGGATGAATCTCGACATAGGCACGCGGCGCCCGTTCGTTCAGCGCCATCGATCGGGCGGTTTTGGTGCGGGTGTGGAAGTGATAGACCACGCGCCCGGTGTTGAGCAGGAATGGATACTCATCAGACGTCGGGTTCGGGTGCGGCCGCCAGTGCACCGGCTTCAAAAATGCCTTGCCTTTGGGATCGATCTTTTCGTAGTCGCCGCGGCTCGTATGGTTCCCGGTCAGGAAATCGGCACCATAGGTTTCGCATTCGTCGATGCCGGTCCAGAATTTGAGGTCCTCATACAGGCGCTCCGACCCATGGGGATGCTGCTCGTTACAAGGCCAGCGGACCGCGCCCATTTTCAAGATCAATTCATACGTCATCCCGGAGTAGTCGCAGGGCCGACCTTTCGATACCTTGCGCCATTCTTCGAACGCGTCCTTGGGCTCCTTGAACGTGATCAGCGGCGCGCCATGCCGATCCTTGAAGCCCAGCCGGTTGGCGATCTGGACGAAGATGTCGAAATCGCTCCGCGCTGTCCCCGGCGGATCGACGGCCTTCATGAGGTAATTGACACTCCGGTCTGCGTTGGTGATGCAGCCCGTCTTCTCTCCCCACATCGCCGCCGGGAAGTAGATGTCGGCCAGGTCCACCGTCTCGGCATCCAGAAACGGATCCTGAAGCACCACGAGGACTCGACGCATGATCCGCTCGGTGCGGTTCTGATCGGGCGCGCTCACGAGCGGGTTGGTGCCGACCACCCACATGAACTCGATTTCTCCGCGTTCGGCGGCCTCGAGCATGGACACGAGGTCTTTCGGGACCTCGTGATGAAATGTGTCAAAGTCCAGCTTCCAGTGCTCGCACAGGTCGCGCATCTGCACTTCGCTGTGCGGGTTGCGGTAGGCGGGGTAGGAGCCGCCCGCCCCCGTCTCCCGGTTGGACATCGCCGAGGGTTGGCCTGCCATCAGCAAGGGACCGGCGCCGGGCTTGCCTATCGCCCCCATGAGCAAATGCACCGTGTTCACCAACGAGGACGAAGCCGTGGCTTCGACACTCTGGTAGACCCCCATCGCGGTGGTCGAGACGATACGCGGCGTGCTGCCGATCCACTCGGCTGCCGTTTCGAGATCCTGCCGGGGAATGCCGCAAATTTCGGCCACGCGCTGGGGCGGATACTCGCGGACGACCGCGTCGAGCTGCTCGAACCCGACCGTGTGCTTCGCTACGAAGTCACGGTTCACCCGTCCGCGCGTGATCAGCAGATGAATGATGCCGTTCAGGAGCGCGGCATTCGTCCCGACGCGCAATTGGAGATGGAGATCCGCGCCCTGTCGCACGGTCGGCGTCCGGCGCGGGTCGGCGACGATGATGCGCCCGCCGTTCTTCTGCTTTGCGGCCAGCATGCGCTCCCAGAGAACCGTGTGGACCTCCGCGACGTTGTGGCCGTACAGGCACAGCAGATCCGCCTGGTCCACATCGACATAGGAGGCCACGGGGCCGTCCACCCCGAAATTGGCCATGCAGCCGGTGGCGGCGGTTGCGGTGCACAAGCGAGTGTTGCCGTCGATGTTGGCCGATTGCAGGCCGTACCGCCAGATCTTCGCCAGTGTGTACAGCTCCTCGATCATCAGTTGCCCGGAGTTGTAGCAAGCCAGATTTTGGTGCCCCTTCTGCCAGGCGGCTTTGAACCGTTGAGTGAAAAAATCCATGGCCTCTTCCCAGCTCACCGGCTGCAGCGCAGCGCCTTTCGTCCGGCGGATCATCGGGGTGGTGCCACGGGCCTTCGAGTTGTTGGCCACCCAACCGTGTTCGCCCTTCGGACCAAGGTGGCCGAAATTGACCGGATGATTGGCGGCTCCGCGGACACCCACGATCCGGCCGTCCTTCACGGCAATGTCAAGACCGCAGCCGTTGGCGCACAACACGCAGGCCGAATGCACCCACTTATCCGGTTCGCCTTTGATACTGAGATTGGTGTCGATTCTGGGCTGCATGTGATCCTCCTTCTTCACCAGCACGCGAAGCTCCTTCGGTGCATCAACCCTTCCCCCGGCCGAGTCTCCACCTTGAATCATGGGTTGTTGCGACGTCAACGCCGAGGCGTGATCGCCAATGGCCGCCGCCGCTGCAGTCCCTGCGGAGACTTTTAGGAATTGTCGACGTGATAAGAACATGCAATACCTCCCGGGTTATGAATGATGCACTGCACTGATTAAAATGTTCCGTTTGTGTTGCAGATGTGGTTCGGCAAGCAGTGCGCTCGACATGAATCTCTTGCGCACCCATCCGCCGCTGCTGCGGACAAACCCTTGGCAACAGACGTGCCCGTCCGACCGGGAAACGATATCAACGAATTACGCAGTCTGTTTTGCCGACGATGGACAAGTTGGCGAAATCCGACCGGACAATTTGACCGTCGTGGAGGCATTCGCATGGAACATTGGCGGTAACAGAGCGCCTTGCGTGCTCGCAGATCCGATCGGGAAACATTCGCATGAAAATAATCAGGATTGAAAAACCATGTGGCGCAGTGTCAAGCTCAGCATCGCTTCATCTGTTTACTGTTCTTTTTCGTGGCTGGCGTCGAGAGGCTCGCATGTCGGTGGATTCAACTCATGAAGTCGTTGCACCGACAACCGATCCGGAATTTGGACGATGGTTGGCCCAAGCATCCATTCTCGTCGTTGACGATGAGCCGGGAATGCGGAACTTCCTGGTCAAGACTCTCGGGCCACGCTGCAAGGTGATCCAGGAGGCCTCTGATACCAAGGAAGCGTCGCGCAAGCTCGACGCACAGCATTTCGATGTCGTGATTCTCGATAACGTGATGCCCGGGGAAAATGGTCTCGATTGGCTCGCCGGGCAGCGGGCGACCGGCTTCTTCGCCGATGTGATCCTGATGACTGCCTATGCCGATCTGGACACCGCCATAGAGGCCTTGCGTGCCGGCGTGGTCGATTTCATCCTCAAGCCCTTCCGATCCAACCAACTACTCAACGCCGTGGCACGTTGTCTCGATCGGACACGGCTGCAGCGCGAGAACTACGTGCTGCGCCACGAACTGAAATCCGGCCCGCATCACGTCTTCCTGCGGAACAAATTGCTCGGCGACTCTCCCGCGATGCAACAGTGCGTGACACCATTGCGCGCGTGGCTCCATTGCCGACGTCGGTCTTATTTACCGGCCAATCGGGAACCGGCAAGGAGGTCGCCGCGCGCTCGCTCCATTCGCTGTCCAATCGGGCCGACAAGCTGTTCGTGCCGGTCAACTGCGGTGCGATCCCGCCGGACATCATTGAAAGCGAGCTGTTCGGCCATTTGAAGGGCGCGTTCACCGGCGCCGGCAGGCCGCGCGAGGGTCTGTTCATGCATGCGCAGGGCGGCACCCTGTTTCTGGATGAGATCGCCGACTTGCCGTATATGCTGCAGAGCAAGCTGCTGCGCGTACTGGAGGATCGCCGCGTCCGGCCGGTCGGCTCGGAGCGCGAGATTCCGTTTGACGCTCGTTTCATCTTTGCGACAAATGCCGGCCTGCAAGGCCGCGTCAAGGCGGGCACCTTCCGAGCCGATCTCTATTTTCGCATCAACGTCATGGAGATTCATCTGCCGCCGTTGCGCGACCGTGGTGACGACGTCCTGCAACTCGCCGCGCTTTTCATGCACGAGTTTGCGCAGCAACTCGGCATGCCTCCCGTCGCGATAGACGAGAGGATACGCGCGTCCCTCACGCGGTACGACTGGCCCGGGAATATCCGCGAATTGCGGAACCTGATCGAGCGAACGGTGATTCTCGGCGCCTTTCCGAAAGATTTCGAGCGGTCCCCCGACGATGGCGACGAAGGAGGACAGAGTCTGGCCGAGGTAGAACGACGTCACATCCTGTCCATGCTCCGCGAGACGGGTGGAGATCGCGAGGAGGCCGCGCGGCGGCTTGGCATCTCGCGCAAGACGATCGACCGCAAATGCGCAACCTGGCAGATATAGGATCGCGGTCGACGACCAACACGCATTCGGTCCGCCATCGTCTCCTCGCGATCGCGCTCCTGCCGATGCTCGTTATTCCCCCTCTCCTGCTTGGGATCAGCATGTATCGTTGGAACGCCGAGTTTGATGCCACACTGGCCTCCAAGGTGCACGATGATTTGACCATCGCTCACCAGTATCTCGTGCGCATTCTCGAAGACGCAGAGGACCATCTGGTTTCCGTCACGACCTCCGCACGATTTCAGGAGATGCTCCGGAAACGCGAAGACGCACAAGGCGCCCTGACCGGCCTTCTCAAGGAGACCGCCCAGAAACGCGGATTTGATTTTCTCTACGTACTGCGCGACGACCGGCATATCATCGCGAGCGAATATCCGATGGCATCGGGTTCCCTGCGCTGGAACTGGCCCATAATCGACTCGGCTCTTGAAGGTCGCTCACAAACGGGCCTCGACGTGTTCGAGCAGGCCGAGCTTGCCGCGATCTCGCCCGAGCTCGCTCAACGGGCCCGCATTGACATCGTCCCGACCGTCGGCAGCGCCCCTACCGCTCGCACCGAGGAAACGCGGGGCCTGGTCCTCCAATCCGCGAGCGCGCTGACATTGCCCGACGGCCGGCGCGCCGCCTTGGTCGGCGGCATCCTGTTGAATCAGAACCTGGGCTTCGTCGACACGATCAATGACCTCATCTATCACGGTTCAGGCCTGCACGAGGGCAGCCAGGGGACGGTCACGCTGTTCCTCGACGATGTGCGCATCAGCACGAATGTGCGCTTGTTCGAGACTCGACGGGCCATTGGAACGCGCGTCTCGGCGGAGGTGCGGAGCGCCGTCCTCGAACAGGGTCGAACGTGGCTCGACAGCGCCTTCGTCGTCAATGATTGGTACATCTCGGGATATGAACCGATTCTCGACAGCTACAACCACCGCGTCGGCATGCTCTATGCGGGATTTCTCCAGAAGCCCTTCACCGAAGCGAAGCGCCGGACCTTGTTGGAGATCGGGCTGGCGTTCCTGCTCGCCGTCGCCGCGACCGTTCCGCTGTTCCTGAGGTGGGCCGCCGAGATCTTCAGACCTCTTGAGCGGATGATCGGCACGATCGCCCGGGTCGAGCGCGGGGATCTCGATGCACGGACCGGGCCTGTGAAGAATAGGGACGAGATCGGCCGGGTGGCGCACCATCTCGATCATCTGCTGGATCAACTCCAAGAGCGCGATACGCAGTTGCGCCTCTGGAACGAGGAGCTCAACCAGCGTGTGGACGAGCGCACCAACAAGCTGCAACTCGCCAACCAGCAATTGGAGTCCACGACCAAACAGCTCATCATGTCGGAGAAGCTGGCCGCGATAGGCCAGATCACCGCCGGCGTGGCGCACGAAATCAACAATCCGATCGCCGTCATGCAGGGAAATCTGGAGTTGATCCGGGACATGATGGGCAACAAGGCGGAAGCGGCCAAGACGGAATTTCAGCTCATCGACGAGCAACTGCACCGCATCAGCCAAATTGTCACCAGGTTGCTTCAATTTGCGAAGCCGCAGGAATATGCAGGGTACTCCGAACAATACGACATCGCGGGGATCATCGACGACACCTTGCCGCTGATCCGGCATCTGCTCAATAAGACGACGATTGCCGTCGACAAAGAGTACCGCGCGTCGCGACTGGTCGTGGTGAACAGGACGGAGTTGCAGCAGATCCTTGTGAACCTGATGGTCAATGCCGTTCATGCGATGCCCGATGGCGGACGGCTCGGCTTACGGACGTTCGATCGCGACGATGGCGAGCGCTTGGGGGTCGTCATCGAGGTTACGGATACTGGAGCCGGCATGGCACCCGACGTCATGCGGAGAATCTTCGACCCGTTCTTTACGACCAAGGGGCGGGAAGGTACCGGGCTCGGTCTCTCTATCAGTCAGATGCTCGTGACCCGGCAAGGCGGCAAGCTTTCGGTCGAGAGTGAGCCGGGCAAGGGTACGACGTTCGTTGTCTGGTTGCCCGAAGCGCGTTGATGTCGCTTCTCACAGCCGCCACGGTCAATTTGTCTAATCCGATTTCGTCAACTTGTCCATCCTCGGCAAGACACGCCGCGTAACTCGTTAACATTGTTTCCTGTCGAGACGGGCACGTCTGTTGCTGAACGTGTATCCGCAGCAGCGGCGGATGGAAGCGTCACACGATCACACCGAACGCACCGCTTGCCTTCGATGTGGTTCCGAGCGACCGAACCACATTTGCACACCAAACGGACGAAAAGAGATTCCACGAATTGTTTCTGGGAGGAGAAGTTGAGACGAGCAAGGAAATCGTTCATCAGAATACGTGTAATTTAAATGTCGGCGTGCCGATGCGTGAATCATGTCGCTCGGACCTCGTCGGAATTTTTCAAGAGACTAGGGGTATCCCGCATATAAGAGCGTACGTGAACCCGATAGAACCACGCACCAGAAAGGAGGGCCTGACGATGAATGTACCGACACGTTGGGAACCGTTTAGGACGCGCTGGCATCCGATCAAGGATTTGGAGGAAATAGAGAATCGGTTGGCAACATTCTTCGGCCGTACCCAGGCCCGGCCGGATGGCGGCAAGGAAGAAATGACCGTTGCCGAATGGGCGCCTCTCGTGGACATCACGGAAGATGACAAGGAATACCTGATCAAGGCCGAGCTGCCCGAAGTCAAGAAGGAGGACGTGAAACTCGCGGTCCATGACGATGTTCTCACGATTACGGGAGAGCGGAAGTACGAAAAGGAAGAAACGAACAAAAAGTTCCATCGCATCGAGCGGGCCTATGGAAGTTTTACGCGCAACTTCATGCTCCCGGAAGACGCCGACGAAGGTAAAGTCACGGCCGACTTCAAGGACGGTATCCTGAAGGTACGCGTGCCCAAATCCGACAAAGTCAAACCCAAGAGCATTGAGGTCAAGGTTGCGTGAGGCGACCGGAAGAAGGGCCTTCACACCCAAGGGAAGGAGAGGCATTTCACATGAATCCCGGCACCACCATGGACAGTGCTGAAAATCAGATTCTCGCCGGCCTGAAGACCATACGGGAACATTGGGGATATTTTCTCGCCTCGGGAGTCGCCTTCCTGGTGCTCGGCACGATCGCGCTGGCCTTTACGGTTTTCACGACGCTGGCCTCTGTTTTTGTGTTTGGAGTAGCGTTCTTCATCGGCGGGATGTTTCAAACCGTTCACGCCCTTAAGACAATGTCCGCGTCCAAGTGGAACGGGTTCCTCTTGGACCTCGCGGTCGGCGCGCTTTACATCATCACCGGTTTACTCATGGCAGTGCATCCCTTGGCTGGAGCCCAATCCCTGACTCTTCTGCTCGCCGCGTTGTTTCTGGCCGTCGGCTCGTTTCGGACGATGGGGGCCGTGATCCTGCGACCGCCGAGTTGGGGATGGTTGCTCGCGAGCGGGATGGTGACGTTTCTGCTCGGTATTCTCGTGTGGGTCCAATGGCCGGAATCCGCTCTATGGTTGATCGGGACGCTCGTCGCGATCGACATGATCTTCAACGGCGTCTGGCTGGTGACGCTCGCCTTGAATGCCCGTGGGCTGTCGCCCCAAGAAATTCAAGAGCGCTCGGAGTTAGCTCAGCCGGGAGCGATCTTCGAACAACAGCCGACGCGGCGAGCGGGATGAACTGAAAGCCCCCTCACCCTTCCTCTCCCCACTGGGGAGAGGATAAAGATGAGGGGAATCCATAGCGCGGAAGGAGGACTGTCATGCGTTCGACCATGTGCGGATTTGCGATTGCAGCCATCGTTGGAATCACGCCTGCGGGGGCAGGGGCCGAGTCGACACCACCGACAGCTCCCGACGGCTATATCTTGATCGAAGAGGAGGTGTGGCGGGTTGTCGACGACGAGCCGCAAGAGCACTTCAAGCGGGCTCACGAATCGTTTGTGAAGAAAGATTTGAAAGCGGCGGCCGCCCATATTCGCAAAAGTGAGGCCTTTCTGAAGCTCGAGGCGGGCCGGGCTACGGAAGAGGGGAAAAAGCTGATGGATGAATCCGGCCATGAATTGGCCAAACTGGCCGAAGACGTCGAACATGGGGCCATCACGTCCGTGAAGCGGCTCGATCAGGCCTTTGCGCGCGCTCACCAGGCCCTCGCACACCACCACCATCTGAAGGCCAAAGAATCCTGGGCGAAGCAGGCGGGCCAAGCGGCTCAAAAGGTCGGTCATGACCTGCAAGCGGCGGCGGTACATTTTGACCAGGCCTTGATCTGGGCCGGACATAAATCGGAAGCCGCAGGGGCGAAGACGATCAAAGACACACGCCTGCTCGCCGGCAAATTGATTGAAGGCACCGGCTGGGTGTCCGCCGAGGTCGGGAAGGGAATCGAGAATGTAGGAGACGAAATCGAGAAGTTCGGCAAGAAAGTCGCACCGGCGAAGGCCTCGTAATGTCTATGAGGGGGAAGTATCTGAGGTACGACAACGTAACCATGAGGAGGAAGCCAAGATGAAGTCGCACGCAATTAGAGCCATTCTCGGAACTCTCGCTCTATTCCTGGGCACTGGATCACTGTCCTACGCCCAAGAAATCAAAAGTCCCACACAATTCAATCTCGCGATTCTCGACGAACACAATGTCAGCTTTGTGGTGCCGTCCACGATCATCGTCGATGAGCGGGGGAACGTCAGTGGAGTCACGTTCACGGTCACAAACCATACCAAGAAGGACCAGGGATTCGCGATCGACAAGGTGCGCGTGAAAGAGATTGTGAAGCCCGGAGAAACCAAGACGATCAAACTTTCCGTGACAGATTTGGACGGCCTCGGAACTGACCAGAGTGTCTTCCCGTACTATAGCCATATCGATCCTAAACACATTGGCGGGCTGCTGTACATCAAGCGCTGAGCCGCGATGATCGGATCGTCTCCGGAACGTTGCCCGAATATTAGATCTGGATTCATCCATGTGCCCTCTTGGAAATCCCGGCTCCGGCG
>DATFDJ010000223.1:0-9085 GCA_035252115.1 Nitrospira sp. | reverse complement strand
GCTTCTTTGATCATCGGCGCGGCGTATTCGAGCGTAATCGTCGTCATGCCGAGCTTGCGCGCGCTCTTTTCGATCTTCGCCTTCGCGCGCCGCCGCTGAAATCCGGCCGGGACCGCACGAATGGCTTCTTTGGCGTCCTTCGTCCACTGCATCGGAACATCGTCATAGGCGAGATCGGTTTCCACGTCGCCCTCGGCCTTGGCCGCCGCTTCAAAGATGCTCTTGTCGACCTGCTTGAAGCGAGCGCCCTCGGCCCCGCAGACGGGGCATTTGACCGGCGTCTCACCCTTGCCGATGTAGCCGCACCCGTCGCACACGAAGTAGTTTTGCGTCATCCGATCCAGATAGGCCTGCGTCGCCTCGGACGTCGTCGGTTTTTCTTCCACCACCTGAGTCATCATCCCGCTCAACGTCGAGCCCATCAGATCCTGAGCGACCGCGTCGTCCGCCTGCATCTTGTCGCGGTCGATCCCTGCCGCGTCGAGACTCCCGCCTAGGGCGCGCATGGCTTCCATCGCCCCTTTCGGGAGAATATGCCCGACCGCCGCATCGACCACCGTATTGCTGATGATCGTGTGACCTTTCTCGATCGCATAGCGGTGAATCGCCGTTTTGGCCACACCCCGCGCGAACACCGGAATTTTTTCCATGCGCCGCAGCGCCTCTTCCGTCCAGGCGATCGTGTACTCCGCCTGCGTGTCGATCGGCGGCACGTACTTTCTGTTCGACACCAGCACATTGCAGGGAGCGCTGCGTAACAGATTTTCCGTATTGCTTCCGATGTCCATGTCCTCGTCGCTATGGACGCCGATCCGGCCGACGATCAGCAGGGCCGGGATGTCCTTGCGGACATATTGAATGATCTTCTCGAACGCCTTGCCGTCCAGCAGGGTGGTCTTGACGTCGGTCTGCTCGGCCTGCGCGATTTCGCGTGAGATGTCGAGATGGGATTGATAAATCTTGGCGAGCCCGCTGTCGATGATCTCTTCGTGGAGCTTTTCCTGTTCCTTGAAGCGGAACACCTTGCCGGCCTCTTCGTTCAAAACGCCCGAAATGCTGTGGAATGCGGCGTAGTGAAAATAGGGATCGAACGCGGAAATCGCTTCGACCGGCATGTTGAAGGCTTTGCCCAGGGCCAATCCCGTCATGAGACCGCCGAACGAATAGGGACTGCCGTCCACCGCCACGACGATTTTTCCGCCTTCGACGGGCTGCGTGTTCTTGATGATCAACATGTCGGAGTTGCGTACACGCCGGACGACCCGTTCGGTATTGCTGCCGATCACGCTGTCCTTGACCGCCCCCACCCCGAGGGCACCCATGATCACTAGGTCATACCCGTTGGTGTTGATGTCCTCGGCCAAGACTTTCCAATTGCGGCCTTCGAGCGACCGCCGTTCGATCGGCAGGTTGGCTTCGTTGCATTTCTTGTCGACGTAGTCCAGGTACGAGTCGGTGATGATCTGCAGCCCCCGCGTAATCAGCGAGTCGTGGATCTGGCGCTGGCGGTCGAGTTCCTTTTCGTCGTGGTATTCCTCCGGGAGGCCCGCCTCCATCTGTTTGAAGCGTTTGTCGTGCATCTTGGCGGCATAGACATGGCTGCCGACGATCTTGGACCCGAACATCTTGGCCATCCGGACGCCGACATCCACCGCCGTGTTGGAATGGTCCGAGTTGTCGACCGGAATGTAGATAGTCTTATACATCGAGATGCCTCCTCCAGGCGCTCTCACAGCCGCGGGAGAACCATGTAATGATGTGAAAAACCAAATGGTTGACGAGCTTCCCTCGGGTGTAAAAGAGGGAGGATGATAGCACCGCAATCAACGGGATTGCAAGGTATGCGGAACGGTCGATAGCGGCGGCAAAGATGGGACGGCGGCGATGCTAACCGGCTGACGTGACGTGAGATTTTGCCGTAGGAGAGGGCGACTGAGACCTGCGGGAACGGAGAATCTCTTCCAAGGAGAGCAGCGCCTCTCGGCCCGAATTGCCTTCGATCCCCCGTTGGAGACTGGCGTCGGCGTACTTGCCGGAGCTCGCGTCGGTCTGCGAGAGACTGCCCGTCCATTTCCGAGGGTCGCTGCTGCGTTTCCGCTCCCAGGCCTTGAGGCAGGCCTTGGCGATGATCTTATTGAGCGGCGCGGGGTTATACAGCAATTTGCGGATGCTGGTCGGCGTGAGCATCAGCGGATTGTAGCCGGCCGAAAGGTATCCCTCTTCCAGCAGTCGGTGTTCCAAGTCGGTGTTCGGCTGGATACCGAGGAAGAACATCAAGGGGAAGACGCGCTCTTCGCCCAGGATCGATGCGACCGTCTTGTAGGACTCCACGCTCTGGAGCAGCGTCTCCTGCGTCTCCTTTGGACTATTGAGCGAATAGTTCAGGATTACCTTACCCTTGAACCCCGCTTCGGCCAGATACCGGCATCCGTCATAGAGCCGTTCCAGCTTGAACCCCATATGGAGGTTGTTCAGCACCTCTTGAGAGCCGGAGGTAATGGCGACTTCCAAGTCTCCCACACCGGATCGCACCATCAGCTTGGCCAGGTCGGGCGTAATGAGCGAGGTCCGGATATAGCCGGACCACTCGATCTCCATCTTCTCGCTGATGATCCGCTCCAAGATCTCCGTGCATTGCGGATAGGCTTCCTTGCCGGTGATGAACTGAGCGTCGGTGAACCAAAAGCGGCGCGTGCCCCATTGATGATAGTGCTGCGAGATATCTTTGACGACCGTCTCGGCCGGCCGGTAGCGCACCCGTTTCCCTTCGATATAGGGGTAGAGACAGAAGGCGCAGTCGTACGGACAGCCTCGTTTGGTCTGCACGCCGATCGCTTCGTTTTGATATTCCCCGTACTGTGGAAAGATCGAGGTGAGGTAGGGCAGATTCACTGTGAGGGATTCCAGCAACGCCGGCGATCCCTGCCCTCCTTTCCGCACCTGGCTGCCCTCGCGCACGATGTACCGCTCATCCTCGATCGACCGGCCTTCGATTACTTTCAAAATCGCGTCCTCGCCTTCCCCCAAGATCCCGATCGTGCCATCCGGCAGCTTTTCGATGAGCTGGTCGGCGAAGGCGGTGAAGGCGCCGCCTCCGATCATGATCTGCGCCTTGGGGAATTCTTTCCTGATCAGCCAGGGATAGGACAGGATGGTGTAAATATGGCTGTAGTACCGATAGAGCTGCTTCAACCCTTCAAACGAAGCGACGATCCGCTTGAGCGGGTTACTGGCGAAATAGAAATTGAACGCATGCTCCAACGATGAATCGCCTTCGTGCGGTGAAAAAATCTGGATGTCGCGCCAGGAGAAGCAGACCAGATCCGGCTTGAATTCGGCGGCCGTCTCCCGGATGGCCCGGCCTCGCTGGGACACCGGATGCAGCGAGAGATCCAAAATGCGTTGGCGCACCTCCGGCCTGCGCCGATGGATGAAATCGGCCAGATAGGTGATCCCGATGGGATAGACCTTCTTACAGGGAAGGAAGATATAGAGAACGGAGTTCATAGTTTTTAGTTTTGAGTTTTTAGTTACCGAGAACTAAACACTCAACACTCATAACTCAAAACGTTATTTCGTCGCTCTATGTATCGCCACGATGCCGCCGGTCAGATTTCGATAGGACACGTTGCGGAAGCCCGCTTCACGGAGCACCGAACAGAGCCGTTCCTGATCGGGAAACGTGCGGATGGATGCCGGCAAGTACTCGTAGACGCCGGTCGTGTCATGGGCGACTTTCGTGCCGATCCAGGGCAATAGCGTGAAGGAATACCAGTCGTACAACGCGCGGAGCCATCCGAAGACGGGACGCGAGAATTCCAAGCAGACGAACGTGCCGCCTGGCTTCATCACCCGCCGGATCTCGCCGACTGCCTGCGCCAGATTGCCGACATTGCGCATGCAGAAGCCGGTCGTCACGGCATCGAAGGTATCGTCGGCAAATGCCAACTGTTCGGCATTTGCCTGCAGACAATGGATCTTGTCCGCCCTTCCTCTCCGTGCGACCTTGTTCAGTCCTTCGACCAACATTGCATGGTTCAGATCCGACGCGATCACACGGCCCTTGGTCCCCATGCGCGGCTCCAGCAGAAGGGCGAGATCTGCGGTGCCGGCTCCCACATCCAATGCCGTTCCACGTTCGGCGTTCGGGACCAGCGAGGCGGTGAGTTTTTTCCAGCGATGATGCAACCCGAAGCTCAGGAGCGTGTTGTTGAGATCGTACACGCCGGCGATCGCCGTGAACATCCGCTGCACGGCCTGCTCGCGGGCTTGCCCCGACCAGGTTGAGACGGCTCCCGGCGCATCGGATTCACGCGCTGGGGATTGCTGTTCGGCTTTGACCATTCGAGTCTGGTAGCACCCGGTTCGAGCTACTGTCAAGCTGGGCATCTTGAACCTGGTCCCGGCCTTCCCGTTGCCACACCTATAGGATTTCGCTAGACTCTCGTCCGCCTTTCGCGTGCAGCAACGCCGACACCCGACATCACCATGTCGCTCGCCCTCAACAAACCCAAGCTCGACAATCTCGCAGACGAGATCTGGAAGTCCGCGGAACGACTGCGCGGCAAGTTCAAGGCCTACGAATATCAAAACGTCATTCTCCCGATCATCGTGATCCGCCGGCTCGAATGCGTGCTGATCAAGTGGCGGGAGGAGAAAGCAGCCGAGGTCCGCGCCAAGCGCCCGAAGCTGTCAGACAAAGAGCTGGCGAAGCTGGTCAAGAACTTGGAAGTCAGCACGGCGCCGTTTTCGAACAAGACGAACCTCACGCTGCGCAAGGTGTACGAAGAAGATCCCACGCTGCTGGAGGAGAATTTCCGAAAATACATCAACGGCTTTTCCAAGAACGTGGACGACATCATCGACCACTTCAACTATCGAAACACCATCGGTCAGATGGTGAAGAACAACCGTCTCGCGCCCATCCTGAACCAGTACAAGGAACTGCAACTTGGGCCGGATCAGCTTTCGCCGCTGGAGATGGGCTATGTCTATGAAGAACTGCTCCGGCGTTTCTCGGAACAAAGCGGCGAAGAAGCCGGAGAGCATTTCACGCCGCGGGAGATCATTCGCCTCATGGTCGAGTTGCTTGAAATTCCTATTCCCGAGCGGCACATCTCGATCTACGACCCGGCGTGCGGAACGGGCGGGATGCTCTCGGTGGCCAAGGAACATCTGCATGACCGCGCCGCTACGCCGCAGCAGCGGGCGAACGTAGAGAAGTTCGTAACGGTCCACGGACAAGAACTCTCGCCGACGAACTATGCCATCTGCCAGGCGGACTTGCTGATCAAGAACGATCGCCAGGCCAAGGTGCATCTCGGCAACTCCTTAATCCCGCACGATCCGCGGAGCAAGGAGCCGGGCGATCAATTGCCCGAACCGAAACATAGATTCGACTTCATGCTATCGAATCCCCCGTTCGGCGTGACCTGGGGCGGCAAGGACGGGTATGAAACAGAAGCTCGGAAGTTGCAAAGTACCAGGTATCGGGCCGGCATGCCGCGCGTCAACGACGGGGCGCTGCTGTTCCTACAAACCATGCTGACAAAGATGAAGGAGCCGGAGAAAGGTGGGAGCCGCATTGCGATCATCTTCAACGGCTCGCCGCTGTCCAACGGCGACTGCGGATCGGGCGAGAGCGAAATCCGCCGGTGGATTGTTGAGAACGACTGGCTGGACGCCATCGTGATGCTGCCGGACCAACTGTTCTACAACACCGGCATCTTTACCTACGTTTGGCTGTTACGGAACGACAAGCCGATCGACCATCGAGGCCGCGTGATGCTGATCGACGCGCGGAAACAATTCGAGAAGGAGCCGAAGTCGTTCGGCAACAAGCGCAACCGGATTACCGATGCGCACCGCGCGTGGATCGAAGAACGGTATCGCGAGGGGTGGAAGCCGGGTTATTTGGACGAACAGGTGAAAATCTTCAATCGGGAAGACTTCGCCTACCACAAGGTGAGCGTCGTCTTCTGGCAGTTCGATGAACAGGACAAGCCCGCCATCGTCACGGAGCATTACGAAAAGGCCTTCACCGCCGCGAATCTCAAGAAAGAGCAGGAGTTCTATGAGAGTGAGTTGACGTTCCGCGTGCGGTTGAAAATTGGAGGCGAGGAGAAGACCGAAACGCTACCCCTGACGCCGAAGGATGATGTGGCGAAGAAGTTCAGAGCGCTGATGAAGGACGAACCGGAGATCCTCTCCATCGAATGGACCCACCGGCATTATGTGCAGGACGACGAATACATTCCCCACGGCGAGGATATCGCCGCATTTCTCAAACGTGAAATCGCCAAGCCGATCATCCGGTGGGAGGACAGCCCCAGCTCGGCTACGAGATCCTGCCGAACAAGTACTTCTATAAATACCAGCCGCCGACGCCTGCCAAAGAACTTCTCACAGAATTCTGGAGACTAGAGAAGGAAACGGAGAAGATGTTGGAGGGTTTGCCACAGTGACGCTCGCTTCGTCCAACGAAATATGGCTCAGCACAATTCCTACCGATTGGACTCCCAGTAGGATCAGGAGTGTGGCCCAGGTTTCTCCCAAGTTTTCAGATGGTCCCCCTAAAAAAGATGAGCCTTGCACGATTGTCCCCATGGAGCTGCTGTCCGAATCAGGAGAAATTAATACTTCAATACAGCAACCAGCGGAGGAGATTGACAGTGGGTTGACCCTTTTTGAGGAAGGAGACGTTATCTTCGCCAAAATCACTCCTTGCATGGAAAACGGTAAAGGAGCGTTCGTTAAAAACTTACTCAGTCGGTACGCTTTTGGAAGTACCGAGTTTCATGTCCTTCGTCCGAATCACCACATACATGGGAAGTTCCTCTATTACTGCACCTATAATCCAACATACCGCGCCTACGCAGCTGAGAATATGTCTGGAGCTGCAGGTCAGAAGCGCGTCTCTACACGTTTCTTGAAGGACACACGAATCTTTCTTCCGTCCCCCATCGAGCAAGAGAGGATTGCCGCTTATCTGGATGAAAGCTGCGCGGCGATCGACGCGGCGGTGACTGCCAAGCGCCGGCAGATCGAGACGCTCAACTCAGTTAGAGAGAGCATTGTTGAGACTGCTGTAACGCGAGGGCTTAGAGCTGAATCAAAAGGCGTGAGGATAGACCGAGACTGGATTAAATCGTTGCCGGAGCACTGGACCGCGGTGAGTATCAAGCGGGTGGTATCTCGGGTGGACTACGGCATCTCAGAAAGCACTGAGCAACATGGGCGGCATCCTGTTCTCAAGATGGCGAACATCCAAGCCGGGGAGGTCACATTCGCTAACTTGGAATTTGTGGAAGAGGTCGAAAAGGATTTGCTGCTCGACACCAATGACCTACTTTATAACCGGACAAATAGTTTAGATCAGGTGGGCAAGGCGGCGCTCTTTCGCGGAAGCAAAGACGAGGGAGTGACATTCGCCTCATATTTGGTCCGACTAAGAGTCAATCATAGAATTAAGCCGGCCTTCCTAAATCATGTAGTCAACAGCCAAGGATTTCTGGCGTTTGCCAGAAAGTTGGCGATTCCTTCAGTGCAGCAAGCGAATCTGAACTCAACTCGTTACTGCCGCATGCTTATCCCGTTGCCTCCATTATCCGAGCAAGAGGCCATCTGCGATTATTTGGGAGAAAAACTTGGGAAAGTGAAGCAAGTAGTATCGACAATTGAATCCCAAATAGACATCCTGACGTCCTACCGCAAGTCCCTGATCCACGAGTGCGTCACCGGCCAGCGGCGGATCACTGAGACGGCTACATCAAATATGATGTTGCCGTAATATGGAGTTCACGGTAGAATACTATGAGACTGCGGCGGGGAGGTGTCCCGTACGTGAGTTTCTCGATGAGTTGGAGGCGAGCGATCCGGACGACTTCGCAGCTGTCTTCGCTGGTTTGGCCAAGCTCCGAAGCCGACAGGCTCACCGCGAACCGCTGACCAAGGCGCTGGGTGACGGATTGTTTGAACTGCGCCACGTCGGCAAGTTGAACACGCGGGTGCTGTGGTTCTTTATGAAAGGCCGGCGCATCGTCGCCGTTCACGGCATCCGCAACAAAGCTCAGAGCATTGCGCCCCGCGACCTCGACACCGCTCGGGAGCGCATGCGCGACTGGCAGGAGAGAATGACATGATGAAGAAAACCAATTTTGACCTACATCTCGAACAGCAACTCCGGGACCCGAACTTTGCGGAGCGGTTCAAGCGAGCGGGTGAGGCGTGGGATGTGGCGTTGCAGATTGCGGCGCTGCGCGAAAAGGCCGGTCTCTCTCAAAAGGATCTCGCGCGCAAACTCAAAACCTCCCAGCAGCAAATCAGCCGCATCGAATCGCCCTCCTACGAAGGACATTCGCTTAGCATGCTGCGGCGAGTCGCTCAGAAGCTGCATGCCCGCGTGCGGGTGGTGCTCGAACCCGAAGAGGCCACTGACCATGTGGCGGAAACGCCGGCCCGCTATCGGACCGCGCGGCGCATTGCACCGAACCGGACGACGCGGTCATGGCTCGCAAAAAAACTCCGGAGCTGACGTTCCAGCAGCACATCGCGGCGTTTCTCACCCGAGTACACGACTACGCCGTCCTCGAACAATCCGATATTATCGATACCGAGCACTGCATCGCGGAAGACCATCTCTGGTCCTTTCTGAAGGCGACCCAGGCCGACCAGATCAAGAAACTGGCCGAGCTGTACGGCACGGATGCGCGGGAAGAAATATTCCGCGCATTGCGGAAGGAGCTGGAACGCACGCCGCTTTGGATGACCTTCCGCCAGGGCTTGAAAGTTCGCGGGCTGGAGTTCCGGCTCTACTATCCGAAGCCTCGGTCGAAGGAAAGCGCCGGCGCAAAGAAATACGACGAGAACCGCATCACCTTCCGTCCTCATTTCTATTTCGGGGAGCACAATCAGGAAATCGACTTTCTCTTCTTCTTAAATGGCCTGCCGATCGTCGCCATGGAAGTCAAACATGAGAAGAACCAGAACGTTCATGATGCTGTCGCCCAGTATGCAGCTCGCGATCACTCAAAGCACTGCTTTCGACATCCGTTTCTCTATCTGGCTAGCGATACCAGCGATGTCA
>DATFDJ010000222.1:0-3674 GCA_035252115.1 Nitrospira sp. | reverse complement strand
TTGTGACACCCGTCATCGCCACATCCCATTTAGTTGAGGGAGTCGCGTCGCGCCCGACACGGCTTCGGGCTGGCCTGATGGTCGTCTGCCTGCTCATCGGCCTGGTGGTCTTCGCGTCAACAACGGCCGAGGCATACTGTCCAGTGACAAACGTCATGAGTGAAACCTTTTCGCGGACCTGTTGGGAATGCATGTTTCCCCTGAGCTTGATTGGCGTCACCGTCTTCAATCTCGACGAAGATGCCGTGGCGCCGGCCTTGGGACCGGGGATCTCAGCGGATTACCCGCCGCAAATGTGCGGCTGCGAGTGTTTTACGCCCTTTCTGTGTGTGCCAGGTCTCCCAATGGGCATCTTTATGCCGGCGGATCTCATCGAGGTTGTGCGCAATCCCTTATGCTTTCCCAGTCTCGGCGGGACCGACCTCGGCACGGATCCGACGTTCATCGATCGCGGCATGGTGGACGTTGCTCAAGATGATCCAGCGTTGAAATTCTCGTATTACCATGTTCACTTCATCATCTTTCCGCTGTGGTACTTGCTGGGCACAGGATTTAGCTATGTCTGTACGTCGGACACCATGCCGACGGCGATGGACATCGCCTATATGTCCGAGCTGGATCCGTCATGGAGTGATGATGCGTTTGCGCTGACCCTGTTTCCAGAAGGCTTTCTCTTCGCCAATCCCATTGCGACGGCCGCCTGTGCCGTCGATTCGGTGGCGGCCGCGGTGAGCTATCCGCTCGATCCGCTCTTTTGGTGTGCCGGCTCCTTCGGCAATATCTATCCGCCGTCCGGCTATACCTCGGGGTCCTACAGCGGGCAAGTGAAGCCGGCAGGGCTCGTCATGGTCCGCGTGCTCGCCAAGTTGGCGCGGATCGGCTCGGAAACGGATTGGGAAATCGATGGAACAGGCATTTGTTTCGACGTGCCGACGTTCCTCCTCGTCAAGACGCAGTACAAATTCCAATTGCTCTATCCCATTCCCAGCTTTTCGCTGCCCGGAGAGCCGTGCTGCTCGCCCTTAGGACGCACGCAACTGCGGTGGGGGCTTGCGAAAACGTATCCGGTGGACGGGGACGACTTCGTCTTTCTCCTCTGGAAGCTCCAGCGCTGTTGCCTGCTGTGAGCAGAACGGAACGAGGGTCGATCGCAGAGACGAAAGGAGCCTGGAGATGAGTCGGCGATGCAGTGTGTTGCTGTGGGGACTGAGTGTGCTCCTGCCCACGGCCGCCTCGGCCGATTTTGACCGGCTGTTTCAACCCATCGAGCCGCCGTCCGAATGGAAGGGCTACTACTATTATCAAGATCCCCTGCCGGATGTGGACATGATCTTGCCGCAACAACTGCCCCAGACCCCGGCGATGCCGTTGCAGCCTGAGCAGTTTAAGGACGCGGTGGCGCTCAAGGAAGCGCTGAAGCAATTACCGGTCGAGAAAATCGATCTGCAGGCACTCCCCGCGGCCTGGCTCAAGGTCCTCCTGACGGCCAAACGGGAAGCGGCATTGGATCAACAAACCGAGAGTAATTTGCTGGCGTATCTGCGGGTCCACAAGGAGACGTTTAATCGGTCTCAGCGGTTTACGGATATGTGGCAGACCGTGGTGTGGACGCATCCGGAGCTCGATTTTACGGCGGGGAATCCCTCTTCAATCGTCGGGCATGAGATCTATGCGGAACAGAAGAAGGTGGAGGAAGAGCAGCTCTTGACCTCGATGCGGGATCGCATGGGCTTGTTCTTCTTCTATACCTCGACCTGTCCGTTCTGCCAGAAGCAGTCGCAACTCCTCAAAGTGTTTGCGGACACGTATGGCATTTCCGTGAAACCGGTGACGCGGGACGGACGGTCGCTCGTCGAGTGGCCGGATTCTGAAATGGATAATGGGATGGGTGATCAGATCGGGGTGAATAAAGTCCCCGTCATCTATATGGCGATTCCGGAAGAACAGTTCTTAGTCCCGATCGGGGCGGGCGTGTTGACGGTGCAAGAGCTGCACGATCGGATGGTGATGATTCTCAAACAGCGGTATCAGCTTAAGAGAGGTACGGGGAAATCTTAGCCAAGGAGTGGGGATGACGCATCGGGTCCTGGCGTGCGCAATTTGGTTGAGCGCGATCGTGAGTCTGCCGTCGATGGCGATGGCGGATATCAATACCTCACTACAATCCATGTTCAATGGCTGGGGCACGGCAGCTGCCACACGACCTGGCGCCTACAACAGTCAGGCGCAAGGCTCGCTGATGGGCGGCAGCCTGTCGATGCGGGTGCCGAATCAGACGTTCAATCTCGTGAGCGTGGCACCGCCACGGTTCAAGGCCGGCTGCCAGGGCATCGACCTCTATCTGGGGTCGATTTCGTTTCCGTCGCTCTCGCGGTTTACGGATTTACTCCAGCAGATGGGAACGGCGGGGGTGGCGGGCTTCGCCTTTCAACTGGCCCTCATGGAGCTTTGTCAGCCTTGTGAAAATATCATTTCGAAGTTGGAAGCGGCGGCTCGGATGATCAACTCCGCGGGACGCCTGAATCCCTGTCAGGCCGGGCAGGAGTTTGCGAAGTACATCAAGAGCCAGCCGAATATGGTCGACGCGGTGACAAATTTGCCAGCTGATGCATGGCAAAAAGCGAAAGAACGGGCCGGGACGATTACCGATTACTTTGCTGATCGGGACACGGTGAAAAACCAATCGCCGGCGGATGCGGCCACGGCGCTTGCAGGCACCCCTGATGATATCCGGGGCAACCTCGTTTACCAGTCGCTGACCAATTCCGGATGGAGTTCCGATGATGCGCGCATGATCATGAGCGTGTTGGGGACGGTGGTCGTCAATGATACGGGCGTGCCGAGCTACTATCCGCCGGTGATCCGCCTCGAGGATCTCGTGGTCCCACGCGCCGGGGTCGATTCCATCGAGGTCTACAGCTGTGACGAGCCCACGCTGTGTCTCAACCCGGCCGAAGGGCCAGATACCACCTATGACGGATTTCGGACGCGGGCAGAAACCGTCTACGACAGCATCGTGCAGAAAGTGCAGGTGACGCGGGTCGCGCTCTCGCCGGAGGAGCAGGATTTGATTAATCGCAGTCCGGTCCCCATTTATCGGCTGTTGGTCGATTATGCGCACACGCCGGATTTGGCGCAGACTATCCGGAATGATCTTGCCGAAGTGATGGGTGTCGAGATGGCGTACTTGTGGATGGAGTGGGCGTATAAGGAGACGAACAAGCAGCTGGTCTGGATGGGGCAGGCGCATCCAAATTTTACCCCATCGTTTGACGAGTTTGCGAAGCGAGCGGCGGATGCGATTACCGCAGCACGGACGCTATTCCAAGCCCGGCTCGGGACGATCACGACGGGATTGGATTACACCCAGAAGTACATCAACGTCATGAAGAAGAACCAGAATGTGCCGAAGAAGGGCAAGGACACCCAAGCGAAGTAAGGGAGCCGGCGAATGAATTTTACGGTGTATTCATTTGGGAACGGCGATGTCCTCTTCGATATCTTCACGAGCATCGTGTTGATGACGGGGGCCGGCTATGAAAGCTTGATGCGGCTCGGGATGATCTGCCTTGCCTTTGGCGGCATCACCTCTTACTTGGCGCGCGGGCGCGTGGCCATGCAACTCTTCATGGGCGCCGTCCTCGTGCTCTTTACGACGGTCACGATTAAAGCGA